>NZ_JAPPRG010000002.1:2142762-2447800 GCF_026672515.1 Novosphingobium sp. SL115 | reverse complement strand
TCGTCTCGGTAGACCTGAGCCGGACCGGGCATGATCTGCGCCCAATCGCGGAATGCCTTAGCGCCTTCCCTGATGTGCTGAAGGTGCAGTCCAGCGCCTGGGTCGTCTCGATACTCTGCGACGGCGAAGAGTTGTTCGCTGCGCTGCAGGCCGCACTGCCCCACGGGGGGCGTTTGTGGATGAGTGAGACCACAAGTGCATGTGGCTGGGTTGCGGGTGACTACCGCACCGCCCTGCAAATCAGGTCTCGAATCAGGAAGTGAGGCGAGAGAGCCGGTCGGCTGGGGTGTCGGCCGGCATTCACTATGATCCTTTCTGAGGGGCAGGGGCATAGGTTGCATGTCGCACTCCTTCGAAGGCTCCCATCGTCTCTGTGGCCCCTGTCTGGCTGGCAGGGCGGGGATGGTCTGGCAGAAATCGCGGGTCCTAGCTTGACGTGACGTGATCGATTTCCGCCCTTCGTTCATCCTGCATTGGAGGGTAGATGGTGACCAGGTCAGGCACCTCGTAGTCGCCGCAATCTATCCCCCTGAGCCAGCAACGTTTTAATACGGAACGAAACGCCCATGTGGTCGTGTAGTCACTGAACATTATGAGGTTTATTGCGACTTGAGATGATTTGGACACGAACCCGCTGGCACAGCTTGATCGTGCGTTTGCTTGCAGGATTGCTGCTGACAATGATCGGTGTGCACTCCAGTGAGCCAGCGGAGTCGCTGCAGCGCAAATCCGGGTCTGCTTTTAGTATGGCAACCTCAGATGTGGCCATCGCCACATCCCGCACGGTTGCAGTCCATCAATCTGCAAAATTGCCTGAACCGCTGCTGCTTCCTGCAACGGCTGCTCTCACCCTGTGCGTAACCCTGTTTATCATTATCAACCGACGTCAAAGTCTGAACACTGGACCGCGCGATACAATCCGCCGCCAAGGACGATCCCAAGCGCCGCGTGGGCCTCCTCCGGCCTGAATCGATCGCATCGTGCGCGACGAACCGCGCACTACATCCTTCGATTCAGGAGACAGATCATGTCCAGTAACGCGCGACGCGCACAGGGCGAACAGCGGCGGAGATACATCGAGACGACTTTGGCAAGTTATCCCGACATAGAACCTGATGCCATTAGCGAGCTTATTGAATGGTTCGAGAAAGAAGCGGGCATTGGCGATATGGCCCGAATTATGCGCTCTTCGGATCTCAAGCGTGCCTACATATCATTGAAAGCGGACCAACTCGATCGTTTGCAAGGCATTAGGCTGTTCTGGTCTGCCAGCCTGGGAATGCTGGTTGCCGCAGCGGCAACGGCGTTGATGCTAGGCGGAATATAGCGGCATCACCTCCCAAGGCGCTTGCGCGCGCACTTTCGTCAGGAACACACCGATGCCTCACCATACTCCACTCATTGGCACGATCGTTGCCGGGTTGGTTGTCGCTTTCATGATGGGGGCTCTGGCGCACCGCCTGAAGATATCTCCCCTCGTTGGATATCTTTTAGCAGGCGTTCTCATTGGCCCCTTTACCCCTGGTTTCGTTGCGGACTCAGCGCTCGCCAATGAATTGGCAGAACTGGGCGTCATTCTTTTGATGTTCGGGGTCGGGCTTCATTTTTCCTTGCGCGATCTTCTGGCAGTGAAAAACATCGCAGTCCCTGGTGCCATCGTTCAAATCGCAGCAGCCACTCTCCTGGGCACGCTTTTGTCATGGAACCTAGGATGGTCAATTGTCACTGGCCTGGTGTTTGGCCTGTCGCTTTCAGTGGCAAGCACAGTGGTGCTGCTTCGTGGCCTGCAGGACCATAAGTTAGTCGAGACGGAACAAGGCAGGATCGCAATTGGCTGGCTAATTGTCGAAGACCTTGTGATGGTCATTGTTATTGTGCTCCTGCCGGTCTTGGCAAGTATCGGGCAAAGCGGTGAAGTGACAGGCACCGCCGTGGCTTACACACTCGGCCAGGCTGGCCTGAAGGTGGTTGGCTTTGTCTTGGTAATGCTGGTTGTCGGCAAGCGACTTATCCCTGCGGTCCTGCACTGGGCTGCCCATTCAGGCTCGCGAGAGCTGTTCCGACTGGCTGTTCTTGCGATCGCGCTTGGAGTGGCGTTCGGATCTGCCTTCATATTTGATGTTTCGTTTGCTCTGGGTGCCTTCTTTGCAGGCATGATTCTCGGTGAAACACCACTCAGTAAGCGCGCGGCTGAAGAGACGCTACCGCTGCGCGATGCATTTGCCGTGCTGTTCTTCGTGTCCGTCGGCATGCTGTTCGATCCCGCCGTCGTGGTTGAACAGCCCCTGCCGCTGATGGCGACAGTTGCCATCATTCTCTTCGGCAAGTCGTTTGCCGCCTATCTAATCGTCAAGGCATTTGGTCATCCCAATCGCACGGCGCTCGTCGTTTCGGCCAGCCTTGCGCAGATCGGCGAGTTTTCATTTATCTTGGCCGGATTGGGCACTGGCCTTGGGCTTATCCCCCAAGAAGCCCAAGATCTGATCCTCGGCGGGGCCATCATTTCGATCCTGGCAAATCCCGTGCTCTTCTCGCTGGCATCGGGATCAATCGAACGAGCCGGCAAGGCAACGGCCAGTCAGGAGGAGGAAAGCAAAGAAGCTCGTGAAGCCGAACGGTGCGAGCACCTGATTCTAGTGGGGTATGGCCGCGTCGGGAAACTGGTGGCTGCCGGAGCTCGAAAAGCTGGCCGCGCGCTGGTCATCATCGAGGAACAGAGGGATATTGCACACTTGGCCCGTCTGGAGGGATACCAAGTAGTGATGGGAAATGCGGCGAGCACTTCAACCTTGGAGGAGGCGGGGATTAGGGAGGCGGCAAGGCTTGTCATTGCCATACCGGAAGGGTTCGAAGCAGGAGGTCTCGCGCAGAAGGCCCGTGGACTGAATAATGCTTTAGAGGTCATCGCACGGGCTCACTCTGATGCACAGGTAGCGCATCTGCGTGAACATGGTGCCAATGCTGTGGTTATGGGTGAGCGCGAGATCGCTGATCGGATGCTCAGGCTGCTGGGCGGCACGCGACACCACCCGTCATAGCATCTGAAACCCAAACCGTTCCGGGACCGCCCTATGCCCAGACATTTGCGCTTCAATTTGACGTGATCGATTTCTGCACTTCGTTCAGCACATTCTAGAAATGGCGGAAAGACTTGGGTTGGGGCTAGACGCTCGTCTTTGCTTCTAGAAACGTCTGTATATCCCAGAACCGGCCATTTATCGGACTGCGAAAGCCCTTCTTGCGATATCGGGGGGCGGACCAAGCTGTGGAACGGCAGGTTAAGATGTCAGGTGCGGGATAAAAGTCATTTTCATCCTCCGATGCAGCTCTCGATTGGTGCCTGCTTCGACTCATGGCAAGCCGTCGAGCGCTTCGGTCAAGACCGATCAGTCAACGAAGGCGTATCCTTCGCGAGCTATCGGCAAGCTGCGGATCCTTTGCCCCGATGCGGCGAATATTGCGTTGCAGACTGCCGGTGCCAGCGGTGGCAAGGCTGGTTCGCCAAGGCCGGTGGGCGGGTAATCTGTGTCGAGGAAGTGTATGTCGATCTGCGGCGTGTGGCTGATCCTCGCCAAGGGGTATTGATCGAAGTTCTTCTGCACGATCTCGCCGCCTTTGACCGTCACTTCCAAGGCCATCGTGCTCAAAGCGTCGATCACTGCACCCTGACACTGGGCTTCCGCGCCAGACAGATTTACAATTGGTCCGACATCGGCAACCACCCACACCTTGTGGACTTTGACACGCTTTTCAGCATCAACGCTGACTTCGACGATTTCAGCAACATGGCCTTGATGGCTATAGTGGAAGGCAAGGCCAAGTCCGTGGCCTTTGGGCAAGCGTCTTTTGCCCCAGCCGGATCGATCAACCACAGAGCGCACCACGCTCCGCGCACGTTCTCGTGAAAAATTGTTTGCCGCTTCAGTGCTTGCGGTGGCTGATTGTGCGCTGCCAGCGATCAGCTCATCGAGAAACTCAGCGTGATCGCGCCCTGCTGCAACGGCAAGTTCATGGATGAAGCATTGAACCAGCCAGCCTGCGGTATTGGCTCCAGGTGCTCGCCAGGACCCAGTGGGAACCTTGATCGGAATTTTGGTTTGCGATGCTCGATAGGCCGGAAGATGATTGGCTGGAAATTCACCAGGTTGCCAGTTCGCTGCCGTGACGGATGTGCTGCCCTGGCTGTTGAAGTGGACGAGGTGAGAATCCCATCCAGCAATCCTGCCTTTGGCGTCCAAAGCTCCTTTGAACGTCATGAAACCGCCTGACCGCACGAAATCATGCTCGAAATCGTCCTCGCGCGTCCACATCAGCTTGACCGGCACACCGCCTGCCTGACGAGAAATGAACGCAGCCTCGGCCATGTAGTCGTTGTTGAGGCGCCGCCCGAAACCGCCGCCGACGCGCTGTTGATGCACGGTGACGCGATCCAGCGGCAGCCCCAGAAGCGTTGCCACCATGACACGACCAGCAGTGGGCGTTTGGGTGGGAGCCCAGAACTCGACGCTGCCTCCATCGGGCGCGGGTTTGAACCACGCGGTGCAGTTCATCGGTTCGAGCTGACCGTGCGCCACGAAACTGTAGGTGTAATACGCCTTGACCGGTTTTAGTCCGGCCATCGCGGCATCGACATCGCCGTTGCTTCGCACCACTTGGGCGCTGGACGTGTCTGCAGCCAGAGCCTTGGCCACCTCGGTGATCTGGTCCCAGTCGTCACGCGAGGCGTCGGCCTCGTCCCATTCCACGATAAGAGCGCGTTTGGCGCTGAGCGCCGACCACGTATCGTTGGCGACTATCGCAACGCCATCCAGCAGTTCAGCAGGTTTGCCTGTGCCACGCACGACGAACGCATCGATTACGCCAGGCATTGTCTTGACCTGCGCCAGGTTGGCAGATTTCACCCGCCCGAACCGCCGGGGGCACTTCTGAAATACGGCAATTTTCATGCCCGGCACATCGACATCTATGCCGAACAGCGGTTGACCGGTCACGATCCTGTGGTTGTCCACACCGCCATGCCGCTTGCCCAGCAGGGCAAACGAAGCGCGGCTCTTGAGCTTGAGCGCAGCGGGGTCGGGCAGCGGCACCTGCGCCGCCGCATCAGCCAGCGCGCCATAACCGGCGCTGCGGTTGCTAGAGGCATGGCGAACAGTGCTTGCAGTGGTGGTCAGCTCTGCCACAGGCACGTTCCAGCGATTGGCTGCAGCCGCAAGCAACATGGCCCGCGCGCCTGCGCCGGCCTGACGTAGCGTCATCCAGTTTGTCGGAATAGAGCGCGAACCGCCGGCTGACTGCAGGCCATAGCGCGTTGCATCAACGGGCGACTGTTCAACCGACACGTCCGCCCAATCGGCGTCAAGCTCCTCGGCCAGAATGAGGGCGAAAGAGGTTTTGACGCCTTGGCCGATTTCGGGATTTTTGGCGAACAGCGTGATTTTTCCGTCAGGCGCTATGCGGACATAGGCCGATGGCACGAAGGGCAAGGGCGCGTTGGCCTGTGCCCCAGCGGGGTGCTCTGATCCTATCGCCAGGATCAGGCCGATGCCTGCGCCGCCCGCAAGCCGGATGAAACCCCGGCGAGACAGGTCGGTCGATACTCCGATCATCGGTTCATGCGCTGGAGCGAACTTTTGCTCAAGCCCTTGCGGGTCCCAATCGGTGATCGTCACAGCCTGGCTCCTTGCGCCACCTTGGCCGCCGCATTGTGAATGGCCTTGCGAACGCGAATGTAGGTGCCGCAGCGACACAAGTGGCGCTGCATCGCCGCGTCGATCTCGGCATCGCTGGGGTTTGGAATTCGGCGCAAAAGGTCGGTTGCAGTGAGGATCTGCCCGGCCTGGCAATAGCCGCACTGGGCAACATCTTCCTCGATCCACGCCTGCTGAACGGCGTTCAGGTTTTCCCCAACGGCCAGGCCTTCGATGGTGGTGATCTTCGCCGATTGCGCATCGCCCGCGGTAATTTGGCAGGACCATGTGGGAGAGCCATCGATCATGACGGTGCAGGCAGCGCATTGGCCGATGCCGCATCCATATTTCGCACCGACCAGTTTGAGGTGATCGCGCAAGACCCATAGCAGCGGGCTGGCGGGATCTGCTTCGACCTCATGCGACGAACCGTTCACGTCAAGCCGGACAGCCATGATCTGCTCCTTCAGCGTTTTGCGACGGGCATTGCAGCGACGATTGCGACGGCACGCTCTGCCCTTGGCCAGCCCACGTAGAATGCCAGATGCGCCAGCGTTTCCGATATCTCCGCACTGGTCAAGCCATTGGCCCGGCCTCTTTCGATTTCCCCGGAAAGGTCGTCCATTTCGCCCATCGCAACGAGGGTGGAGATTGAAACTAGGCTCCGGTCACGTGGCGCAAGATCCGTGCGCTGCCACAGATTCTGCCGCACAACGGCGTCGGTCACTTCGGCAAACTTTGGCGCAATCGCGGCGATGCCGGATGTAACCGGCGGGCGGATTGAAGGGGCAGATGGCACTCTGGCGCTATCGCGTGCTGGCGTGGGACTGATCGGACCTATGCCGCGCGCGGCGTAGACACGGTCATAAACTTCAAGCGACGCGACGGCGAGCGGCCAGCCTGCATAGACTGCCATATGGGTCAGGACACCCGAAGCTTCGACCGGTTGAAGGCCATTGTCCAGCGCGCGGTTCAGATGGTTGGGAAGCTGTGCCGAGCGGCCGGACCCGATGAGCGTGGTGATCGTGATCAGACTGCGGTCCCGCGGGGAAAGCTCCTTCCTCAGCCAGACATCGCCGAACAGCACATCGTCGGTGTATTCGGCCATGCCGGGGGCCAGCCTCGGCTGCAGTTCTCCCGAAGCGCGTGGGTGGGATGGCGAACTACCCGCCGTTTGCGCAAGGGTGGTTTTGGGAATCATGGCTGCTGCAGCCAGTATCGCTGCCGCGATTGTGCCATGTCTTGCATTGCATCCGACCATGATGGGCGATCTCCGTTAGGCCAAATCAGAGGTAGGACATCTTGAGCACGGCCTCGGGCAGACGTTCACCCACCACTTCGATCTGTGCGAATGCCGTTTCGATGCGGACCAGATCGTCAGCAGAAAGGTCAACTGCGGCTGCGCCGAGGTTTTCCGCCACGCGATCGAGGCGCCGGGTGCCGAAGATCGGGACGATGAATGGCTTGCGCGCAAGCAGCCATGCAATCGCCACTTGCGCCGGCGTTGCGCGCTTTTCAGCGGCAATGGTGCGCAGAAGGTCGACCACGGCCTGGTTCGCATCGCGCGCTTCGGTGGTGAAGCGCGGGGACCATGCGCGGAAATCGGCGGGTTCCAACTCAGTGCGCGCATCAATGGTGCCGGTCAGAAAACCTGCGCCCAGTGGGCTCCACGGCACGAAGCCGATGCCGAGCTTTTCGCACAACGGCAGGACGTCGGCTTCGGGTTCCCGCGTCCACAACGAATATTCGCTCTGCACCGCAGTGACGGGGTGAACCGCGTGCGCCCGCGCGATGGTGGCCGCCGAAGCTTCGGACAGTCCGAAATGCTTGACCTTGCCTGCCGCGACGAGATCCCTGACCGCCCCTGCAACGTCTTCGATCGGCACCGCCGGGTCAACGCGGTGCTGGTAGAGCAGGTCGATCCAGTCGGTGCCAAGGCGCTGCAGCATGGCGTCAACAACCTGCACGATATGATCTGGCCGACTGTTCAGATCCATACCATGCAATTCGTTGGGTCGTTCGATATTGAATCCGAACTTGGTGGCGATCACCACATCGTTGCGGATTGGCGCAAGCGCTTTGCCGACGAGCACTTCATTGGCCCACGGACCATAAGCTTCTGCTGTGTCAAAGAACGTCACGCCTTGGTCGTGCGCGCCGCGAATGACCTTGATTGCTTCTTCATCATCAGGTGCGGCACCATACGATGACGAAAAGCTCATCGTGCCAAAGCCGATTTCCGAGACGGCGAGCGAGCCGAGCAAACGAGTCTTCATGGTCAATTCCTTGATCGACGGCTGCGTTTCAGCTGCCTGTATCATTCAGATAGCATTCGCAGAATTGGTCAACTAGACAGGCAAAAGCACTTGAGCTTATGAGATCGATTCATGAAACTGGCTGACGGCATTGCCATGCATGGCGAAGACCTTGGCGGTCTGGCAAAGTTCGCCGTCGTGGCGGAAGAGCAGAGCTTTACCCGCGCCGCAGCAAAGCTTGGCATTTCGCAATCGGCGCTGAGCCATGCGGTGCGCCGGCTTGAGGAGAAGCTGGGTCTCAGGTTGCTGACTCGCACAACACGCAGCGTCGCACCGACCGAGGCGGGAGAACAGTTGCTCGAAACGCTCCGCCCGGCGTTCAGCCAGATAGACAGCAAGCTGGCCTCGCTTACCTCGCTGCGCGAACGGCCTGCCGGAACCGTGCGGATTTCGTGTTCGGCTCACGCCGCCCGCACGATCATCTGGCCCGCAGTCGACCGTCTGACCGTTGCCAACCCTGACATCACGGTCGAGATCAACATTGACGCCGGATTCACCGACATCGTGGCCGGTCGTTTTGATGCAGGGGTCCGGCTTGGGGAAAGCCTCGACAAGGACATGATTGCACTGCGCATCGGCCCGCAATTGCGCATGGCCGCATTTGCGGCCCCGTCCTACCTTGCAGGCCGGGGCATACCGCTGACGCCCGAAGAGCTGACGCGACATTCGTGCATCAATCTGCGCCTTGCCACATCAGGTGGACTCTATGCCTGGGAATTCGAGCAAGGCTCCCGCTCGATCCGGGTGAAAGTCGATGGCCACCTCGTGCTCAACGACATGGATATGGTGGTCGATGCTGCGGTGGCCGGGCATGGCATTGCCTTCTCCTTGGAAGACCACGTGCGCCGGCAACTGGCCGACGGATCACTCGTGCGCATTCTGGACGACTGGTGCGAGCCGTTTGACGGCTATTTCCTTTACTACCCCAGCCGCCGCCAGCCAACGGCCGCGTTTCAGTTGCTGCTTGAAAACTTGCGGTATCGCCCTTGATCGGACAAAGCAATTCATCGATCTGAGTCATGACCTCAAGTCAAATTAGGCGTCTAATGGCGCAATAGCATCTCATGTAGTTTGGATTAGCACTCTCTGCGTCGCATTGGTCAGGGGTGATGAATCCAATGGCGTGAGGATGCTGTAATGATCGATCTTTCCCTATCTCGGCGATCTCTGCTGGCAGGCTCCGCGACATCGGCTGCTTTGGCGACACTGCCGGCAACGGCAGCACCGCTGACCAAGCAGGCAAAGCGTCAGCCGCTAATGATTGATGAGCAGGGAAGCTTTGCTGTGGGCGGGTCGGTTGTCACCGCCGAAGGCACGGTTGACACGTATGCACAAGGAACCACCGGGCAGACCCTCCACGGCGATCACGCCTATATCTCCTACCAGAAGCCCGTGAACGCAAAGCCCCTGCCGCTGGTGATGTGGCACGGCATCGGCCAGTTTTCGAAAACGTGGGAGACCACGCCTGATGGCCGCGAGGGGTTCCAGAACATTTTCCTGCGGCGCGGGCACAGTGTCTATCTGATCGACCAGCCCCGGCGCGGGCGTGCGGGGCGCACGACGCAGGCCAGCCCGATCAGCACCACGCCCGATGATCAGCGCTGGTTCAACACATTCCGCGTTGGCGTGTGGCCGAACTACAATCCCGGCGTGCAGTTTGCGCGCGACCCCGAAACGTTGAACCAGTATTTCCGCCAGATGGTGCCGAGCACCGGGCCGTTCGACCTGAAGCTGACGGCCGATGCCATCGTCAAGCTGTTCGACAAGATCGGTGAAGGCGTGCTCGTCACCCATTCGCACAGTGGCGGGCTGGGCTGGCAGACCGCGATGCACAACAGGAACGTGCGCGGAATCGTCACGTTCGAACCGGGCAGCAACTTCCCCTTCCCTGAAGGCGAGCTGCCCGCACCGGTGCCAAGTTCATCGGGGCCTGTAGAGGCGATTGCCGCGCCGCTCGATGCGTTCATGCAACTTACCAAAATTCCGATCCTGATCGTCTATGGCGATTTCATCCCGGCCAAGCCCGATTCCAACCCGGGTGCGGACGGGTGGCGCGCGCGCATGATCATGGCACGGCAGTGGCGCGATGCAGTGAACCGCAGGGGCGGCGACGTGACCGTGATCCACCTCCCAGAAATCGGCATTCGCGGAAACACCCACTTTCCCTTTTCGGACCTGAACAATCTGGAAGTGGCCGATGTAATGTCCTCGTTCTTGACACGAAAGAAGCTGGGCTGATGGCGCGGGTATCGAGCATGAAAATGCTGATCCTTGGTGCAGCGTTTGCCGGACTGCTGGCCGGCACGGCGACCGCCCAGACCGTGACACTGCAATCTGGCGCGGTCCGGGGAACAACCGACGCAGGCGTGACGGCATTCAAGGGTATTCCGTTTGCCGCAGCCCCGGTCGGCGGTCTGCGCTGGCGCGCGCCGCAACCGGTCAACCCGTGGCAGGGCGTGCGCGATGCAACGCGCTTTGGCGCGGATTGCGTTCAGGTTGCTACGCCCTTCGCCGGACCGCCCAATCCGGTGGGCACATCGGAGGACTGCCTGTTCATCAATGTCTGGCGTCCTGCCGCAATCGCGCCGGGCAAGAAGCTGCCGGTGATGGTCTGGATCTATGGCGGCGCGTTCCTTTTTGGCAGCGGGGCGCAACCATCTTATGATGGCACGCAGTTTGCTCGGCAGGATGTGATCCTCGTATCGCCGAACTACCGCTTGGGCCGTTTCGGCTTCTTCGCGTTTCCGGGGCTGGGCAAGGACCACCCGGGCGAGGGTACAGGCAACTTTGCCTTCATGGACCAGATTGCCGCGCTCAAATGGGTCAAGGCCAATATCGGCAAGTTCGGGGGCGATCCGGGCAATGTCACCATCTTTGGCGAATCCGCAGGCGGCGTGTCGGTCCACAATCTGCTGACCTCGCCCAAGGCGAAGGGGCTGTTCCACAAGGCTATCATCGAATCCGGCGGCGGTCGTGATGGCACGCTGACGGCGCGCCCGCTGAAGGCCGACAACGCCGACGCGAATTATCCCGTATCGGCTGAAACGATCGGCCTGAACTTCGCCAAGCGCCACGGCATCGAAGGAACCGATGCTGCGGCGCTGGCAAAATTGCGTGCGCTTTCGGCAGAACAGGTGCTGGACGGCGGCAAGGAGACAGCAGGTGGGCCAGAGGCGCCACGCACGTATGCCGGGCCCATGCTTGACGGCAGGGTCGTGACCGAGACCGCAGAAAGTGCCTATCGCGCCGGGCGGCAGGCACACGTTCCCCTGATGATTGGTTCAAACAGCGCCGAAATGCCAGGTGGCTTTCTTGCTGCCAAGAACAAGCAGGAATTGTTCGACAGCTTCGGCAAAGGCAAGGCAGCGGCGATGGCGGCCTACGACCCCGATGGCAAGGCTGACTTTGCCACGCTGCTGACCAATGTGACCACCGATCGCGTCTGGGCGGAACCGGCCCGGCTCACCGCCCGAGCCTTTGTGCAACGCGGGACACCTGCCTACCTCTACCGTTTCTCCTATGTGGCGGACAGCCTGAAGGACAAGCTGACCGCCGGTGCGCCCCACGCGTCGGAGATAGAATATGTGTTCGGCACACTGGGCAACCGCCTCGGCACCAGCCTGACCGAGCGCGATGCATCGGTTGTGCGCATGATGAACAGCTATTGGGCGAATTTCGCGCGCGACGGAAATCCCAACGGTTCGGGATTGGCAAATTGGCCGCGCTTCACCGTGGCGGGTAACGAAATTCTCGACATGGCAAACGATGGTGCGATGCGCGGCGGGCCTGATCCCGAACGGGCAAGGATCGATGCGACTGAACTGTCCGAAGGGAAGGTCATTGCCCGATAGGCTTCGGACGCCCCAGCATCATGGAGGGGACGTGCACCCCGATGCGAATGAAACGGATGCCTGGACACGTGCGAAAACTCGAAGGAAGTAAACCATGAGCCTGCGTCAAAAGATAGGTCTTGGAGCCGCTGCCATCGGAGTGGCCGCGATTTTCCAGATCGGGCAACTACCGGCGTCGGCGCAGGCGGGCGTGACCTTGCCAGACGGCGCGGGACGTGCCGAGTTCTTCGCAAAGTGCAGCCTTTGCCACAGCGCGTCCGACGTTCTCTCCCAGCCCCGATCCGCGCAGGATTGGCGGGTCACGGTCGACAGGATGGTCACCCTCGGCGCTGTGATGACAGCGGACGAGAAAGCCAGCATACTTGGTTACCTGACAACCAATTTCGGCAAGGCCGAACAATCGCCCGGCGCGGACGTTGCCCCCCTTCAACCAGCTATAGCTTCGGCCTGGCACACCAAACCTGCCTTGAAGGCCGGACTTGCAGACTACATTGCCATGCCGGTTACCGGCAATTTCGCGGTCAAGGATGCTCGGTCGCAAGTTGCGCGGATCAACTTCCTTGTCGAAGAGCCGGGACGAGGCCGTCTTCTGATCGGCGACGCCTCTGGTCCGTTGTATCTGGTGGACAAGCGGACACAAAAGGTCACCCCCTACATTGACTTCAATGGGTCGGGCACTGCCAGCGGTCTGTTCCCGCGTTTTGTCGCAGAGGCCAGTTTTGCCAGCGGCCTGCTCGCCGCCACGTTCGATCCCGATTATCAGCGTAATGGCAAGTTCTACACAATCCATATGGAAGACAGGACGAGCGCTGCGCTTGCGTCGCCAAAGACCGGGGTGATCGACGGGCTCGATCTTTCAGGGCACCAGTTGACCACAGGCGTTGCAACACCGTCTGGACCAGCGCTGTTGATGCGTGAGGCGGTCGTTCTCGAATGGACGGACAGCAACATCCGCGACAGCCGCTTTCAGGGAAAGCTGCGTGAAGTGCTGCGCGTGCAATTGCTGAACAGCATCCATCCGACCAACGATCTCGGTTTCAATCCGTCGGCGCGGCGTGGCGATCCCGATTGGCGAGTGCTCTATATCACGACCGGTGACGGCGGCACTGGCGAACAATCGGATGTACGCCGCCTCAATCCGCAGCGGCTCGATCACTTTGGCGGCAAGATCATTCGCATTGTGCCGGATTTGAACGAGCATGTTGCGACCAGCAAGGTCAGCGACAACGGGCAGTATCGCATACCGCGCGACAATCCATTCGTCTTGATTCCCGGCGCTCGCCCGGAAATCTGGGCAACGGGGATGCGCAACCCTCATCGAATGGCATGGGATGGCAGCAAGCTGCTGGCTTTTGTGATCGGGTCTAACGGTTCAGCGCCCGGACCCCGCTATGAAACCATCAACATTGTCGGCCGGGGTGCCAACTTTGGCTATCCCTTGCGCGAAGGGCCTGAGTTCAAGGCCCTGAGCCCGGTCTATGGTTCGGTGCCTGCGGACAACACCTTGCCACTGCGTGTTTCCGATACGGTGGTCCTGGACCAGCGCGCGCCACTCCGCGATTCAGCACTGGCATACAAGACCACCGTCGAGGGTAACGCCATCGCCAACGGGTTCGTCTATCGCGGCAAGCGTTGGCCAAGGTTGAACGGTTCCATCGTGTTCGGCGACATCACCAGCGGGCGCATCTTTCACGCCACAATGGCGGATCTAGAGGCGGCAACCGACGGTGATCCCGCAACGCTGGCAAAGTTCGGCGAAATCAAGACCGACCTGGCCATGCTGGTGCAGCAAAAGATGGCAGCCCGCACGCCAGCTACGCTGGCTGCACCATTGTCGACCGCCGCAAACGGTGAACGGCCAACGCCGCCTCGCCCCTTCAGGATCGACATGCGCCTCGCCACCGATAGCAGCGGTGAGATCTACGTTCTCACCAAAAGCGACGGGATGGTGCGGAGAATTTCAAGCATAGAGTGAAGCTCAGGCGCAATTGTCTCTCGGATTGCCGCCGGAATGGACGGTAGCTCCCAATGTGCCGCCCAGTACAGGGTTGTAGGTTGCAACGAACGCAAGATCGAAGTGCGCGGAACCGCCCGGTCCCGGCATAACACGACGTTCGCGGTGCCTCATCGGAAGGGGGTGAGTTGGTGGACAGCCACCGTCGGCGTCGCACGCCAATATGGCACCTATCCCTTTGTTGCCGATTTTAAGCTGCCTTTCCGGAGTTCCCCAATTCCGGACATCCAACCGACCAGAAGGACTTACGCTTTGTTCCTCAAGCGATTATCATCCAGTTCTCTTCTTCATCATCTTGGGCGCACCATCACATCCTTGATTTACTGAATGCCGGACCCGCTCAATAGGCTCGCCACCGCGTCCGGAGCCGAGGGGAAATAGCTGTGGATGTAGCTGGCCCAGAGTGAGCCGTTACGAAACAGGGCTTCGCCGGGGCCATTGTTGGGGTTGGTCGCGACAGCGTGCGGGGCGAGCGGGGTTTCCAGTCGGGAGTAGTGAAAGGTGTGCCCCCGCAGCACACCCTCAGGCAGGTCCAGCGATTGCAGGCCTAGCGCGGTCAGGCGGGATTGCACGGTTGCGCCTCCTGCCATCAGGCCCAGCATTGGCGCGCGTTCGCCTTTGCCGTTGTCCAGCGTTTCAAGGCAGTAAAGCAGGCCACCGCATTCTGCCAGAACAGGCTTCTTCTCTGCGTGATGGGTGTGAATCGCCTGCGCAATGGCTCGGTTTTCCACCAATTGCCGCATATGCAGTTCCGGATATCCACCCGGCAACCAGATGGCATCGCATTCAGGCAGGGCGGTGTCGGCAAGGGGCGAGAAGAATGCCAGTTCCGCGCCCATGGCCTTAAGGCAGGCAAGGTTTGCAGGGTAGATGAAGCTGAACGCTCTGTCTCTGGCAACGGCGATGCGTTTCCCTGTCAGATGCTGCGGCAGATTCTCCGTCGCTTCTTGCGGAAATACCACCGGATCTGGCAGCCAGAGCGCAGAGGGCGAAAGGTGCATGGCGGCACGGTCTATGCGCTGATCGAGATCGGCGATTTCGTCTGCCTGGACGAGGCCCAGGTGGCGTTCAGGTAGCGCGAAGTCGCTGTCAGGTGGCAGAACGCCAAGCCACCGCAGGCCCGAAGGGAGGCTCTTTGCCAGCATTTCGGCATGCCTTTCGCTGCGTACCCGGTTGCCCAGAGCCGCGGCAACGCGGACATCTGGGCGGTAGGTGGCAAGGCCATGCGCCAGTGCGCCAAAGGTTTGCGCCATGGCGCTGCCGTCGATCACGGTAAGCACCGGCACATTGAAGTGGGCGGCGAGGTCTGCGGCAGAGGGGTTTCCATCGAACAGTCCCATGACGCCTTCGATCAGAATGAGATCGGCCGCTTGCGCAGCGTGGTGCAGCAGGCGGCGACATTCGGCTTCGCCACACATGAACAGGTCCAACTGGTGAACGGGCGAGCCGCTTGCCTTTTCGAGGATCATCGGATCAAGGAAGTCCGGGCCACATTTGAACACTCGGACCCGCCGCCCTGCCTGCCGGTGCCGACGGGCGAGTGCGGCGGTAACCATGGTCTTGCCTTGTCCAGATGCCGGCGCGCTGACCATCAGCGCCGGGCATGAAGCTGCGCTCATCGGTCGATTCCTTCCTGCGCACGGATGCCATCGCGGAAGGCGTGCTTCACATCGCGGATGGCGCTGACTGTATCGGCAGATGCAACCAACGCATCATCAGCGGCGCGTCCGGTGATGACGACGTGCTGCATTTCCGGCCGTGCTGCGATTGCGGGCATGATCTCGTCCAGCCCCAGATAGCGGTAGGTGACAAGGTATGTCAGTTCATCCAGCACGACGAGGCTGATTGCCGGATCGGCAAGGGCCGCCTTTGCCTTTTCCCACCCGGCGCGTGCTGCAGCTATGTCGCGCGCTCGATCCTGCGTTTCCCAGGTGAAGCCTTCGCCGCACTTTTCCCAGATCACGTCGGGATGACCTGAGAAGAACGCCCGTTCCCCCACGTTCTCGGCTCCCTTGATGAACTGGAACACTGCTGCCTTGCGGCCATAGCCGAGCGTGCGCGCAACCATGCCGAATGCGCTGGAGGACTTGCCTTTGCCGTTGCCGGTCAGCACCAGCAACAGTCCCTTGTCGCGTGTGGCGGCGGCGATCTTTGCATCGACCACCGCCTTGTGTTTGCGCGTCCGTTCCCGGTGCGCATCTTCGTTGATGGTGCTCACTTGCGGTTTTCCGCACGCATTTGCGGACGGGCAAACGAAAGGATGGCAACGATGGCAGCCGCGGCTCCGCTCCACAGCAGCGTCGCGTAAAGCGTCGGTGGGAAATATCGGGCTAGGCGTGGCGTGAAACCGGCAATGGTCGGTTCGGCAAAGCGCCCGCCAAGGAAGTAGAACCCGCCGCTGGAGAAGATCTGGGACACCAGTGTTGCGATGATCAGCAGCACGGTCAGCGCGGGCAGGGCAGAAGCGCGCATCCCCAGCTTTTCCGCGCCAAAGCGGCCCGCGAACCACATGACGCCATAGGCGGGAACCAGCATCCAGTAGGCAGGCGTAAAACAGAAGTCCGACTGGCCAAACCAGCCGATCACCGTCACGTCGATGGCAAAGCCCAGCAGGAACAGGCCTGCAAAAGCAGCTGGCTTGCGCACAAGAAAGCCAAGCACAAAGAAGCTGGCAAGGCTGGTGTCGGGTAAATGCAGGACATTGCTGAGTGAATGAGTACGAGTGACCAGCATGACAAATGCCAGCAGGCCAAGCACGGCAAGTTCGAACCGGGCAGTGGGGGTAAAGCGGGCAGGGGGTATCATCGGACGGACCATTGGCGGTCTCCTGAAAAAAGGGGGGTCAATGTTGTGAAGCGGCCCCGGAAGGAAGCGCAGGGGAGCCTTTGCGCACCGCAAGATGCGGGGCGGTAGGGTGATGTCAGATGCTGGTCATCACAGGCTCCCTTCGGCAACAACGCACACATGTCGTCCGCCAAGGGAAAAGCCCTCGTCCGCCCGGTACATCCCGCCCGCGCAGAGAAACGACGGCAACGGGCCGGTTTCCTGACTTGCCGGATCGATGCGCTTTTCGCCGCCTTCTCAAGGCCGAGGCCCCAATGGCATGATGGCGATGCGCTCACCGGTTACAGTTGCGGGAGCAGTGCCGGATTGAGCGGTTTTTGCCGCCGCCCGGACTTCCCGATTAAGCCCTTTCGGGCACCCGTTACGGATTGCCTGATAAGCCACGTCTTTGATCTGTGCAAGTATTCGCACTTGCAGCGGGCGAATTGCGCGGCTACCGGCGGCGCTGCGACAGGTTCCCCGGAAGGGGATCAAAAGGGAACGGGGTGCGAAACCCCGGCTGCCCCTGCAACTGTAAGCGGCGAGCCGACCGGCCAACACGCCATTGGGACTTCACCGTCCTGAGAAGGCGGCCGGACCGGCATTGACCCGTGAGCCAGGAGACCTGCCTGACGCGGTCGTTCTTCGTTCGGGCAGGGTGCACCGGACGTTCGAGGTTCCCGTCCGCAAGGTCGGGACAACCCCTCGCGCAACGACAGCCACTGCCTGCCGGGAAGTCCCGCGCGGGAAGCGTCGTCTCGTCGCGTCTGCCAAAGACGCAGGCGTTTGTGCGCGCTTTCTTCGCGGGTCGGAGCGGCAGGTCCATGCCGTTCGTATCTGAGGGAGCCGCATCATGCGCCCTACCTTTTATTCCGCCGTATCCACCCGCATTCTGACCGCGTCTATCTTGACCACTTTGTCGGTCGCGCCCTGCTTTGCCGAAGAGATGGTGCCGGGGGAGGCACCTGACAGTTCGCTTGGCAGTTCCATCGTCGTTACCGCGCTGCGCAGCCCGGTGGAACAGGACCGCGTATCCGCCACCGTTACCGTGCTTGACGAAGCCGCCATCCGCCAGCAGCAGCCGATTGCGCTGACCGACCTTCTGTTGCGCACGCCCGGGATCAGCCTGACGCGCAATGGCGGCCTTGGCACGGCAACGTCGCTGCGGATCCGCGGCGCTGATTCCTCGCAGGCGGTTATGGTGATCGATGGTGTGCGTATTTCCGATCCTTCCGCCACAGGCGGCGGCTATTCATTTTCCAATTTGCTGCTTGACGATATCGAGCGGGTAGAAATCCTGCGGGGGCCACAATCGATCCTGTGGGGCAGCGATGCTATCGGCGGCGTGGTAAACGTGCTGACCCGCCGTGCAGAACAGCCGCTTGAAGGCAGCATGGCAGTGGAAGCGGGCACGCATGAAACAGTCAATGCGCGCGGCGGCATTGGTGGCACTGGATCGCTGGTTGACTGGCGGGTCGCAGGGTCGGTCTTTACCACCGATGGCATTTCCGCGCGCAGCAACGGGACCGAAGCCGACGGATACCGCCGCACTTCGGCCAGCGGTACGGCCACGTTCAAGCTGACATCCAGTCTATCGCTCGATCTGCGCGGATACTGGGCCGATGCCCGCAATGAGTTTGACGGCACATCGGGGGATTCGCGTGCCTATGGCCTGACCAGTGAATGGACAGGCTATGCTGGCCTGAATCTGGTGCTGCTGGACGGTCGACTAACCAACCGCCTTGCCGTGCTTCAGACCGAAACCGACCGCGAGAATTACGATCCCGCCCGCTCTGTCCGCCCACTGAACTTCGATGCGCATGGCCGTGTCCGTCGGTTTGAATATCAGGGGTCGTTGCACATTTCGGACGGCGTGCAGGCAGATTTCGGAGCCGAGCGTGAGGAACAGCGCATGACCAGTGCATCGCCATCGAACAGCACGGCAGCTTATGCGTTGGTGCCCAATGCGGCTGACACCAACAGCGTTTATGGCCAGTTGCGGGTAACTCCGCTGGCGGGGCTGACGATCAACGGCGGCGTGCGGCACGATGACCAGTCGCGGTATGGCGGAAGCACGGTGTTTTCAGGCGGCGCAGTGTTCACGCCGAATGGTGGTCGCACAGTGTTGCGCGCCAGTTATGACGAAGGGTTCAAGGCGCCCTCGCTCTATCAGCTTTTCAGCATTTACGGTTCTGCCGCGCTGCAACCTGAGAAGGCCAGGGGCTGGTCAGTGGGGGCTGAACACGCCCTGGGCGACGTGCTGCATGCGTCGGCCACATGGTTCGAACGCGATACCGACAACCTGATCGACTTTGCCTATTGCCCCACCACCGGTACATTGCCGGCCACCTGCTTCATTCCGGGCACCACGACCAGCCGCTTTGGCTATTACGCCAATGTGCGCAAAGCCCATGCCAAGGGATTGGAACTGGCCGCGCGTGCGCAGCTTGGCGTGGTGTTTGCTAACGGCAACTATAGCTGGATTGTGGCGGAAGACCGCTCGCCTGGCAGCAGCGATCTTGGGCGGCAACTGGCCCGTGTGCCACGCCATCTGGCCAACATCGAGGGCGGGTTCGAGCTGCCACAGGGCCTGCGGGCCAGCCTTGCCGCGCGCTATGCTGGCAGAACCTTCGATCGCGCAAGCAGCGCGACGGTGTTGCCGGATTACTGGCTGCTCGACTTGCGCGCGCAGTGGCGCGTGGCTGAGAAGTTGACCTTCAATGGCCGTGTCGAAAACCTCGCAGACAAGCGCTACGAAACCGCCGGTGGTTATGGCGCGCTGGGGCGCACGGTCTATCTGGGCCTGAGGAGCCGGTTCTGATGCTGCGCGCAGTAACGCCCGGACCGGCAGTGGTCGTGTGCTCCACCTGCCGCGTTTCGGCAGAACAGCGCGAAGATGAACAAGGGCGGCGTGGCGGTGCCTTGCTGGCAGACGCTATGCGCCGTGTTCAACGGGCCGACCCTGCGCTGGCACAAGTCGAAGTGCAGGAAATGGCCTGCCTGTTTGCCTGTCAGCGCCATTGCGCCGTGCATGTGCGCGCACCGGGCAAGATCGGTTATGTCCTCGGCGGGTTTCGACCCGCCGAGGATGAGGCCCGCGCAATCCTCGAATATGCGGCACGCCACGCCGCCAGTGCCGAAGGGGTGGTCCCTTATGGAGAATGGCCAGCCGGGGTGAAGGGGCACTTCATCACCCGTACCCCGCCTGAAGGGTTCGTTTGTACATGATGCTGTTTGATAGCGTCGCGACCATTGATGGAGCGTTGGAGAACCTGCCGGTGCCCGATGAGGCGGCAATTGCTGCTGCAACCGAGCGGCAAGCCATGCTGACCAAGCCCGCCGGTTCGTTGGGCAGGCTTGAGGAAATTGCCCTGTTCATGGCGGGATGGCAGGGAAATCCGCGTCCCGCACTGCACACGATCCGGGCGGCGGTCTTTGCAGGAAACCATGGGGTTGCTGCGCGCGGTGTCAGCGCCTTTCCTGCCGAGGTCACTGCCCAGATGGTGGGCAACTTCCTGGCTGGAGGTGCAGCGATCAACCAGCTTGCCCAAGCCTGCGGTGCGCAGCTTTGCGTGGTTGCGCTCGATCTGGAAAAGCCAACTGGCGACATTGCCTGCGAACCTGCGATGACTGTCGATGAATGCCTTGCCGCGCTATCGGCAGGGGCGGCTGTCGTCACCCCGCAAACCGATCTTCTGTTCGTGGGTGAGATGGGCATTGCCAACACCACGCCTGCCGCAGCACTCTGTCTGCAAGCCTTCGGTGGCAATGCGGCGGACTGGTGCGGGCGCGGCAGCGGCGTTAATGATGCAGGTATCGCTCGCAAAATCGACGCAGTGGATCGCGCCATCGCCTTGCATGGTCCGCACTGCCATTCCCCGATTGAGATATTGCGTCGGCTGGGCGGGCGGGAAATTGCGGCAATGGCAGGCGCAATCCTTGCCGCCCGGATTTATCGTGTTCCGGTGCTGCTTGACGGGTTCATTTGCTGCGCAGCAATTGCACCGTTCATTGCCGCTCAGCCTGCATTTGCCGCGCATTGCCTTGCGGGGCATTGTTCAGCCGAACAGGCCCATGCCCGGCTTTTGGAACGGTTCGGGCTGGAGCCATTGCTCCGTTTGAACATGCGACTGGGTGAAGGTTCTGGCGCGGCGGTGGCGGTGCATATCGTGAAAGCTGCACTGGCTGCCCATAACGGTATGGCAACATTTGCCGAGGCTGCGGTGGAGCAGGCGCTTTGAGCCACAAAGTCGTTCACCTGCTGCGGCATGGCCCGCCCCGCCGAGAGGGCCTTCTGTTAGGGCATGGTGACGAACCGCCATGCGATCCGGCAGGTGGATTGCATGGCGCCGTGCCGAACGACTTGGTAATCCGCAGCATCACAAGCTCGGACTTGCACCGTGCGCTGGCGGGGGCAGAAACACTTGCTATGGCCCGCGCCGTAGCGCTTTTCGTCGACCGACGCTGGCGGGAACTCGATTTCGGTGCATGGGACGGCCTAGCCCCGCAAAGCGTGCCATCCGATGCCTTGGCCCTGTTCTGGGATGATCCCGATGCCTACCCGCCGCCGGGCGGGGAAAGCTGGTCCACACTGCAAAGCCGCGTTGCCGAAGCGCTGACCGATCTTGAAGATGATGGTTTGGCAGTGACACACGGCGGGGCAATGCGGGCCGCCGTATCGGTCGTGACCGGGCTGGATCATCGGCAGGTTTGGGCGTTCGATCTGCCTTATGGCGCGCTGCTGTCGCTGCGCATCTGGTCCGGTGACGGGCAGGTGGGCGGGCAGATCATCGCCTTGCGTGGAAAATCCGTTCCATGAAGCCCCTGCTGCTGGCCTTGCAATTTATGACGCGCCTGCCGTTGCCAGCAATTGCGGCAAGCGATCGCGATTTCGGCAACGCGATCCGCTGGTTTCCGCTAGCAGGATTTGCGGTTGGCGCAGGCGTGGCGGGCGCAGCGGCAACGGGGGCCATGCATGGTTCCGCATTGGGTGCGCTTTTTGGTCTAATCGCTTGGGTCGCCATGACCGGGGCGCTGCATCTGGACGGGCTGGGCGATATTGCCGATGCAACCGGTGCGGCCCATGCTGATCGTTCCCGCATCAGCGAGGTGCTGGCCGATCCGCATATCGGCAGCTTCGGCGTCACCGCTATTGCCTTGCAAATTCTCGCAAAGTTCGTGCTGCTCGATCTGGCGCTACAGCGCGGAAGCCCGCTGTTGCTGCTGTTCGTTCCGGTCCTTGCACGCATCGGTCCGATCGCATGGGCGCTGATGCTGCCGCCACTTCATGCAGGGTTTGGCACCTTGTTCCGGCGTGGGGCCAACTGGCCGGTGTTCGCCTGCTGGCTTGCGGTATGGAGCCTTTGTGCTGGCTTTGCCTGCCCGTCGTTGCTTGCTGCCTTGATGGTGATCCCACTTTGGGCACCGTGGCTGCGGGCGCGCATTGGTGGCATATCGGGGGACGGCCATGGCGCGGGTGTCGAACTTGTCGAGACAGCAGCGCTTGTCATGCTGGTCATAGCCTGATGAGCGCCGGTTTCACATATCACGGGGGCCGTCTTTCTGCGGCTTGCGCCCGGTTCGGCGGCGAGCCAGCCGACTGGCTCGATCTTTCTACCGGGATCAACCCGCGCTCTTGGCACCCCGGCGCGGACGTGGTCGTTGACTGGCGCGCTTTGCCCGATCCCGATGCGCTTGCATCGCTGGAATACGCTGCCGCCGCATTCTTTGGCTGCGATCCAGCGCTTTGTGCGGCAGTGCCCGGAAGCGAAACCGGCCTGCGCCAGCTTGGACAAAGCCTCGCTCTGCCGGGACTGCACCAGCCGCTTGCCTATGGCACTTACCGCGCTGCATTTGCGCAGGCCGAAAGCATCCAAAATCTGGCGCAGTTGCCGCAGCGGGCAAGTGTGCTGGTCGTCGGCAATCCCAACAACCCGGATGGGCGTATCCTGTCGCACGACAGATTGCTTGCCTTGCTGGACCATCAGGAACAGCAAGGCGGTTGGCTGATCGTGGACGAAGCCTTTGCCGATTGCGATCCGGGCTGGAGCATTTTAGGCAAGGTTGATGCAGGGCGGCGTTTGATCGTCTTGCGCTCGTTCGGAAAGTTCTTCGGACTTGCCGGGCTGAGACTTGGTTTCTTGATCGCACCGCCAAAAGTGCTTGCCGATCTGCGGCAGGGATTGGGCGATTGGCCTATCCACGCTGCAGCGCTGGCCTTTGCCACGCCTGCCTATCGTGACATGCCGTGGATTACCGGAACGCGCCGTTGCCTTGGCGCGTCGGCGGCGGCACTTGACGATGTGCTGAAGCGCCACCGACTTTCCTTTAAGGGCGATTGTCCGCTATTCCGGCTGATCGTCGGGCAGAATGCCGGGGGTTTGTTTCAAGCCTTGGCCGCGCGGCAAATTCTCACTCGTCCATTTTCGGGCCATCCCGATCTGTTGCGCATCGGCCTTCCGGCAAACGCTGCCGCCTTGCAGCGGCTCGACATGGCCTTGTCCGAAGTGGGCGGACATGGCTGAACCAGTCGCACTGGCCGCGCTTGCCCTTGATGCCGCGCTTGGCTGGCCTGCATGGCTCCACGCACGGATCGGGCATCCGGTTGGTGCCTTCGCCCGCGTCATTGCATTGTGCGACAAGCAGTGGAATCTGGGCGATGTCAGCCGTGCCAGACGCAAGGCAGGCGGGGTGGTAACAGTGATCGTGCTGGTCAGCATAACCGGCCTTGTCGCAGCTGGACTTACCGTTTTGGCGCATCAGAGCGGTTCTGCCGGATGGTTGATCGTTGCCATTCTGGCATGGCCCGCGCTGGCACAGCGAAGCCTTGATGACCACATCGTCCCGGTTGTCGATGCGTTGGCCGATGATGATCTGGAGGTCGCAAGATTGGCCGTCGCCATGATTGTCGGGCGTGATACGGCTACGCTTGACCGTAACGGAGTGTCGCGCGCGGCGATCGAAAGCCTTGCAGAAAGCTTTTGTGACGGGGTGATCGCGCCTCTGTTCTGGTTATTGGTGGCAGGATTGCCGGGCATCTGGATATTGAAGGCGATCAACACGGCCGACAGCCTGATCGGCCACCCCGAAGAACCATATCGTGATTTTGGCTGGGCCTCTGCGCGCACTGACGATGCGCTGAACCTTGTTCCTGCGCGGATTGCCGCCTTGCTTATCTGCTTGGCCGGTTGTGGTGGCTGGCGGACGCTATGGCGCTATCGCACCTGCCATGCATCACCCAATGCAGGCTGGCCTGAAGCGGCAATGGCAGGCGCGCTGGGGGTGCGTTTGGCCGGACCGATCAGCTATGACGGAAAGATCGCGGACAAACCGTGGATCGGCCATGGCGGCGAAGCAGGACTGGAAGCTTTGGTGCGCGCGCGGCGGATATATCACCGCGCCTGCGCGCTTACCTGGATCATTGTGCTGGGCTGGGTGTGTGCAGGGGGCGTTACTTGACTGGTTTGATGTTGCAGGGAACGGGTTCGGATGTCGGCAAATCGGTATTGGTGGCGGGGCTTTGCCGCGCGCTTGCCAATCGCGGATTGCGCGTGCTGCCGTTCAAACCGCAGAACATGTCAAACAACGCCGCCGTCACGGTAGATGGCGGAGAGATCGGGCGGGCACAGGCGTTGCAGGCCATCGCTGCGCGGGCTGAACTGCATACCGACATGAACCCCGTCCTGCTCAAACCACAGGCCGATCGGACTTCACAACTCATTGTCCATGGCCGGGTGCGCGGCACACTGGGCGTTGCGAACTTTCGGGAAGGCAGGCGCAGCCTGTTGCCCGAAGTGCTGGAAAGCTGGGAACGGCTGCGCAACCGCTGCGATCTGGTGATCGTGGAAGGGGCCGGTTCGCCTGCGGAAATCAACCTGCGCGACGGCGATATTGCCAACATGGGCTTTGCCCGCGCGGCCAACGTGCCAGTGGTGCTGGTGGGCGATATCGACCGGGGCGGGGTGATCGCTTCGCTGGTGGGAACCCGCGCGGTGCTTGATCCTGCCGATGCGGCGATGGTCCGTGGGTTCATCGTCAACAAGTTTCGCGGCGATCCTGCGCTGTTTGCCGATGGTTATGCCGCAATCGAGCGGCTTTCAGGATGGAGTGGCTTCGGCCTGATCCCATGGCTGAGTTGCATCACGGCCCTGCCAAGCGAAGATGCCGTAGTGCTTGAGCAGAGACAACATTCTGCGCCCTCGCGCAAGCTGGTAGCGTGCCCCATGTTGCCGCGTATTTCGAACTTTGACGATCTCGATCCGCTGCGGCACGAACCGCAAGTCGAACTGGCGATGATCCCGCCCGGATCAGTGATCCCGGCCCATGCCGATATCGTTATCCTGCCCGGTTCCAAGGCAACGATTGCGGATATGGCATTCCTGCGGGCGCAGGGATGGGATGTCGATATCCTTGCCCATCACCGGCGCGGTGGGGCGGTGATGGGCAT
The DNA here is from genome assembly GCF_026672515.1 of Novosphingobium sp. SL115. Lineage (GTDB taxonomy): Bacteria > Pseudomonadota > Alphaproteobacteria > Sphingomonadales > Sphingomonadaceae > Novosphingobium. The sequence goes on along the minus strand of NZ_JAPPRG010000002.1, from coordinate 2,422,664 downwards.
ATGCGGCGGCTACCAGATGCTTGGGCGCTCGATTGCCGACCCGCTTGGCATCGAAGGCACGCCTGGCGCGATTGCCGGTCTTGGCCTGCTCGATGTGGAAACCACGCTGACACAGGACAAGGCATTGCGCACCGTAACGGGCGCGGCGCTGGGCGCGGGGTTCAGCGGTTTTGAAATGCACATGGGCGTGACGAAAGGACCGGATACAGCGCGCGCTTTCGCCATGCTCGACGGTGACCGGATGGACGGTGCAACAAGTTTCGATGGCCGCGTCATGGGTACCTATTGCCACGGATTGCTGTCTGAGCCGGGGTTCAGAGCGGCGCTTCTTGAAAGCATCGGCGCGACATCCAACCGAACCGACCACAACCGTGTTGTCGATACCGCGCTGGACCAACTGGCTGGCGAACTTGAAACCCATCTCGACATTGACGGCTTGCTGAATCTGGCACGGGAGGGCTGCCGATGACCAGCCTGCTCATTCTGGGTGGCGCGCGCTCTGGCAAGAGCCGCTATGGGCAGCAGCGTGTCGAAGGCTTCGACGGTTCTCTGGCCTATATCGCCACGGCACAGGCTTTCGATTGCGAGATGGCAGACCGGATTGCTCGCCACCGCGCGGATCGCGGCAGCCGCTGGACGACACTGGAAGCGCCGCTCGACCTTTCGGGCGCAATTGCCGAAGCCAGTCAGCGCTTCAGCGCAATTCTGGTGGATTGCCTGACCTTATGGCTCAGCAATCAGATGCTGACTGATCGTGACATGGCAGAGGCTTGCGATGGCCTGATCCGCGCAATTGGCGCATGTTCGGTGCCAGTGGCGCTTATCGCCAACGAAGTGGGGCTGGGCATCGTGCCTGACAATGCACTGGCGCGCCGCTTCCGCGACGAGGCGGGCTGGCTCAATCAGAAACTGGCTGAAGTTGCCAGCGAAGTCGTATTTGTCGCAGCAGGATTGCCGCTAACCCTGAAAGCCTGAGCCGGTTCAGGCGTGGTCACTTCCAGTCGCGCTTTTTTGCAGCCTCTTCCTGATCGGCATCCAGCGCTCCGTCCGGTGCCATTTCTTGAGCCAGCGCCATCAACTCTGCATCGGCGCTGCCAGCCTGCCTGTAGTCACCGCTTTCGGCCTGCGACCCGCCGATCAGCTTGCGCAACTGCCAGCCGTTTGCATCGCGACAGGCGATCCCGGATTGGGATTTGCCCGTAAAGCCACGACAATATGCGCCCTCGCTGTCCTTGAAGCTCAACAGGATACGCGGTTCCGCAGCGGCAGGCTGAATGGCCAACAATTGATTGTCGAGCGCGTCAGCCAATGGCCCGGCTGCATAGCTTTGCCCACCGACAAGCGTGGTTTCAGGATCATCCCGTCCCGGCAGGACCACCGCCAGCGCAAGCGATGCCGCCAGCGCCGGGCCAGCAATCCAGGCCCAGCGGGGAATGCTGCGCTGCTGTTCGCGCTGTTGACGTGCCTGTGCAAAATCCGCCACTTGCGAGCCCGGCTGGGACAGCCGGGCGACCAGACTTTCCGGCAATGGCGCTGTCATAATCGGTTCGAAATGCGCAGAAAGGCGTTGGCGCAGCGCGCGATGCGCGGCAACCTTTCGCGCCAATTCAGTGTCTTGCGCCACCAATGCTGCAACCTTCTGGCTTTCAGCCTCAGGCAATTCGCCATCGGCAAAGGCTGCCAGTTGTTCAGGGGTGATGGTCATGGCATTTCCCCCAGCAGCGCCAGCAGTGCGTCACGGCCACGCACCAGCCGCGAATTCAGCGTGCCAACCGGGCAACCGATGATTTCAGCAGCTTCCTTGTAGGAATAGCCCTCCACCATGACCAGCAGCACTGCTTCGCGCTGTTCAGCAGGCAGAGTGGCCATCGCCCGATCAACATTGCTGATCTCGACTGCAACTTCCTGCTCGCCACTCATGCCCACGGCATCTCCTTCCTCTTCACCCACAAATGTTGCCGATCTGCGTGTTCTGCCACGGGTTTCGTCTATCCAGATATTGCGCATGATCCTGTACACCCAGCTATCAAGGCGCGTCCCGTCCTGCCATTGGTCGCGTCGGACAAGTGCGCGTTCGATCGTCATCTGGCAAAGATCGTCACCATCCGCTCTGTCACGCGCCAATCCGCTTGCAAACCGCCGCAGGCGCGGCAGCATGGACAGGATCTGCGTTTCAAAGCTTCCGGTCAGGATCTTGGCCTTTCATGGATGAAACGTCAGGGCTGGTGCGTTTAATCCGCAGTTCAGTTGAAATAATCAAGGTTTCTCGCTCATGCGCTCCACTATCGCCGCTTCGCTTGCCATGGTGCTGGCCGCCACGCCTGCCATGGCCCAACTGGCCTTGCCCGGTGCGGGTGATACCTTGGGGCAGGTCAACAGCAGGCTTGATGGACTGCTCGAACAAGGTGTCAACACCACCCGCAAGGCGGTTGATGGCTTGACGTCAGCCCGGATTGACCGGCTAGCGGAGCTAGTCCGCAATAATCGGCAGGCAATAGAATTCGACGCTGAAAACCAGCCTGCGCGCAGAGGCGAACTGCTGCTCGAAGGGGCTGACAGTGCCGCCATCGCCCGCGCCGAACAGGCAGGTTTTGTGGTGATCGCCCGTGAGGATTTTCAGGATCTCGGCCTTGCTGTGGTGCGGTTGGCCGTCCCGCCGGGTGCTGCGCTGGCGCAGGCAGAAAAGCGGCTGCGCAAAGTGCTGCCCGGCGTCACGATATCGTCGGACCAACTGTATTTTGCATCAGGAAACGTGGCGGCGGGAAGCATGGCCGCAGCGCCATCTGTGCCGGGGGGCACTGCGGCTTCGACCATGCCTGTTCGCATCGGCGTGATTGACGGCGCGCCGGGGCCGTCCGCACAAGTTGCCGCAACCCAGGGATTTGCGCGCGGCGCACCTCTGGCCAGCAATCATGGCAGCGCGGTCGTGTCGCTGCTACTGCATGCCGGGGCGAGAGATATCGCCGTGGCGGACGTTTATGGCAACGATCCTGCCGGCGGCAACGCCTTTGCCATCGTGCGCGCGCTGGGATGGCTGCTGACGCGCAAGGTGCGCGTCGTTTCCATCAGCCTTGTCGGCCCGCGCAATGCTGTGCTGGCAAAAGCGATCTCTGCGGTTCAGGGACGTGGAATGGTGGTCGTGGCAGCCGTCGGCAACGATGGCCCGGCAGCCCCGCCGTCCTATCCGGCATCCTACCCCGGCGTCATCGCGGTTACCGCCGTTGACGGACGAAACCGCGCCTTGATCGAAGCCGGGCGCGCGCTTCATCTCGATTATGCGGCGCCGGGTGCAGACATGCTTGCCGCCAATGCCGCAGGGCAATGGAAAGCGGTTCGTGGCACGTCCTTTGCCACGCCGCTGGTCGCCGCGCGTGCCGCCCGCGCTGTTGCGGACCGGGGTGCGAAATGGCTCTTGGCGCTTGATGGTGAAGCCCGCGACCTCGGTCGGAAAGGGCCTGATCCGGTGTTCGGTCGCGGCCTTGTCTGCGGTTCATGCCGCCGAACGAAATAATTTTCAGTGGCGATGGATTAAACCGCAAACCTCATCCGTTTCTTTCATCGAGCGGCACGAAAAAGCGTTGCTGCAACCGACTGAAAGGAAGCTTGCCATGAAAATTCTTCTCGCAACCACCACTGCACTCATCCTCACCGCAATGCCCGCCCATGCCCAGCTTGTTGGCGGCAGTGGGATCGGCGGTACGCTGGGGGGCACGCTGGGCGGTGCAGGCAGCATCGGCTCGCCGATGGACACCATCGGTTCGGCCACGCGCGGCACGGTCAATTCAACCGCCAGCAGCACCGGCAGCCAAAGCGTCAACCGCAAGACCGGCACGGTTCATGCTGATCGCAGCGCCAATGCCGGAGTAGCAGGCGCGGTCGCCCAGACGGCATCAACACCGGTGCGGACGGTTTCGGGCAGCACGGCAACCAGTGCTAACGGCAGCGCCAACGGCAGCGCCGATGCCCAGTTGATCGGCACCGATGCGGTGCGCCAGACGGCTCGTGGCGCTGTGGGGACCACGCGCGACGTGGCATCGGGTGCTGCCACTGCCGGACGTACCACGGCGGGGGCGATCGGTCAGGCTGCTCGCAGCGCCAATGGTAGTGCTTCAGGTTCTGCCAATGGCAGTGGCATGTTTTCCGGTGCGGCCGGTCAACTGGCTGCGGCCGGAAGCCTTGCCGCAGCAGGCGATGCCAACTTCGAAGTCAGCAAGGGCATGCGTGTGATCGGTCCTGATGGCGACCGTCTGGGTAAGGTGCGTGGGGTCATTGCCGACAGCCGCGGGCAAGTACAGGCCCTGTTGGTGAAGGTGGATGGGGCAACAGCCACGCTTCCGGCCGCCAACTTCTCTGGCAGTGGCAATGCGGTCATTTCCGCAATGGGTGAAGGCCAGATCAAGGACGCGGCGCAAAGCCAGAGCAAGTCGTCAAAGTAAACCGTCGCTCGGTGCGTTGATGCACTGATTACTCGATTAAAACCCCCGGATCGTTTCACGGCAATCCGGGGGTTTTCCTTGCGTCTAAACCATATCCTGCGGGCGGATCAGCCGGTCGAAGGTAGCCTGATCGACATGGCCAAGGGTCAGGGCGGCTTCGCGCAGGGTCAGATCATGCTGGTGGGCATGCTTGGCGATTTCTGCGGCGCGATCATATCCGATTTCCGGTGCCAGCGCCGTGACCAGCATCAGCGAACGGTCTAAAAGGTCGGCAATCCGCCTCCGGTTGGGTTCGATCCCGGCAACGCAGCGCTGGGCGAAACTGGCCATCCCGACCGACAACAGGTGCATCGAACGCAGCACCGCCGATCCGATCATCGGTTTGAATACGTTCAGTTCAAGATGCCCTTGCAAGCCGCCCACAGTCACCGCCTGATGGTTGCCGACCACTTGTGCTGCCACCATCGTCAGCATTTCAGCCTGCGTCGGGTTGACCTTGCCTGGCATGATCGAACTACCCGGTTCGTTCGCGGGAAGGTCCAGCTCGCCAAGACCGGACCGGGGACCGGACCCGAGCAGGCGGATATCGTTGGCGATTTTGGTCAATGATACGGCAAGCGTCGCTAGCGTGGCTGAAAACTGCACAAGCGCATCGTTGCTTGCCAGTGCCTCGAACCGGTTGGGTGCCGGTGTGAAGGCATGGCCCGTCAGTCTGGCAAGTTCAGCGGCCATGGCCTTCGCAAAACCTTCTGGCGCATTCAACCCCGTGCCCACTGCGGTTCCGCCCTGTGCCAGCCGCAACAGTTGGCCTTCCGCCGCGCGCAGACGCTCATAATTGTCGCGCAATTGCTGGACATAGCCTGAAAATTCCTGCCCCAGAGTCAGCGGCGTTGCGTCCTGCAAATGGGTGCGGCCTATCTTGACGATACTGTCCCACGCTTCGCTTTTGCGCGTCAGTTCGCCGCATAACAGGTCCAGCGCGGGGATCAGGTCTGTGTTCAGCGCCTCGACTGCTGCTACATGTAGCGCAGTGGGAAAGGTGTCGTTCGACGATTGCCCTTGGTTGACATGGTCATTGGGATGCACCGGGTTTTTGCCGCCGCGCTGGCCGGTCAAAATCTCGTTGGCGCGGCCTGCGATCACCTCGTTGGCGTTCATGTTGGACTGGGTGCCGCTGCCGGTTTGCCAGATAACTAGCGGAAACTGACCATCCAGATCGCCCTCTGCGACTTCGGCGGCAGCCTGTTCAATCGCATCAGCCAGATCGCCCGGCAGGCCGTGCCTGCGGTTGACCCGTGCTGCAGCCTGCTTGATCCGTCCCAGTGCGCGGGTGATGCCGCGCGGCATTCGTTCGTCTGTTCCAAATGGAAAATTGTCGATGCTGCGCTGGGTTTGCGCGCCCCAATAGGCCCCGGCAGGCACCTCCACCGCGCCAAGGCTGTCGGTTTCGACCCTTGTAGTGGCGCCGGTCATGTCCGGTCCAGCAGGCGTTCGACGGTTTCGTGCGCGCTCGCCTGCTTGTCGCTGCGGCAACCGACTTCGTCTTCCAGCGCATCGCGCAGTTTGCTGATCTGGTCGTCGGTCAGGTGTTCAATGCCCACAAACCCAACCCTTGCCTTGTCCACAGCACGCAGCAGTTCGTCCAGCTTGGCCTGCATCGCGGCGGCATCGCGATTCTGGCTGTTCTGGATCAGGAAAACCATCAGAAATGTGATGATGGTGGTGCCAGTGTTGATGACCAGTTGCCAGGTGTCGCTCCATTTGAACACCGGTCCGCTTATACCCCACGCGATGATGATGGTCAGCGCGATGATGAACGTGCCGGCCTTTCCCGAAGCGGCAGAAACCCGGTTGGCGATTGCGGTGAAAAGCTTGTCCATCTGGGCACTTGATCCTTCGGTTGCCAAGGCTTCCACGTTCACTTCTGCGCCAAACGCCGCGCCTGTCAACGTCGGTTCTGGCAGCGTGTTCCTGCCATCTGGCGCGCGCATGCGCCATTTGGCGTAGCGGGGAACCGGGGCGGGGGGATTAGGGTGCAGCGACCGTTCCTGCCTGCCTTGGGCCGGTTCAGGGAGATGCGCGATGGTGGTGACCTGCCGATGACCCCGGACTTCAAAGACCATCCCGTTATGGCCCGGCAACCCTATGATTTCACGCAAGATGCTGTGGTGTTCGAGGCCCTGCGCCACGCCTTTGCCCGCCACCTGCCGCTGACCGGTGACGGCCTGACAGACGTTGCTCCGCTGTTTGTTGTCGGCCTGCCGTGGACCGGTATCGGCCTGGTTGAACGGATCCTTGCCGCGCATGGGATGGTGCAGGGCGCTGGAGGGATTTCGGCGATGCCGCTGGCGGCGGCCAAGGTGGCCGGTACTATGGCGGGGGCAGTGCTGGATATCCCTGTAATACAAGCGCTTGGCGGAAAATCTGCGGCTGTTCTCGGCCGTGCCTATCTGGATGAAGCAGGTCGGTCGGAGCGGCGGATTATTGATACTTTTGCGCTGAATTTTCAGTATATTGGCTGGATTGCCCAAGCATTTCCCAAAGCATCGATCATCTGTTTGCAGCGGGGTGCGATGGACAGCGTCTGGGGGAACTTCAGGCATGCATCGGATGATGCCCCGCCCGGTTGGGGGTGGGCACGCGATCTGATGGATGCGGCGCGCTATGTCCTGCTGTTCCAGCGGCTAATGGCGTTTTGGCGACAGCGTTTTCCGTCGCGGATTCATGAAGTTAGCTATGAATTCCTGCTGTCCGATCCCGAAGTCCAATCGCGCCGAATGCTGGCGTTCTGCGGGCTGGAATGGGATGCTGCCTGCACGCAAAACGCTGTGCCAATGCCCGATGATGGTCCGATTGGTGGGTGGCGTGCCTATGCCAGCCATCTGGGCGAAGTGATGGAATTCTTCACTGCCAACGGCATTCCATTGGATTAATTGATTTTTTCCGGGTGTCCTGAAAGGCACCTAAATGTACATGAAGTGCCGCAAACGTCCGCTAACGCTTCCTAAGTGTCTGTTCCGCCAACATTAAATCGCCCTGCGTATCGATATCGAGCGCAAGCTGCGGATCAAGCGTCACGACCGGCCCGTCACGCAGTAAAGCGCCTGCGCCCCGGTCCCCCTGCAAGGTGGAAAGCACATCGAAATGTTGTGAGCCGAACATTGCGGGCACCATGCAATGTCCGGCCACGCCGGAGGCAATGCGATCTCCATCAAAGGCGGAGAGCAGCGCCGTGAAATGCGCGGTGGGGACGAGCGGCATATCCGCTAGCGCGATGAGCGCCGCCGTTTCGGTTTGCAGCGCGGCGACGGCGGTTGCGATGGAGCGGGACAGCGGCGCGCCGGGAGGCGACAGCATGATCCGTTCGAATCCCGGCAGGTCCGGGGTGTCGTCCGAGCAGATGGCGATATGGCGAGCAAAGGGCAGCGCGGCGAGCCGGTCTGCTGCGTGGCAGGCCAGTGGCTTTCCCGCCAGCATCGCTGCCAGTTTGCCGCCACCAAAGCGCGATCCGCGCCCTGCGGCCAGCAGGATAGCGGCGATTTGGAAGGTCAATGGGATGCAGGAACCGTAAGCGCTGAACCCATCCATTTGGACCAGTGGGCCAGCGCGTTGTAATCTGCGACGATTTCACCAAGGATCGACAGGGCCAGCGTGGCCGGATCGCGCGTGGCGGGGATCAGGCCAATGTGACCGCGCAAGCCCATTATGGCGTCTGTGCGAACCCCGGATGCGACCAGTGCTTCGAGCCGGGCGGCATGGGTGCGGCGGCTGCCGATGGCCCCGTGATAGAACGCGGGCAAAGCAAGAGCCTGCGGCATCAGAAATTCTTCCCAGTCGCGCCCGTGGAACAGAAAGACGATGGCGGACCACGGATCGCTGGCAATTGGCGGCAATGTGTTGCGGGTGACCAGCGGAGTGACCGACATGCCCTCTGCGATCAGTAGGGCCTGCGTATCGGCGTCGGGCGTGATGGCGTTGATCTGTGCGCCAAAAGCAGCGGCGAGGCGGGCAAATGCGGTGAGGTCTTCACCCTGTCCCAAGGCATGAATGCGCAAGGGTGGCTGGTAGGCATGCGTAAGCGCGTGGCCATCCCATGCAACAGGGGCCGGATCGGCGGCAATGGCAACACCATCGCATTCCAGCGTCAGGGCAACGGCATTGCGCGAATCCAGCGCGGCAAGCGCAGCGGCGACAATGGCGGCGTCGGGACGGGGGGTGAACAGCAGGTCTATACCACCGCCACAGGGCAGACGGATATCGATATAGGGCGACCCTGCGCCATAGCGCACGACACGGCCCCAACCATCATCCAGCGCTTCAAGCGCTTCGGTGGCGACCGCATCTTCGACGCAGCCGCCAGAGAATGAGCCGAGCCTTCGACCGTCGGCTGCCACCGCCATTTGGGTGCCGATGGAACGCGACGAGCCGCCGTCGATGCCGACCAGCGTGACGAGGGCGCAGGGCACGCCTTCGGCATGGCGGGCCGCCAGAAAGCGCAGCACATCTATTGGAGCAGGAGCGATCATGCGGGTGCGGTTATGCCATCTCCAGCGGCAAACGGCGATAGCGTTTTCCTGTGACCGAATAGATGGCGTTGGCCAGCGCTGGAATGACCGGGGGCAGGGCGGGTTCGCCAAGACCGCTGGGGGCAAAATCGGTCTTGAGGAATTCGACCTGAATGACCGGCGGCACGGTGTCGATGCGGATGGGCGTATATTCGCCAAAGTTTTCGGCGGTGATAATGCCCGCTTCCTGCACCAGCTTCTGGTTGATGAGCGCTTGCCCGATACCTTCGATGGCGGCACCCTGAACCTGATGCAAGGCATTGACCGGGTTGATGATCTGTGAGCCGACATCGCCCACGGCCCAGACCTTGTTCACCTTTACGGCGCCGTCGGTCAGGGTCACGTCTACCACTTCGGCAAAATAGCCCAGGTGACTGTAATAGAAGCCGAAGCCGCGCCCCTTTTCGCGGCCTTTCCATGAAGCCAGTTTGCACACTGCATCGATTACGCCGCGCGCGCGTCCGGTGTGGAACGGGGTGCGTCCGCCGGGAATTTCGCGCGGAGTGCCAAGGTTGCGGCGCATGAGTTCAGGCAGGTCGATCCCGGCGGCTTCGGCCACTTCATCGAGAAAGGACTGGAACACGAAGGCCATGGCGTTGGAACTGGGCGCGCGCAGCCAGCCGGTGGCAAGGTTGGTGGCCATCTGCGTCATGCCCAGATCGACGTTGGGCACGACCGGCGCGGGAAATTCCGTGGCCGACATTTCTGCCGCGCGAATGGCTTTGCCGTCCTTGCCGAAAGTGACGAAGTGATCCTTGAACGCGACCAGTGCGCCCGATGCGTCCAGTCCGGCGGTGAAGCGGTGCCATCCGGCGGGGCGGTAGAAATCGTGGCGCAGATCGTCGGTGCGATCAAACAGCACCTTAACCGGCTTGCCCGGAAGCGCCTTTGCCGCCTGGCCTGCGATGACCATGTAATCGTTCATCAAACGCCTGCCGAAGCCGCCGCCGATGCGCGTCATATGGATGGTGAGCGCTTCGGGCGCTAGGCCGCACAGGGCGGCGGTTTCAGCCCGGCCACCGGCAGGGGCCTGACTGGGGGCCCAGATTTCAAGCTTTCCATCCTGAAACAGCGCGGTGCAGTTTTGCGGTTCAAGCGTGGCGTGGGCGAGGAAGGGGTAGTCGTAATCGGCGGTGACGACCTTTGCCGCCTTGGCCAGCGCGCCGTCGGCATCGCCCGCCTTGAACACGCTGGATTGCGGGGCCTTGGCGATCAGCGCGGCGGCGTCAGCTTCATATTTTGCGGTGGAGAAGCCGGTTACCGTGGCATCGTCCCACTTCACCACCAGCTTTTCGCGGGCCTTGCTGGCGGTCCACCAGCTGTTGGCCACGACCAGCACGGTGTCGTTCTTGCCCGCAGGCACGAAGCCGCTGTTGACGGCGACGACGGCGATGACGCCGGGAAGCGCCTTTACCGCAGCGTCATCGACAGAAGCGACGGTGCCGCCGTGGGCGGGACATTTGACGATGGCGGCGTGGACCATGCCGGGCAGGCGAGTATCGATGCCGAACAGCGGTGCGCCGCTGACGATCTTGGGCACATCGACGCCAAGGCGCGACTGGCCGATGATGGTGAAATTTGCCGGGTCTTTCAGCGGAACCTTGGCAAGATCGGGCGGGGTTTGGGTCGAGGCGGCCTTGGCCAGCGAGGCGTAAGTGAGGCTTTTGCCGCTGGCCTTGTGCAGTACAGCGCCCTTTGCGGTGGTAAGCGATGCGACATCGACGCCCCATTGTTGTGCGGCCGCGGCAACCAGCATGGCGCGTGCGGCAGCGCCGATCTGGCGCATGGGCAGCCAGTTGCGCGGGGTGGCGGTGCTGCCGCCTGCAACCTGCGGGCCGAAGCGGGTTTCATCGGCATCGGTCTGTTCGATCTTTACCTGATCCCACGCGACGTCGAGTTCTTCGGCAATCAGCATGGGCAGCATGACCTTGATGCCCTGACCGATTTCGGGATTTTTTGCGCCGATGGTGACGGTGTTGTCCGCATTGATGCGGATGAACGCATTGAGAACCGGAGCCTGCGCAGCCGATGTAGTGGCGGCAAGGACCACGGTGGCGTCAAGCTTGAGCGCCGCGCCGCCTGCCAGTGAAACGGCGATGAACGAGCGGCGCGAAAAGGTGGTTGCGTCGGTCATGCGGCGGCTCCTTCTGCGGGAAGGCCAGCTGCTTGGCGGATGGCGGCGCGGATGCGCAGGTAGGTGGCGCAGCGGCAGATATTCCCGCTCATCCAGCCGTCGATATCTTCGGCCGTGGGCTGGGGATTCTGTTTGAGCAGCGCGGTGGCAGACATGATCTGCCCAGCCTGACAATAGCCGCACTGCGGCACGTCGAGCGCGATCCACGCATCGGCCACCTTTTTGCCCAGCGGGTTGAGCGCGACGCCTTCGATAGTGGTAACGGCCTTTCCGGCGGCATCGGCAATCGGTGTTTGGCAGGAACGCACGGCTTCGCCATCCAAGTGGACCGTGCAGGCACCGCAGAGGCCAGCACCGCAGCCGAACTTGGTTCCGGGCATGTCCAGATCTTCACGCAAGACCCACAGCAGCGGCTTGTCCGCTTCTGCATCAACCACGCGCTTGCGGCCGTTTACGGTGAGAGTGACGCTCATCGTTGAAGTATCCTGATTATCTGGATGAAAGGCTGGACCTTATGTGCTGAATCTGGGGAGTGGACCGCGCGTGGTCAAGCGCCTTGTTGTCCGCCACGCGGGCAGGATGCTTCAATGCCGTGTTGAAGAGAGTTCATTGCCAATGGCGCAATGCGGTATGCGGTGTTATGCGCAGCCGATGGCCGCCCGCCCGGAAACCCGTGAAACCGATCTGCCTTCTGCTCCGCGTCCCGGCACATATGTGCGCGGGGCTGAAACTGTCGATTCGATTCTGAAAGCGGCGTTGCGGGTGCTGATCGATGAAGGGGCGGGGGCTTTCACCATCCGCCGCATCGCATCGGAATGCGGGATGAAGGTTGGTAATGTCAGCTATCACTTCCCCAAAAAGGAACTGCTGATCCAGACCCTGCTGGATGACATCATCGGCAATTACGACAAGCTGTTGGAACGCACGGTGCGCCAGCCGGGGCTGGATGCCGAGGAGCGGCTGCGCCTGATCGTGGTGATGTGCCTTGACGATATTGCCGGAAAGCGCACGACGCGGCTGTTTACCGAGCTGTGGGCGCTGGCCAACCACAACGAGTTCGTCGCCGACCGGGTGCGCCTGTTCTATCAGAAAGTGCATGATTTCATTGCGCAATATGTGACCGAGCTGAACCCTGCGCTAAGCGAGGATGAAGTGCGGTCGGTTGCCATATACATCAGTGCAGCGATGGAGGGGGCGACGCCGTTTCTGGGCTATGAAAAGCCGTGGGCGCAGCACATGCGCGCGTTCACCGCGATTGCCGCCCATTCGCTGGTGCTGACGGCCAAGACCATTACCTCGCGCGAGATTGCCGGGCTCGCCGATCGCGGCTGAGGGCCGGGTTTTCGCCCTTTCTTTCGCACCTGCCAAAAGGGTGTTGACGCAATCTGGACATACGTCAAGACTTGGCTCCTCAACGCAAGGGGGCCGTGATGGCGTTTGTTCGAGACGGGGTTGCGGGGCTGTTGCTGGCAGGAACGGTGTTGGCAGGCGGTGCCTTTGCGGCAGAGCCTGCGCCGGTGGTGCCGGAAGCCGAAGAGCATGATGTAAGCACGATCGATCCGCCCAAGACGGGGTGGTTCTATGTGCGCGGGGCGTGGGGCACCAACGGGTCGAGCATTTTCGACGCCGGGACCGGTAAGATGGTGGGCATGGTTGCCACCAGCCGCGATTCCGATCTGGCGATCGATCCGGCGGGCAAGGCCTATTACGTGGCCGAAACCATCTGGTCGAAGGGCAACCGGGGCACGCGACAGGACTTGATAGCGGTCTATGACACCAAAACGCTGAAGCTGACGGGCGAGATTACCGTGCCCGGCAGGCTGGTAATCGGCGGGCTGAAGACCAACTTCGTGCTGAGCGAAGATGGCAAGACCGCCTATGATTACAACTTCGATCCGGCATCATCGGTCAACGTCATCGACATGGCCAAGCGCAAGTTCGTGCGGGCGATTGAACTGCCGGGGTGCGCCAGCCTGATCCCCAATCCGGGCGTGGGCTTTTCCGCGTTGTGTGCCGATGGCACTTTGGCCACGGTGGCGGCGGTTGCTGGCAAGGATGTGATTACGCGGACCGAGCCGTTCTTCGATGCGGCGGCGGACCCGATCTTTTCCAACTTCGCCTATGACCGCAAGAAGAAGCAGGCGGTATTCCTGAGTTATACGGGGCAGGTGCGCGTGGCTGATATTGGCAGCAAGCCGGTGGTGGGCGAGGCGATGTCGATCCAGCAGGCGGCGGGGCTGCGGGGCGCCGATACCACACCGCTGGACATTGCGTGGTATCCGGGCGGAATGCAGGTTTCGGCGCTGCACAGGCCTTCGGGCGTGCTGTGGGTGCTGATGCACAAGGGCGAATTCTGGAGCCACAAGGAAGGCGCGGAGGAAATCTGGGGCCTTGATCTGGCCAGGAAGAAGGTGATCCGCCGCATTCCGGTGAAGGACAAGCCGAACAACATCGAGATCACGCAAGACGATGCGGCGATGATTATGGTCACCGATCGCAAGAACGGGGCGCAGATCATCGATTCAAAGACCGGTGAGATGAAGCACGCAATCGAGAACGCCGGGGGCGGGCTGATTACCGTGTTGGAGCCGTGAGTGGTGAAGCGCTTGCCATCGTGGGTGGCACGGGCGCCGTGGGCGTGGGGCTGGTGTTCCTGAGCGCAGGAATTGCCAAGCTGCGCAGTCGCCGCATTTTTCCTGGCGTCGTGGCAAATTACCGTTTGCTTCCGCCAGCACTTGTGAGGCCCGTGGCGGCAATTTTGCCGGCAGGGGAAGTGCTGACGGGGGCTGCGTTGCTGGCAGGGGTGTGGCTAGCGGCCCTGCCAGCCATCGCGCTGCTGCTGGTGTTCGGCTGGGCGATGGCGGTGAACATCGCACGCGGACGGTCGCATATCGATTGCGGTTGCGGACGGTCTGATCTGCGCCAGCCGCTGAACCGGGCGTTGGTGTTGCGCAATGTGGTGCTGGCTTTGGCTGTGGTGCCCGCATTGTTTGGCCTTCCGGTTTTTGGTTCTGCCGGATGGTTGATTGCGGCTGCGGCCGGGATGGCGCTGTTTCTGATGGTGCTGGTGGTGAATGCGCTGGTGGCACTGACAAACGGACCGCTGGCGACGATGATGGAAAGGAAATCGGCATGATGACCGCGCTGATCGTTTCACAGGTGATTTCGTGGGTGGTCATCCTTGGGCTGGTGGTGATGCTGCTGGCGCTGGCGCGGCAGGTGGGCGTGCTGCACATGCGCGTGGCCCCAGCAGGCGCGCTGACCACCAGTGGTGGCCCTGCTGTGGGCGGCAAAGGCCCCGCGGTTTCAGCACAGACGCTGGACGGGCAGGACGTGATCGTCGGCGGCCCGGCCAAGCATGTGCCGCTGCGCCTGCTGATGTTCGTCTCGGCATCGTGCCCGCTATGCAAGGGGCTGATCCCCGCCGCGCGGTCCTTTGCGCATGATGAGCGGGTACAGCTTACCTTTGTGGGCGATGATGACCTTGCCGTGCAGCGCGAGATGATCGCCGCGCAGGGTCTGGAGGCCTATCGCTTTATCAATGGGCCTGAGGTCGGGCAGGCCTATGAAGTGGGCAAGCTGCCCTATGCCGTGCTGCTGGATGCTGAAGGGGTGATCCTGTCCAAGGGGCTGGTGAACAGCCGCGAGCATCTGGAGAGCCTGGTGATCGCGCACGAAATGGGCGTGAAGACGGTGCAGGATTACATTGCCGGGCTGAACGTGAAGGCGGCCTGAGGGGCGGTTCTTAGGGGGCATTTGCCATGAAGACTTTCAATGCCGATGCATGGGGCGAAAAGCTGCTGCGCCGCTTTGCCGGGCGCACGTCGCGCCGCAGCATCATTTCACGGCTGGGGGTGGCGCTGGTAGCCGCGCCGCTGTTCCCGGTGCTGCCGGTAAGCCGGGCAGAGGCGGCCAAGCCTGACCGTTCGCCCGAAGCCAAGACCATGTTTGCCCGCAATGCGCAGACCAAGGACGATACCAAGTGCGATTACTGGCGGTACTGCGCCATCGATGGATCGTTGTGCACCTGCTGCGGCGGGGGCGTGCATACCTGTCCGGCCGGGGCCGAGCCATCGCCGGTGTCATGGGTGGGATCATGCATCAATCCCGATGACGGCAAGGCCTATATGATCGCCTATCGCGATTGCTGCGGTAAGCCGGTTTGCGGGCAGTGCGGTTGCGACAATACCGACCGCGAAACGCAGGTCTATCTGCCGCAACTGAACAACAACGTGATCTGGTGCTTCGGCACGAGCAGCATGGAATACCACTGTTCGACCGCGGTGATGATCGGCGCGGCCTGAGCCAGGCGATGCGGACTTTGGCCCTTGCAGGTGTGGCAGCGGTGCTGGTGGCGCTGACGCCGGGGCTTGCCGCGAAAGATGATCCGCGCGCTGCCACGGTGGCGCAGGGGCTGGCCGCGATCAGCGACCCTGACTTGGCCAAGGCGGATTACGTGGAGCATTGCGCCGGGTGCCATGGCGTTCAGGGCCTCTCCGCCCCGGCCAAGTTGCCCGAACTGCGCGGCCGGGTGGGCTATATGATGTGCGATGCAGGGACGCGCGCCTATCTGCTGCGCCTGCCCAACATTGCCAAAAGTCGCCTGGCCGACAATCAGCAACTGGCCGACATGCTGAACTTCATGATTTTCGGCATGGGCGGGGAAAGCGTGCTGCCGGGGACACGGCCTTTCACCGCCGCGGAAGTGGGATATGAACGCCAGTTCGCGCTGACGTCAGCCTCGCTGGTGAAAGAGCGCAAGCGGCACGTTGAAACCGCGATTGCCAAGTGCGGCGCGCCGGCGAGCTTTCGGGATTTTTACAAGGCGCGGTGATTTTGGTGGGCGCATCGGCTTTAGCTCCGGCTTCGATCTTGGCTGCAACTACGGCAGATTGATCGCCACTTGCGCCTTGAACGATTATGATGCGGTTCCGATCATTCTTCAGGTCATTCACACGTCCCGCGGCTGGCCTGTCGGTGAATGGCCTGAATAAGCAGGCGTTCAGCGGGGCGATAATCCCGCTGTCAGCAGATCGACCAGCGCCACCGCAATATCTGCCGGAGACTGCGGGCCGTTGGGGCGGTGCCAGCGGGCCGGGCCATTCAGGGCGCTGGCGAGGGTTAGTGCCGCAAGGGCAGCGTTGCATGGGGCGATGGTGCCGTCACCCATACCTTCTTCGATCAACTGGCGCAGGGTGGCGTCGATGCGGCGCTTGTGCTTGCGGATGGTTTCGCGCGCGTCGGGCGAAAGCGCTTCATTTGCCGTCAGAATGTTGCATCGGCCAAAATCGTTCATGTTGATTTCGGCATAGCTGAGAAGGAACGTGCGCAGCCGGTCTATCCCTTTGCCCTGACTTTCGCGCGCCTTCATTGCCGCTTCAAGCAACTGGTCCATGCCCATGGTGATGCATTCGATCAGCACCTGCTCCTTGTTGCCAAGGTAGTGGTAGATCGTGGGCTTGGACACGCCAAGACTGGCGGCGACATCATCAAGCGAGGTCGAATGAAAGCCGCGTGCGTTGAACATGCGCACGGCGGCGGTGAGCACGGCCATGCGCTTGGCCTCGCGTTCTTCGCGGCGTTCCTCAGCGGTCTTGAAGGGCGATTTTTCGGCCAAGAATGCGGTTACCTGCGTGATGTGCCAGTTGGAAAATGCGGGTTACCCGCGCTTTGTCTGATGCGACGGTAGGGCAAGTCGGACATTGACTCCATACCCCTAATCACAATACCTACTCATAAGTAGGTATTGTTCTGTTTGGTTTCAAGATGAAGCCGAGCGGCGAAAAGGGATTGAGGAAGCACATGGAAGTCAACGGTCTGGCAGCTATCGTCACGGGTGGGGCATCGGGTCTGGGCGGCGCAACGGCGGCGCGGCTGGCCGCGCGTGGCGCGAAAGTGACCATTTTCGACCTGAATGCCGAACTGGGACAGGCCCATGCGGCGGCGATTGGTGGCCGTTTTGCCCAGGTGAATGTGACTGATGAGGATGCGGTGGACAACGCGATCCTTGAAGCCGAAGCGGTGAACGGCAAGGCGCGCATTCTGGTGAACTGTGCCGGGATTGGCCCGCCGGCCAAGGTGATTGGCCGTGATGGCAAGGCCATTCCCCTGGCCGATTTTTCCAAGATCATCCAGATCAACCTGATCGGCACGTTTAACGTGCTGTCGAAATTTGCCGCCCGCATCTTTGACGCCGAACCGGTAGGCGAAGAGCGTGGGGTGATTATCAACACCGCCAGCGTGGCCGCATTCGAAGGGCAGATCGGGCAGGCCGCCTATGCCGCGTCGAAAGGTGGCGTGGTTGGCATGGCGCTGCCGATTGCGCGTGAATTTGCCCGTTATGGCATCCGCGTGAACACCATTGCGCCCGGCCTTTTCCTGACCCCGCTGCTGCAATCGCTGCCGCAGGAGGCACAGGATTCGCTGGGCGCGCAGGTGCCGTTCCCCAGCCGCTTGGGCAAGCCAGAGGAATATGCGCAGATGGTGGAAAGCATTGTCGGCAACCCGATGCTGAACGCCGAAGTGATCCGCCTTGACGGCGCGATCCGCATGGCGCCGCGCTGAAATTTTCAAAAGATCCCGATTTACAGGAGAGCATGATGGCAGTTGGTATTGGCATGGAAGCCGCACTGGAGATCGCGGATCGGGTGGAGCGCTTTGTCCGCGAGGAAGTGATCCCGTATGAAAGCGACCCGCGCCGGGACGACCATGACGCGCCGATGGACGAGATGGTCATGGAAATGCGCGAAAAGGCGCGCGCGGCGGGCGTGTTGACCCCGCATATTCTGGCCGATGGCCGCCATCTTTCGCAGCGGGAAACGGCTGTGGTCCTGATCCGGTCGGGACTTTCCCCGCTGGGGATGCTGGCGTGCAACACGCAGGCACCGGACGAAGGCAACATGTATCTGCTGGGCAAAGTGGGCAGCCCGGAACTGAAAGAGCGTTTCCTGAAGCAACTTGTTTCGGGCGAGGCGCGTTCGGCATTCCTGATGACCGAGCCTGCCAGTGAAGGCGGGGCGGGGTCTGACCCGTCGATGATGCAGACCACCTGCCGCCGCGATGGCAACCACTGGGTCATCAACGGGCGCAAGGCGTTCATCACCGGGGCCAAGGGGGCCAAGGTGGGCATCGTGATGGCCAAGGACGAAGACGGCGGCGCGTGCATGTTCCTGGTGGACCTGCCGGACCCGGCAATCGAGATCGTGCGGGTGCCCAATACCATCGACAGCAATATGCCGGGCGGCCATGCCGTGATCGACATCAAGGATTTGCGCGTTTCGTCGGACCAGATGCTGGGCGAGCCGGGCGAGGGGTTCAAGTATGCGCAAGTGAGGCTTAGCCCTGCGCGCCTTTCGCACTGCATGCGCTGGCTGGGCGGGTGCATCCGCGCGCAGGAAATCGCCACCGATTATGCCTGCCGCCGCATGGCCTTTGGCAAGCAGTTGATCGAACACGAAGGCGTCGGTTTCATGCTGGCGGAAAACCGCATCGACCTGCAGCAGGCCGAACTGATGATCGACTGGTGCGCGGGCGTGCTGGACACCGGATCGCTGGGCACCATTGAAAGTTCGATGGCCAAGGTGGCCGTGTCCGAAGCGCTGATGCGCGTGGCGGACAAGTGTGTGCAGATCATGGGCGGGACGGGCGTGACCCAAGACACGATTGTCGAACAGATGTTCCGTGAAGTGCGCGCGTTCCGCATTTATGACGGCCCGACCGAAGTGCACAAGTGGAGCCTTGCCAAGAAAATCCGCCGCGAATGGCGTGATGCGCAGGCTGGAGTCCGTCACTGATGGGAGCCGCAGCACAGGACGCCAATGCTGGCACCACGCCGGTTCGCGAAGGCTATCATTTCGACGAGGTCGCGCTGGCTGGGTGGATGGAAGCCCATGTCGAGGGTTTTACCGGTCCGTTGCGCGTGGAGCAGTTCAAGGGCGGGCAATCCAACCCGACCTATAAACTGGTCACGCCGGGGCGGAGCTATGTGTTGCGGCGCAAACCACCGGGACCGGTGCTGAAAGGGGCGCACGCGGTTGAGCGTGAGGCGCAGGTGCTTTCGGCGCTGGGGTCGGTGGGATATCCGGTGGCGCATGTTTATGGCCTGTGCACCGATGAAAGCGTGCTGGGCAGTTGGTTCTATGTGATGGAAATGGTGGAAGGCCGCATCTTCTGGGATGCAACTTTCCCCGACGTTTCAGAAGCGGAACGGCCCGCCTATTTCGATGCGATGAATGCCGCGATGGCGCAGTTGCATTTGATCGATTATGCCGCCGTTGGGCTGGCTGACTATGGCAAGCCGGGCAATTATTTCGCGCGGCAGGTGGGGCGCTGGTCGCGGCAGTATCTGGAAGATGAACTGGCCGGACGCGATCCGAACATGGATGCGCTGGTGGAATGGCTGCCCACCGCGATTCCCGAAGGTGACGAGACGAGTGTTGTCCACGGCGATTTCCGTTGCGACAACATGATCTTCCACCCGACAGAGCCACGCGTGATCGCGGTGCTGGACTGGGAGCTTTCGACGCTGGGGCACCCGCTGGCGGACTTTTCCTATCACGCGATGATGTATCACATGCCGCCGAGCATCGTGGCGGGGCTGGAAGGGGCGGATCTGGCCGCGCTGAACATCCCGTCTGAAGCCGATTATGTGGCAGCCTATTGCCAGCGCACCGGACGCGAAAGCATCGCTTCGTGGGATTTCTATATGGCGTTCAACTTCTTCCGGTTGGCCGCTATCTTTCACGGGATCAAGGGGCGCTATCTGCGCGGCACCGCGGCATCGGCCAATGCCAAGGACCGGGCCGAGGCGTTTCCGGTGCTGGCGCGGCTGGCACGCGAGGCGATGGAACGCTGTCGCTGAATGGAAAGGGATGGCAGGGCCAGGTGCGCCCTGCCGTCTATTCCAGTTTGGAAGATTAAAGTTTGATGGAATTTGGCGTGATGCGGCGCACTTGATCGTCGCACTGAAAGATCACGACCGGCGCACCGATTCGATCCTTGGTCCCACCTTGCAGCTTAACAATATCTGCCCAAATACCCTGATTCCGGCGGTTTTTGGCTATATATCCGAAACGGGGATATCTTTCGGAGATAAGGTACGCACCAGCCAGTTTGCACCCCACAAATCGCCATCGTGCTAAGCATCAGGAGTGTAAGTGTTTATCCTTATCTTGGGTTTGTCAGCGATACCTCGGCGGTGCGGGATTCATCAATAGCGGTGCATTCTTCCCTTTTGATCGGCGATTTCTTGGTTACCAACCCCGTCAGACGGTTGCAAAGGTAAGGATAAACGGTGTGCCTGTCAGCAGGCGATGCCCGGATAAGGACCGAGGAACAATGGCCATGCAGACAGCAGCAGCAAGGCAGCTCGAAGAGGTTTTCGGCACACTTCGCGGTGCGTTGGAGGAACTGGATACCCATGGAGAAGCCATGGCCGCGCTGCATCTGGCCATGGCGGTGGACTGTCTGCGTGAAAGCATGGACAACGAAGCCGGGGCGAACGTTGGCACCGCTACGTCTGTGCCCTATCTGCGGCTGGTGGCTTCATCTTGAAAGATTAGGACGCCTGAACGGCGCGTTACAGTTTTCAGGGTCGCAAACATAAGGGCGGTGGCAGCAATGCCGCCGCCCTTTCGTTTTGGCGGCTGATTTCGCTGGATTACGGACCTGCGCCGGAGCGTTGGTCTTTTGCGATGGATAGACGGGCTTTGTGGGGAGACAGGCAAAGTTTAATGTCTATATTATCAGTAGAGTATAGAGGGGTGGCAACGGCGATTCGCCAGACATGCAGAAAGGATCGAACCGGATGTCTCAAACCAACCCACCTGCGGCCCCACCCGGTCCCGGCGAAAGCGTTGTGGCTGAGAGCCATATTGAAGAGAGCCTGGCCAGCGTGCGCGAAGCCCTGACCGGGCTGCGCTATGGCAATGTATCGCTGACCATCCACGAAGGCCGGGTGGTCCAGATTGACGTGACCGAGAAGCGACGGCTCAAGCCGAACTGACCGCAAACGTCCTGCAATTTTCTTCAAGTATCAAAAACAAGAACACCGCGCCGCTGACCGGACCACCGGAAGCATCGTTCGGGAACACCACATGAGGTCCTGCGATGAATTTCCGTGTCCTGCTTCTGGCGGGGGCTGCGCCCTTTGCCCTTGCTGCGTTTGGCGCTTCGACCAGCGCGTTCGCTGAAGAAACCGTTCCTGCCACCACCGGTTCTACGACCACGGGCCCTGCAGATGTGCAGGAATCGTCCGTTGGGACCGGGGCCAATGATAGCGGCACTATTGTCGTTACCGCCCGCCGCCGCGCTGAAACCGCGCAGGATGTGCCGCTGGCCATTTCGGTGGTCGGGGGCGAACATATCGACAGCACCGGCAGCTTTAACGTGGGCCGTTTGCAGCAACTGACCCCGACCTTGCAGTTCTATTCGTCCAACCCGCGCAATACGGCGGTGAACATCCGTGGCCTTGGCGTGCCGTTCGGCCTGACCAACGACGGGATCGAGCAGGGCGTCGGCATCTATATCGACGACGTTTACAATGCGCGCGTTGCATCGGCCACGTTCGACTTTCTGGACGTGAAGCAGATTGAAGTTCTGCGCGGGCCGCAGGGCACGCTGTATGGCAAGAACACGACGGCCGGCGCGATCAACATCACCACCAACCAGCCGACCTTCGATTTTGAAGGCAAGGCCGAAGTGAGCGTGGGCAACCTGAATTATGTTCAGGCCAAGGCTGCCGTTTCAGGCCCGATCACCGATACGCTGGCTGCACGCCTCGCGGTGTCTTCGACCAGCCGCCGGGGCACGATTTACAATGTGACGTCGAACCAGTGGATACAGAGCCAGGACAACCTTGGCTTGCGCGGGCAACTGCTGTTCAAGCCCAGTGAAGCGCTGAGCATTACGCTCGCGGGCGATTACAGCGAACAGGATGCGGTGTGCTGCGGTTCGGTCTATGTCCGCACCGGCACCACCCAGCGCAGCGCTAGCCGCCAGTTTGCAGCCCTTGCCGCAGCGCAGGGTTATTCCGTACCAAGCACCAATCCGTTCGACCGCTTGAGCGATCTGGATTCCACGCTGCAGGCGGGGAACAAGATTGGCGGCGCGTCGATCAAGGTGAAGTGGGATGTGGGTCCGGGCACACTGACGTCGGTTACGGCATGGCGGTTCTGGGACTGGCAGCCGCAGAATGACCGCGACTTTACCGGGTTGCCCATCGTCAGCAAATCGCAGAACCCGTCGCAGCAGGACCAGTACACGCAGGAACTGCGCTATAACTACAGCGGCGACCGGTTCGACTTTGTGGTGGGTGCGTTCGGTTTTTATCAGCGGATCGACACGCAGGGCACCGAAGCGCACGGCAGCGCATCGACCAAGTGGAACCTTGCCCCCACAAACGCGCTGTATAATTCCAATGTTCTGAACGGTTTGACCGCGCTGAACACGCAGTATTTGAAGAACACCAGCGTCGCACTTTATGGGCAGGGAAGCTGGAAGGTGACGCCGGAGTTCACCATTCAGCCGGGTCTGCGCCTGAACTATGACAAGAAGGACGGGTTCTATCAGCGCCGCGTATTCAACGCTGCTGGCACCGAAATCCTGATCGATGGCACGACCAATGCGGTGAAAACCGCGCAGTTGGCGATCTTTACCCCGCAGGAAATTTCACCGCAGTTCAGCGACTGGAATTTCAGCTATGACTTCACCGCCAGCTATAAGGCGGCGCCGGGCGTGCTGGTTTATGCGACTTATGCCAAGACGTTCAAATCGGGCGGGATCAACCAGAACGGCGTGCCCACCGATACATCTAACAACCCGATCCTTGCCGCAGCGACGGTGAAGCCGGAATCGGTGCAGCACTATGAAGCGGGCATCAAGACCGAGTTCTGGGATCGCCGCGCCATCTTCAATCTTTCGGCGTTCCGCACTGACATCAAGGACTATCAGGCCAATGTGAACAACGGCCAGTTCGGCGTGCTGCGCGGCTATCTGGCGAATGCCGAAGCGGTGCGTTCACAGGGGATCGAGGCCGATTTCTCGGTCCGTCCGAGCGACCGGTTCAATGCTTATGTCAACGGTGCCTATACCGATGCGACCTATCGCAAGTTTGTGGATGCGCCGACGCCGCCGGAACTTTCGGGCGGATCGAGCAGCAGCGCCACGGTAAGCTGCGTCAACAACCCGAACCTTGGCGTTGCGGGCACGGCTGTAAGCCCTGCGTCGTGCGACATTTCGGGCCAGCGCCTGCCGGGCGTTTCGAAGTGGTCGTTCTCGTTCGGGTTTGAAGCCAATGCGCCGGTCAATTTCCTGAGCCGTGAGGGCCAGGTCTATTTCGGCTATGATGGCAGCTATCGTTCGGACTTTTCGTCCAACCCGACGCCTTCGATCTATACCAATATCGATGGCTATTCGCTGTCGAACTTCCGCGCAGGGTTCCGCACGGAAAGCGGTTTCGACATCTATGGCTGGGTGCGTAACGCCTTTGACCAGAACTATTTCGAACAGCTTTTCGTTGGCCCCGGCAACACCGGGTTGATCGCAGGCCTTCCCGGCGATCCGCGGACCTGGGGCTTTACCGTGCGGTCCAGCTTCTAAGCCACCCCGCAGCGCATGCGGAACTTATGGGCCGGTGGTTTGCGCCACCGGCCCTTTTTTCTTTGGATCAGTGGTTCCCGCCGATGAAATCACCCAGGCCACCCAGCAGCGATCCTTCGCCCCGGTTCTGCCCGCCGCTGGAACCGGCTGCGGCCAGCATACGCCCAGCAAGGCGTGAGAATGGCAGCGATTGAATCCACACTTTTCCGGGGCCGCGCAGGCGGGCAAAGAACAGGCCTTCGCCGCCGAACAGGACCGAGCGGACGCCGCCGGCAGTGACCAGATCGAAATCGATGGACGGGGTGTAAGCGGCAAGGCAGCCGGTATCGACGTGCAGTTCTTCGCCCGCGCGCAGTTCCTTTTCAACCAGCGTGCCGCCCATCTGGACGAAGACCCAGCCATCGCCATCGAGCTTTTGCATGATGAAGCCTTCGCCGCCGAACAGCCCGGTCATCACCTTGCGCTGGAAGGCGATACCGATGGATACGCCCTTTGCCGCGGCAAGGAAGCTGTCCTTCTGGCAGATCAGCGTGCCGCCGACATCGGACAGCTTGATCGGCAGGATCGCGCCGGGGGTGGGGGAGGCGAACGCGACGCGGGCCTTGCCGTGGCCGTTGTGGGTGAAGACCGTGGTGAACAGGCTTTCGCCCGTGACCAGCCGCTTGCCTGCGCCCAGCAGCTTGCCCATGAAGCCGCCGCCACTATCGCCGCTGCCGTCGCCGAACACGGTGGTCATGCCCACCGTGCCGTCTTTCCAGACCAGTGCGCCTGCTTCGGCAACCGCGCTTTCACCGGGGTCGAGTTCGATTTCGAGGAACTGGAGTTCCTGTCCCTTGATCTCGAAATCGATATCGTCAGCGATGCCGGTGCTGCGGTGGTGCTGCCATGGACTTGTTGGACATGAATGTCTCCGTAAGTGAACTGAGGCCAATTTAGGTGCGATCAGGATGGATGCGAGAGGGCATATCGCACGTTCGTCGACGCTGGTATGACGCTTGTCATGGCATCTGTTACTGAAAGCCTTACAACGCCCGACCGATTGCTGGCCGGGGCCGAGCGTGTGGTGGTGCGCGAAGGCGTGCGTGCGTTGACCGTGCGGCGCATTGCGGACGAGGCGGGGGTGAACTCTGCACTGGTGCGCTATCACTTTGGCGATACCGATGGGCTGCTGGGTGAGCTGGCGCTGCGCAATGCGGCGCGGCTGGGCGATGCGCGCAAGACATTGCTGGCGACATTGCAGCCGGGGGATTTTGGTGGAGCGGTGGATGCGCTGGTCGTGCCGTTGTGGGCGCGCGCGGCGATGAACCCGCAATTTCGCGCCATCGTGGTGCTGGACGAGGTATTTTCGCGTTCGGGCACAGACCTTAACGCGCGAATCTGGGCGGTTATGGCCGATGGGGTGACGCAAGTTCAGGCGGCTTTTGAAGCGTGCCTGCCGGGTGTGTGCCCGCGCGATCTGGCGTGGCGTATCCGTTTTGTCACGGCGGCGGCGCTGGACATTCCGCCGCGCGGGCTGCCCGATGGGCGCGAAAATGCGCGCGCAACTTATGGTGAAGAGAGCGAGGCGGAGCGACTAGCGCGGTTCCGTGACTTTGCCATGGACGCACTGTGGATGGACAAGAGCCACGGTTCCCGGCCATAACCGTTGCGATACGGGAGATGCCATCAATGACCACACTTCCACCGGCCCGCTATTCCGGCGCCGCGATTGCCTTGCACTGGATCATCGCTGCGCTGTTGCTGTTCCAGATCGGGTTGGGATGGGCGCTGGAAGAGCTGCCCAAAGGCGTGGCGCAGTTTACTGGATATCAGTTCCACAAATCGGTGGGCATCGCGATCCTGCTGTTCAGCCTTGCGCGGCTTGCGGTGCGTTTTGCCAAGCCGCGCCCTGCGCCGGTTCCGGCATCGAAAGCGCAGACATTACTGGCAAGTGCGGTTCATGCGGCGCTCTATGGTGTGATGATCCTGGGGCC
The DNA here is from genome assembly GCF_026672515.1 of Novosphingobium sp. SL115. Lineage (GTDB taxonomy): Bacteria > Pseudomonadota > Alphaproteobacteria > Sphingomonadales > Sphingomonadaceae > Novosphingobium. The sequence goes on along the minus strand of NZ_JAPPRG010000002.1, from coordinate 2,396,959 downwards.
GCTGACGGGGTGGGTGATCGTTTCCACCGCCAAAGTGCGGTTGCAAACAATGCTGTTTGGCACGGTGCCATGGCCCGACCTCCCGGTAAGTGCTGCGCTGCATGATCCGGCGGAAGGGCTGCACGGCCTGCTGGCGTTCGTGGGGCTGTTGCTGATTGCGCTGCACGTTGCAGGCGCACTGTATCACCACTTCAAGCGCGAAGACGTGATCGGGCGGATGATGCCTGCGGCGATTGCCAGCCACAAGGCTGTGGGTATTGCAGCAGTGGTGGCCATTGTGGGCGGCTTTCTGGCGATGACGGCGGGACGTTCGATGACATTTGCCCCCACACTGCCAACTGCGCCTGTGGTTGAGCCGAGCTCTTCGGATATGCCAGATATTGAGGAGCCTCCCGCCGCGGCGAGCGACGTGGCGGTTGAGGCAGAGCCTTCTGCCGTGGCGTCCGAACTGGCGGCCAGTGCCAAGGCAAGCCCGTGGAAGCTGGAAAAGGGCGGGCGTCTGGGCTTTACGGCTGAATATAGCGGCGAGGCGATTCGGGGCACGTTCAACCGTTGGGATGCGGCGATCGTGTTCGATCCCGATGACCTGCCCGGCTCATCGATCCGGGTGACGATAGATCTGGCGTCGGTGGAAAGTGGTGACGGGCAGCGCGACGATATGCTGAAGGGCGAGAGCTTTTTCGGTACGGCTGCGCAGCCGCAGGCAAGGTTTGTTTCCAGCGCGATCCGCAAGCGCGGCGAAGGGCGCTATGTCGCCAATGGCACGTTGTCGCTGCACGGAAAGTCGCGGCCTGTGGCGGTCAACTTCGCGCTGAAGATCGATGGCAACAAGGCCATCGCTTCGGGCAGCACGACATTGCAGCGTCTAGCCTTTGGCGTAGGCGAATCCGAATTTTCTGCCACCGATCAGATGAAGGATGCGGTGGGCGTGGACTTTACGCTGAAAGCGACGCGACAAGGGGACTGAAGCCGATCAGGTTTGAACGCGAAGGCCTGCGAAGAAAAATTCGGAGTAGCTGCGCGCCCAGCGTTCGGTTTCCGCGCGATCAAACGTGCGGGCGCTGCCGATGAGTTTGGCATGGCCGAGCAGACCTTCCAGCCAGAAGCGCGCGGCCAGCGGATAGTCGTCTATCTGGATGCCTTCGTCGGTCGCCGCTTCGCGCAGTTCGGCCTCGATATTGACCAGTGCATCGGCAAACATGGCGTAACGATAGTTGATTTCATCATCGCCGAATTCCTGATCGCACCAGTCGAACAGCCGTTCCATCATCATGCCATCGGGTGAGAGCAGGATTTGCACGACCAGCGCGGCGCGCAGGCAAAAGCGTTCCACCATGGGCAAGCCGTCGCCAATCGCCATGACCGAAACGCGGCGCTCCTCAACCTTGTGACAGAGAAGCGCTTCGAGAAATTCGCGTTTGCCTGAAAAGCGGGCGTAGATGGTGGCCTTGCCAATACGGGCATGGCGCGCGACGCGATCAAAGGTAAAGGCGTCAAACCCCTGATCGCGCAGGACTTCCCATCCAGCTTCAAGAATGCGCACCGGCAGGCGCTGCGCTTCTTCCAGCGATGGGCGCCCGCGTTTGCTGGCAAAAACGGCGCAGGTCACGCCGATCTTGCAGGAATTTTCATCAGTGGACGGTGGGCTGTTCGGCCCCGATGGGTCTTGCCGCTCCGTCATGATTGCGGTCCCGCTCGCAGAAACGCTCTGCCAGCTTGTCTGCCATACTGCCGCCCAGCTTGGGCGCGTGCAGCGGACACGACATTTCCAGTCCTTCGCAATAGGCCTGCCAGAAGCGGCGGCCCGCGTCCGTAATCCAGCTCATCCGTCTCACCTTCTCGTCTTTGCGACGTTTCGTGAGAGGAGACTGCCTTAGCTGTCAGCAGAGTCAATATACTATAAAATGGACGAAACCGGCTCATTTCTGCGGCTCCGGGGTATTCCAGCCAAGACCAAGGGCTTTTTCCACGGCGATAAAGCCACTGGTGAGATCTGCCTTTGCCGAGTTTGCAGCCATCGCCAGTTGTAGTGCCTGACGTTCTGCATCAAGCCGGTCAGTGCGGCGAATGGTGCCTGCGGAAAGGCGCTGTTGTTGTAGATCGACGTTACGGCGCGCGCGGTTTTCTGCGTCCACGGTCTTGGCGAAAGCAACACGTTGCGCGCCAAAGCGGGCCAGCGAACCTTCGGCATCCTGAAGCGCTGCCAGCACGGTGCGGCGATAGTTGGCTTCGGCTTCGGCATAAGCGCCCTTGGCCACATCGACCTGCCGATTGGCGCGGCCACCATCGAACAACGACCACTGGATGCGCGGCAGAACAAGGCCGACGATATTGCCGGGATCGACAACATCACCGATGTTCTGCCCGCCAAGGCCGAGCAGGCCCATGAACGAGATCTTGGGGAACTTGTCCGCGATCTTTGCGCCGACATCGGCATTGGCGGCTGCAAGCTGGCGTTCGGCCATGCGGATATCGGGACGGCTGCGCAGAAGCAGAGCGGGATCGCCCACAGCAACTTCGGCGGGGGGCAGCGGAATAGCAGCGGGGGCCGAAAGCAGGGCGTCGAGCGCGCCGGGTTCCTTTCCGGTGAGCACGGAAATCTGGTCCATCAGGACCGCGATTTCCGCACGGCTTTTGGCCAGATCGGATTCGCTGGTGAAGCTTTGCGCTTCGGCAGCGTTGACCGGCTGGCGCGCGGTTGTGCCTGCGGTGAAGCGCTGGCGAGCGAGGGTGACCAGTTCGGTGTCGATGGCGGCCTGCCGTTCCTGTAGCGCGACCATGGCCTGTCGGGCGCGGAGGCCGACATAAGCGCGGGCGAGTTCAGCCGAGAGCGTGACGCGAGCGTCCGCTGCACCAGCCTGAGCGGCCTCTGCGCGCGCACTGGCTGCCTCGATCTTCCGACGGGTACCGCCGAACAGGTCAAGTTCCCACGAGGCGTCGAAGCCGATGTTGTAGGCGTTGATTTCATCCCGCCCGCCGCCTTCGCCAAACAGATTGCCCGGCACGTTGATATAAGGTGCCATGCCCGATGCGTTGACCGTGGGCAGAACTGCCGTGCGATTGGCAGCAAGCGATGCGCGCGATTGCGCCACGCGGGCATTGGCCGCCGCGATGGTTGGGGCATCGGCCAGTGCGCTGTCGACAAGCTGGTTCAGCACCGGATCGCTGAGGCTTTCCCACCAACGTGCGGCGGGGGCCGCCGTGTTGGCGGCGGTATCGGCGCGAATGAAGGCTCCGCGCGATGCGGCCTGCGGGGCGGAGGCAGGGGCACCGGCATAGTCCGGGCCAACGGTGGCGCATCCGGCCAGTGCCAGCGCCAGCAACGAGGTCGCGGCGGCGCGGCGGAGGGTCTGGGGGGCAATCATCAGTGTGCAGCCTTTGCGTGGTAGCCCTTGGGAAGCGGGCGCAGGAGCAGAACAAGCGGCGCGACGAGCACAATGCCCACGGTCAGCGCCATGAAATCATCGTTGAAGGCCATGACCAGAGCTTCGCGCAGCACCTGCCCGTCAAGCGACCTGAGCGCTGCGGCCATGCCATCGGGGCCGCCGCCATACGTCATCGCCTGCTGGCTGACCCAATCCTGCACGTTGAGGTTGTTGGCCCCCAGCGCGCTGTGCAGGCTCCAGCGGTGAAATTCCCAGCGTTCATCCTGCAGCGTGGCAAGCAGGGCGAGACCAATGGAACCGCCAAGGTTACGACCTGCGTTGAACAGGCCTGCACCGTCACCGGCTTCCTCGACAGACACCGAACTGATGGCGGCCTGATTGAGGAACAGCATACAGAACACAGTACCAAGCCCGCGCAAGAGCTGGGTCACCACGAAATCGCTGCCGCGTGACTGGGCGGTAAGGCTGACGTCCATGTAGCACGACAGGCCAAGCAGGATGATGCCGGTGCCCACAATTACGCGCAGATCCACCCGTGCAACAAGGATGGGGAACATGGGCATCATCAGTGCAGCGGGAATGCCCGAAAGAAACACGATCTTGCCCGCTTGCAATGCGTTGTAATCGGCCACGGCGGCAAGGAATTGCGGAATGACATAGGCCGTGCCGAACATGACCGCGCCCAGTACCAGCGACAGCGTGAATACCGCTGCAAAGGCACGGTTGCGCAACAGGGCAAGTTTAATGACCGGGCGTTTGGCATAGACTTGCCCGATGCCAATCATCACGAAGCCCAGCACGGTCATGGCGGTCAATTGCCAGATCAGCGCGGATTCAAACCACTGTTCGCGGTGGCCTTCTTCCAGGACGACGGTAATGCCGCCAAGGCCGAGCACCATGCCGATCACGCCGAACCAGTCGGCATTGATAAGTTCACCCAGCTTCATCTTGCCTTTGGGCAGACCGACAAAGAGCAGGACCATGAGGATGATGCTGATCGGCACGTTGACGAAGAAGGCATAGTGCCAACTGAAATTCTCGGTCAGCCAGCCGCCGACCAGAGGCCCCATGACAGGCCCCATGATGACGGTGGAACCGAACAGGGCGGTGCCGATGGGCTGCTGCGAAGGCGGCAATCGGGTTGCGATGATGGTGAGCGCGGTGGGGATCATCGCGCCTGCGGTGAAGCCTTGCCCGATGCGGCCAAGGATCATCATGGTGAGCGAAGTGGAAAGCCCGCACATGATCGAGAACACAGTGAACAGCGCGGTGGCGATCATCAGGAAGCGACGCAGGCCGAACACGCGCTCAAGCCATGCGGTGAGCGGGATGATGATGATTTCGGCCACGAGATAGGCCGTGGCAATCCACGTCCCTTCGCTGGACGATGCGCCGATTTCGCCCTGAATGGTGGGGAGCGAGGCGTTGACAATGGATATGTCGAGTGTGGCCATCAGCGAGCCGATGGCTCCTGCGGCTACGCCCATCCATGCCGTGGCGTCGGCCTTTTCGGGCGTGGCGGGCGGAGGTGGGGGAAGGGTGGCTCCCTCCATATCCTCGCCGGTCAGGCTGGCGGCGCTCACTTCGAGGTCACCCGATCCTGTTCTTCACGGATAGATTCAATGGCCGATTTGGCGTTGCGGGTGTCAACCTCGACATGCAGCGACAGACCGGGCACCAGCACCTTGCGCGATTCCGGCCCAGCGTTGATGCGGATGCGCACGGGCACGCGCTGGACGATCTTGGTGAAGTTGCCGGTGGCGTTCTGCGGCGGAATCAGCGAAAAGTTGGCGCCGGTGCCCGGCGTGATGCTTTCGACAGAGCCGTGGAAATCGACATCGGGCAGAGCATCGACATGCACGGTCACCGGCTGGCCGGGGCGCATCAGACCAATCTGCGTTTCCTTGAAGTTGGCTTCGACATAAATCGCCTGCGTCGGTACGATGGTCATAAGGCGCTGGCCCGGCGTGACGTATTGACCGACGCGGACGGTGGAATTGCCGATCTTGCCTGCGATGGGTGCGACAAGGCGGGTGGTGGCAAGATCGTTGCTGGCGGCTTTGCGCTGCGCTTCGGCGGCCTTGATCTGTGCGGCGGACTGACCCGCCTGCGCGCGGGCGCTGACTACGCGGTCGCTGGCGGCGGACAGCGCGGCCTGCTTGGCAGCGACATCGGCGGCGGACTTGTCACGGTTGGCGACGAGCTGGTCGAAGCCTTGACGCGGTTCGGCACCACTGGCCACCAGTGGGCGCATGCGGGCAACTTCGCCGTTGAGGTAAGCCAGATCGCGCTGCGAGGCCTGAAGCGCGGCGCGGGCCTGTCCGACCGCCGATTGCGCTTCGTTGATCGAGGCGAGCGTGGCGGCTTCGGTGGCGCGGGCGACGTCAACTTGCGCGCTGCTTTGGGCAAGGCGGGTGTCGAAATCGGTGGAATCGATCTGCACCAGCAGTGCGCCGTCGGACACTTGCTGGTTGTCGGTGACGCCGACCGTGCGGACATAGCCTGCCAGCTTGGAACTGACGGTGACGCCATCCGCCTTCACATAGGCGTCATCGGTGTCCTGCATGAAGCGACCGACGGTCTGATAATCATACAGCGACCATGCGCCATAGACTGCGCCTAGCGCCAGTGCCGCCAGCGCGATGCGTCCTACGGCTTTCTTGCGGCCTTCATTTGCGGGGGCATTTTCAGGATGGGATTCGGGGGAGGAGGCCATGGTTCATCCATCTGGAAAAGAATTGAACGAAATCGTTTCGTTTCGATTTGCCACTTGGTTTGGTTGCGAAAGGATTTCAAGTGCGGAAATCGCCAGGCGGCATGCAAAAAATGCACGCATGCGAATTAACAAACCGAAAATAAAGGATTTTTCGAAACACAGAATCTTTGGCTATCCTTTTGGGCAAGGGCCTGTTTTGTCGGGAAAAGTGCGCCCAGAGAAGCTATTGATCGACGCAATCAATCAAACAGGGCGGAATTGTGCATTGGAAATTCCGCGTTCCATGCACTACTTCGCCAATCACAACGCAATTCAACCACGACCAATCAGAAGGATTTGAGTCTATGTCGATCGTCGGAACCAAGCTGAAGCCTTTCCAGGCGACCGCTTTCCATCAGGGCAAGTTCGTTGATGTCAGCGACACGGACGTTGTGGGCAAGTGGGGCGTGTTCTTCTTCTACCCGGCCGACTTCACCTTCGTCTGCCCGACCGAACTGGAAGACCTTGCCGACAGCTATGCCGAGCTTCAGGGCATGGGCGTCGAAGTATATTCGGTGTCGACCGACACGCACTTCAGCCACAAGGCATGGCACGACAGCTCGCCCGCCATCGGCAAGATCAGCTATTACATGCTGGGCGACCAGAACCACACGATCTCGAACAACTTCGGCATCCTGCGCGAAGGCGTTGGTCTTGCTGACCGCGGCACTTTCGTGACCGATCCCGACGGCACGATCCAGCTTGTCGAAATCACGCCTGAAGGTGTGGGCCGCAACGCTGCTGAACTGGTCCGCAAGATCAAGGCTGCCAAGTACTGGCGCGAAAATCCCGGCCAGGTTTGCCCGGCCAAGTGGGAAGAAGGTGCAGAAACGCTTGCTCCTTCGATCGACCTCGTCGGCAAGATCTGATGTCCCCCGGCAGGGAGGTCGCCGCGTGGGGCTGATCTTCCTGCCATAAGCCGCCGGACGGGCTGCGCCGATTACGGGCAGCCCGCCGGTTCCACGCAACCCCAGATCACATCATCGCATTGATCCACCCGTGCGCCGACCAGACGGTGACGCGCGACCCCGTATGTCCGAAAGGTTTGACCATGCCCGTTCTCGACGCCGCCACCACTGCCCAGCTCAAGGCTTACCTTGGCAATCTGCGCCGCCCGATTGAACTGGTGGCCACGCTGGACGACAGCGCCAAGGCCGCCGAAATGCGCAGTCTGGTCGAGGAAGTGGCCGCACAATCCGACAAGGTTACCGCGCGCTTCGATGGTACTGACGAACGTGTGCCCAGCTTTGCCATTCGCGCTGATGAAGGCCGCGCAGAGGCGGTGTTTGCGGGCCTGCCGATGGGGCATGAATTCACTTCATTGATCCTTGCGCTGCTGCATGTTGGCGGCCACCCGCCCAAGGAAGATGCCGAACTGCTGGATCAGGTGCGCGGTCTTGATGGCCCGCTGCATTTCGAGACGTTCTTTTCGCTCACCTGCCAGAACTGCCCCGACGTGGTGCAGGCGCTGAACATCATGGCGGCGCTGAACCCCAATGTCAGCCACGTTGCCATCGACGGTGCGCTGTTCAAGGATGAGGTGGAGCGTCGCCAGATCATGGCTGTGCCGACCGTGTTTCTGAACGGGCAGCCGTTCGGTTCGGGCCGCATGGATCTGGCGCAGATCGTGGCCAAGCTGGACACCAATGCATCAGCGCGTGCGGCGGAAAAGATTGCGGCCAAAGATGCATTTGACGTGCTGGTTGTGGGCGGTGGACCCGCTGGCGCTGCGGCGGCGATCTATGCCGCGCGCAAGGGCATTCGCACGGGTGTCGTGGCCGAACGCTTTGGCGGGCAGGTGCTGGACACCATGGCAATCGAGAACTTCATTTCGGTTCCGCACACCGAAGGGCCGAAGCTGGCCGCGCATCTGGAACAGCACGTGAAGGAATATGACGTTGACGTTATGAATGTGCAGAAGGCGGTGGAACTGGTGCCCGCAGGTGCCGATGGTCTGCATGAAGTGCGGCTTGAGAACGGTGCCAGCCTGAAGTCGAAGACGTTGATCCTGTCCACCGGCGCGCGCTGGCGGCAGATGGGCGTGCCCGGTGAAGACGATTATCGCAACAAGGGCGTGGCCTATTGCCCGCACTGCGATGGTCCGTTGTTCAAGGGCAAGCGGACGGCGGTGATTGGCGGCGGCAATTCGGGCGTGGAAGCGGCCATCGACCTTGCCGGGATCGTTGCTCATGTCACGCTGATCGAATTCGACAGCCAGCTTCGCGCCGATGCGGTGCTGCAGACCAAGCTGCGCAGCCTGCCCAATGTCACCATCGTTACGGTCGGCCCTGACGACCGAAGTGCTGGGCGATGGCGCGAAAGTGACAGGCCTTGTTTATAAGGACCGCGCCAGCGAAGTTCTGCACACGGTCGAACTGGAGGGCATCTTCGTGCAGATCGGCCTGGTGCCCAACACCGAATGGCTAAAGGGCACGATCGAGCTTTCGCCGCGTGGCGAGATCGAGATCGATGCGCGCGGCGCCACCAGCCTGCCGGGTGTCTTTGCTGCCGGGGACGCGACGACTGTTCCTTACAAGCAGATCGTGATTGCCATGGGCGAAGGTTCGAAGGCGGCGCTTTCGGCGTTTGATTACCTGATCCGACAGGTTTGATTCCCCAAAGGCTGATTCCCCCTCTCAGCCTTTCGGGTCGCAGGGCGGCGGCGTGGCACGGATCGGCCACGTCGCCGTTTCTGTCTGGGCCGCTTTTTGTTTTGGGGTTTTCAATTTGACGCGATGCGGTTAGTTTTCGGTTTGTCTAGCGCTGTCAGAAAAAATCCGGGAAGAGAATCGATGCACCGCCACAGCCGCTCCGCCTGTTCCTTTTCCTTGCGTGCTGCGTTGGTGGCAGGGGCCGCCCTGCTGGCCTTTGGCGGTACTGCCATAGCCAAGCCCGCATTCCGCGATCTGAACCATAACGGCAAGCGTGACGTCTATGAAAACACCGCGCTGCCGGTGGAAAAGCGGCTGGATGACCTGTTGGCGCGCATGACGCTGGAGGAAAAGGTCGCGCTGATGTTGCACGGCACGCTTCAGGCCGAAGGCGGACGCGGGATTGGCGTGGGCAAGGCCTATGACAAGACGCTGGCGCAGGAATTGCTGGCGCGGGGGGTGAACAGCTTCATCACCCGCATTGCGCCTGATCCTGTGACCTTCTCGAACGAAAACAACGCGATCCAGAAGCTGGCCGAGGCTACGCGCCTTGGCATTCCGGCGACGATCAGCACCGATCCGCGCAACCACTTTCAGGTTGTTGTAGGAGCCAGTGCCGATGCCAGCGGATTTTCCAAGTGGCCCGAAACGCTGGGCATGGCGGCTATTGGCGATGAAGCGCTGGTGGAACGGTTCGGCAAGCTGGTGGCGGGCGAATATCGCGCGGTCGGCATCCAGATGGCGCTGTCGCCGCAAGCAGACCTGTTCACCGAACCGCGCTGGCCGCGTGGCACGGCGACGTTCGGGTCTGATCCTGCCACTGTATCGCGGCTTGCCGGGGCCTATGTTCGCGGGTTTCAGGGTAGCGCCGATGGTCTGGTGAAAACGGGTGTGGCAACCATCGTGAAGCACTGGGTCGGCTATGGCGCAGAACCAGAAGGGTTTGACGGGCATAACTATTATGGCCGCATCGCCAAGCTGGACAATGAAAGTTTTGCGCAGCACGTGGCGGCGTTCGATGGCGCGCTGGCGGCGAAATCTGCGGGCGTGATGCCGACCTACGTCATTGCCGAAGGTGTCAGCATTGATGGCAAGCCGCTGCCGCAAGTGGGAGCGGGGTTCAGCAAGCCGTTGATCGACGGGCTGCTGCGCGGGACCAAAAAGTTTGGCGGCATCGTGATTTCCGATTGGGCGATTACCAATACCTGCCCCGAACAGTGCATGGCCCCGACAACGGAAAAGCCACAGGGCTTTGCCATTGCGATGCCGTGGGGCGTTGAAAACATTGCCGAGGAAGATCGCTATGCCATGGGCGCCAATGCGGGGATTGACCAGTTTGGCGGGGTGGACAATCCCGCGCCACTGATGGCCGCAGTGAAGGCGGGCAAGGTGTCCGAAGCGCGCGTCACCGAGGCGGCGCGCCGGGTGCTGCGCCTGAAGTTTGACCTTGGCCTGTTTGACAATCCTTATGTCGATCCGGTCAAGGCTGCGCAGATTGTGGGCAGCAAGGCGACGCAGGCGGAAGCCGATGCAGCCCAGCGCGCCGGGCAGGTGCTGCTGGAAAACCGGGGCGGATTGCTGCCGCTGAAATCCGGGACCAAGGTTTGGCTTTCGGGTGTATCGACTGATGATGCGCGTGCCGCCGGACTGACGGTGGTTGACAGCGTTGAAGCGGCAGATGTGGCGCTGGTGCGCGTGGCGACACCGCATGAAATGCTGCACCCCAACCACTTTTTTGGGTCGCGCCAGAACGAAGGACGGCTTGATTTCCGCGCTAGCGACGATGCGACTAAGATGATCCTTGCCGCTGCGGCCAAAGTGCCGACCGTGGTTGCGGTTGATCTGGACCGGCCTGCGGTGCTGACCGAAATCAAGGACAAGGCCAGCGGTCTGTTCGGCCTGTTCGGGGCAAGCGATGCGGTGCTGCTGGATCTGGTGACGGGCAAGGCCAGCCCCAAGGGCAAGCTGCCATTCGAACTGCCATCATCCGCCAAGGCGGTGGAAGACCAGCATCCGGGTCGCCCGGATGACAGCGCCAATCCGCTCTACAAGCGCGGCGATGGCATAACGTATCGGTAAGGCAGCATAAGGCCGGGGAAATCATCACGCCCCGGCCTTGCCGACTCTGCGCGCCTTCGCCACAGACGCTGGCGTGAGCGCAAATATAGTCATCGGCGCCGACCGGTCCGGCGCACCTGTCAGGATCGACGTCGAGGAACTTCTTGCCACCCGCCTGCTGGTGCAGGGCAACAGCGGGTCGGGCAAGTCGCACCTGCTGCGCCGGTTGCTGGAGGAAAGCGCCAGCATCGTTCAGCAGGTGGTGATCGACCCGGAAGGCGACTTTGTGACGCTGGCTGAACCGTTCGGCCATGTCGTGGTTGACGGGTCGGCCTATGACGCCACTGAAATTGCCAAGCTGGCGGCGCGTATCCGCAAGCATCGTGCATCGGTGATCCTGACACTGGACGGGCTGGAACTGGAAGCGCAGATGCGCTGTGCCGCCGTGTTCCTGAACACGCTGTTCGATGCCCCGCGCGATGAATGGTATCCTGCGCTGGTGGTGGTGGACGAAGCGCAGATGTTTGCGCCGGCTGCGGCGGGCGACGTTTCGGACGAAGTGCGCCGCCTGAGCCTTTCGGCGATGACCAACCTGATGTGCCGTGGCCGAAAGCGCGGGCTTGCAGGCGTTATTGCGACACAGCGACTTGCCAAGCTGGCCAAGAACGTGGCGGCAGAAGCGTCCAACTTCCTGATGGGCCGCACCTTTCTGGATATTGACATGGCCCGCGCGGCTGACCTTTTGGGCATGGAGCGCCGTCAGGCCGAAACGATCCGCGATCTGGAGCGCGGGCATTTCCTTGGGCTCGGGCCAGCCATCGCGCGGCGTCCGGTGGGGGTGCGTGTTGCCGATGTGCAGACCCGTGCGCGCAATGTGGTGCAGGGGTTGATGCCGCTGCCCAATGCGGCGGGGGCGGCGATGGAATCGATTTTGCTGTCCGAACCGCTGGCCATGGAACCGCCGCCGCGCGCGCCAGAACCGGAAGCGGTGGTGGTGGAAAGCGGCGAATTGCTGGAGCAGATCGAAGGCTACGTGCCTGCTTCTGAACAGGTGGAACCGCCAGTTGCGCCCAGCCTGTTCGAAGCCGAGGAAACTGCCGCCAGCATCGCTTCGACCCTGGCCGAAATGGCGCAGGAACCGGATTGCACGTTCCAGCCCGCTGCCCAGCTCTATCAGGATTTTACCGTGCGGTGCCGGATGTTGCGCATTTTGCCCGGCATGGATCTGAACGCCTTCCGCAGGCGCTTTGCCATGGCGGTTGCCGGGATTTTTGATGACAGTGAAGCGCAGTGGCAGGATCTGCTGCGCATCGGGCGTGACGTGCCGGATGATTTGCTTGCGCCGTTCCTTGTGCTGGCGCGTGCAGCGGTGGAAGGTGCGCCGTGCCCCGATGATGACCGACTGGCCGAAATTTATGGCACACGGTCATCAGGCCGCATTCGCCGCCTGCTGGAACATCTGGAAAAGAGCAATCTGATCGTGGTGCGCACCGATTATGGTGGGCGTCGTTCGGTGGGCATTCCGGCGCTGGGGATGACCACAGCGCCGGTTGAAGCCTGATCGACTATTCTACAGTGTAAAAATCGATCACGACGTTGTCAGGGTTGCGGATGCCGCGCGCGACGAAGACCTTGCGGCGCATCCATTCGTGCGGGCCTGCCTTTACCATGAAGCGCGGTGTGGTGCGGAAATAATAGGCTGACGGATCAACCGGTTCGCCTTTGGCCAGCTTTTCGATCACATCAGTGCTGGCGGTGCGCACGCCGGGGTTGGTCACTTCGATGACGGTGCCATCGGCAGCCTTGATGTAGTAGCGCGCTTCGATGCTGGTCAGGCCGCCGGGCAGGATAACCTGCCAGTCACCGCCTTCGGGCAGGACCGTACCGGTCAGCGCGGGGCCGGTGACGGTGCCGCCCGTGATCGGGATGAAGCGCCTGCGTCCGTTGTCGACTTCGCCCTGTTCCACCACGGGATCAAGCGTGGCCTTGACTGAAAATGCGAAAGTAAGGGTGGGGGCAGGGGCCGCCGGGCCTTCTGCGGCGGTGGCGTTCTGTGCGAACAACAGCGTCAGCAGTAGCCCTGCGCGCAGCGCCAAACCATTCATACGCAATGCAATTCTCCCGAAGGTTATACAGATTGATGTATTACACGGCCTGCCGAAGTTTTCACCCCCATGAATTTGGACCATTTCGTTTCATTGCACTGCACAAACGCTTTGCAGAAAAATGTAAGTCTTACTAATAAAAGGCTTGGGGGCCGTCGATTGTGTTGGGTTTTGCCTGCTTTTTAGCGGCCCTGTGCATGTTTGAAGTGTCTGTTTGATTTGCGTTGGAAGGACCGCTCGTGGCCACGGCCGAGATTACCCGCCAGTCTGTTGTTCCCGAACTGAACCTTGATGGCATTGATGCCGTTCTTGGTCTGCATATCGGCACGGTCAACACGCTGTTCGTTTCGCGTCTGGAACGGCGGCTTGATGCGCTGACCGTGACGCCAAAACAGGTGGCGATCCTGTGGTTGGTCAATGCCAACCCCGGTGTGAAGCAGACTGAACTTTCGCGGTTCTTTCAGATCGAACGGCCGACGGTTCATCAGTTCGTGCGTCAGTTGATTAAGAATGATTATCTGGTCAACGAACCGTCGAAGCTGGATCGTAGAGCCGGTGGTCTGTGGCTGACGGATGCAGGGCGCGATGTTCTGGCAACAGCGCGCACCGTGATTGCGGGGCATGAAGATGAATTGACCGCATGCCTGACCGCGCGCGAAAAAACTGAACTGTTCCGTATTCTGATGAAGCTCTACCTGCAGGCTCCGGCAAAGGACTGACAGGATATCAGGGTGTTTGGGCTCATCTGGTGACGACCGAACCATTCAGCGCGGCGAAAGCCGTTTTGTGGCATAGGCATTTCATGAACCAGAAAACCACCATGTCGAAGCGCCCCATCGTTCTTGCCGCCATGGCCTTGGCCGGGGCGGTGCTGGCTGTCGCGGGGGCAGGGGCGGTAGCTGCGCAACCGGCGGCTGATCCGGCGCGCGGGAAGACCGTTTTCGCACGGTGTGCAGCCTGCCATGATCTGAACACGGGGGCTGTGCGACTGGGGCCTTCGCTCAAAGGCGTGATTGGCCGCAAATCAGGCACGGCAGGCACTTTTGCCTATTCCGAAGCGATGAAATCCAAGGGCGTGGTGTGGAACGCCGAAACGCTGGACACCTATCTTGCAAGCCCATCGAAATACATTCCCGGCAACCGGATGGCTTTTCCGCCGATGAGCAATGCGCAGGACCGAGCCGATGTGATTGCTTATCTGCAGCAGGCCGCACGCTGAGGCGCCTGTGTAAAACGGCTTGTTTCAGCCAGCTTGTGGCGGCGCGGTGGAATCGCGGATAACCACATGGAAATCCAGCTGATGCAGCACGCTTTCAGGTTCTTCGCGCCGTAGTAGTAGGGCCGTGGCGGCGCGGCCCATTTCTTCGATCGGTTGATAGACCGTGGTCAGATAAGGCCAGACTGAGCGCGCGATCCAGCTATCGTCAAACCCGCACACGGAAACATCCTGTGGCACGCGTGCGCCAGCCTGTGAACAGGCGACCATGACACCTGCGGCCGAATCGTCATTGCCAGCAAAAATGGCGGTCGGTCGCCGGTCGCGGGCAAGAATTTCACCGCCTGCGACGATGCCGCCTTCAAAGCTGAAGCCACCGTCGCCTTCGATGACTGGTTCTTCCAGGCCCAGCCTCTGCAATTCGTTGATAAACCCGGCAACGCGGCGCGCTGCTGCGCCATGTGTTACAGGGCCGCGCACCACGGCATAACGACGGTGACCCAGTTCCCACAGGTGACGGGCCATCGCGGCGGCACCAGCGGCGTCATCGATGCATACGCCCGGTGCGCGGTCAGGCTGAATATCGGGGGCGATGCGGACGTAGCGAATCCCGGCGCGGTCGAGGAAGTCCAGAATGATCTGGTTGTCAGTCAACGGTGGGGTCAGCACGAAGCCGTCACAACGGCTGTTGCGCACCATGGCAGAAAGCTGCGCTTCGAGTTCTTCGCGCGGTACGTTTGAATTGAGATTGTCGATTCTGCAGATGATGCTGGTGCTGTTTGCACGCTTCGTAAACGCCCGACTGCACCTTCATCGTGTAATTGGGGCTGGGATTGTCAAACAGCAGGCCGACGATGAATGCGCGTGCGCCGGCAAGCGATCTTGCCGCAGTATCAGGCACATAGTTCAGTTCTGCAATCGCCGCTTCGACCTTGGCACGCAGTTTTGCAGATACGTGCGGCTCGGCATTGATGACGCGCGACACGCTTTTCAGCGAAACGCCAGCCAGCCGGGCAACGTCTTCCATCGTTGCGTGGGCGGTGCTGCGTGCGGTATTTGCGAAAGTCATCCTGTCCTTACCGATGTTTTACGGGCCAATTTTTGCGCTTTTGGCCATGCTGTTTGCGGCCTTTTAGCCGATCCTTCGGTTTCGTCATCACCCTTGTCATCAAGGTTGTAAGCAAGACGCACAACCATACAAGCGATGCATAAAAATCCGATGTTCGAACACGCTGCCGCGCCATCTTGACAGCGTTGCCATACAGCGGCAACCTTGTGTTGGCGAGCGATAATGACTCGCAAGGGAGAGGGCAGGTGAACCGGCCCGTCACAGGTGGATTGTAAAAAACCGACCTCGATGCGGGACGCTTTGACGCGATCCTCTTCCCCAAACCTGTTGCCTGACTTGGAGCATTCAATGTCCTTCTCCAGCCGCCTGCTTCTTGCCGCCCCGTCGGCCCTTGCCTTGATGGCTTCCGCAGCCCATGCCCAGAACGCTCCCGCGCAAGCTGCTGCGGTGGACATGATCCAGGCCGATGCGCGCGCCGCGCAAACCGTTGCGCAGATGACGGCGGACGAAAAGGTCGTCCTGACCCATGGCATCATGCCGCTGCCGCTAGGCGGACCGACACCTCCGATTCCGGCAGATGCAGTGGCTGGCGCAGGCTATATTCCAGGCATTGCCCGCTTGGGCATTCCCGCGCTGAAGGAAACGGACGCCAGCCTTGGCGTTTCCTATGTCATGGGCATCCGCAAGGATTTCGCCACGGCGCTGCCTTCGGGTGTGGCGCAGGCAGCATCGTGGAACCCCGATGTCATGTATCGCGGCGGCGCGATGATCGGTTCGGAAGCCCGCGCCAAGGGTTTTAACGTGCTGCTGGCGGGCGGCGTCAACCTGATGCGTGATCCGCGCAATGGCCGCACATTTGAATATCTGGCCGAAGATCCATTCCTGTCGGGTATGCTGGTGGGCGCGGCAATTCGCGGCATCCAGTCAAACAACATTATTTCCACGATTAAGCATTTCGCGCTTAATGGTCAGGAAACCGGGCGCAAATATGTTGACGTGAAGATCACCGAAGGCGCCGCGCGTGAAAGCGATCTGCTGGCGTTCAAGATCGGTATCGAACAGGGTCAGCCCGGCTCCGTTATGTGCGCCTATAACCGTGTGTGGGGCGAACAGGCCTGCGCCAACGACTGGCTGCTTAACCGTGTTCTCAAGCAATCGTGGGGCTACAAGGGCTTCGTCATGTCGGACTGGGGAGCGGTTCCCAATCTGGAAGCGGCGCTCAAGGGGCTGGATCAACAGTCGGGCGAACAGCTTGATCCGGGCATTTTCTTTGCCGACAAGCTGAAAGAAAAGGCCGCCACGGATTCGGCTTACAAGACGCGGCTGGATGATATGAACCGCCGTATCCTGACCGCAATCTATGCATCGGGTCTGGACAAGCATCCGGTGGTGCCGGGTGGCAAGATCGATTTCGAAGCGAATGCCAAGGTGGCGGAAGAAACCGCAAAGCAGGGCATCGTGCTGCTGAAGAACAGCGGTGTTCTGCCGCTGGCGAAGTCGGCGAAGTCTATCGCCATCATTGGCGGGTTTGCCGACGGCGGCGTGCTTTCCGGTGCAGGATCCAGCCAAGTGCAGGGTGAAGGCGGTGCAGCGGCAGTGAAGCCGGTTGCGGGCAAGGGGGTTTGGGCAAGCTTCATTGCCCAGCAGTTCCACCGCTCAAGTCCGATGGATGCCATTCAGGCGCTGGCCAAGGATGCCAAGGTTACTTTCCGCGACGGGCGTTACATTGCCGATGCGGTAGAAAAGGCCAAGCAGTCCGAAGTCGCCATCGTGTTCGCTACGCAGTGGCAGACCGAAGGACTGGACGTGCCCGACCTTTCGCTGCCGGACGGTCAGGATGAACTGATTGCTGCGGTCGCTGCTGCCAATCCCAACACCATCGTCGTGCTGGAAACCGGCGGTCCGGTGAAGATGCCCTGGCTGAACAAGGTCGCTGGCGTGGTCGAGGCCTGGTATCCCGGCGCGCGAGGTGGCCCGGCCATCGCATCGGTGCTGTTCGGCGACACCAACCCTTCGGGTCGCCTGCCGCTGAGCTTCCCCAAGGATGAAAGCCAGCTTCCGCGTCCCAAGCTGGATGGCTCTGATTGGGTTGAGCCTGATTTTGCCGGCAACCCCACATCGGGCAGCGACAAGCTGGTTTCGGACTATGACATCGAAGGTTCGGATGTCGGTTACCGCTGGTTCGCGCGCAAGGGGCAGAAGACGCTGTTCCCGTTCGGTTACGGGCTGTCCTATACCTCGTTTGAAAGCACTGGTCTGAAGGTGAAGGGGTTTTCGGCCAGCTTCACGGTGAAGAACACTGGCCAGCGTGCAGGCGCTGACGTGGCGCAGGTCTATCTGGTCAGCCGCAATGGCGAGGCCAAGCAGCGCCTTGTCGGGTTCAGCCGCGTTCCCCTTGAACCGGGTGCTTCGAAGCCGGTGACGGTGACGTTCGATCCGCGCGTTCTGGCCGACTGGAAGGATGGCGGCTGGTCGCTCCCGGGTGGTGAATATGCCTTCGCGCTAGGCAAGGATGCGGAAAATCTGTCGGCACCGGTCAAGGTCAAGCTGGCTGCAAAGAAGTGGAAGGATTGAGGATGCGCAACACTGTCCGCGCCATGGCTCTTGGCGTTTCTCTTATCGCAACTGTCGTGTCAGCCCAGACTGTCACTACCGCTTCGGGCGCGGTAAAGGGCGTTACCACCGGTGCGGTGAGCGCCTTCAAGGGCATCCCTTATGCCGCAGCGCCAGTGGGTGAAAACCGCTGGCGCGCCCCGCAACCGGTTGCTTCGTGGACGGGTGAACGCGATGCATCGGCTTATGGCGCCGATTGCGCACAGGCACCATTTCCGCCTGATGCAGCACCGATCGTCACTACGCCTTCGGAAGACTGCCTCTATCTGAACGTATGGAAGCCCGCTTCGGCCAAGCCTGGAGCGAAGCTTCCGGTGATGGTTTGGGTCCACGGCGGAGGCTTCGTCAATGGTGGTTCCTCGCCCGCCAGCTATTCGGGTGAGAACTTTGCCCGTGATGGTGTGGTGCTGGTCAGCCTGAACTACCGCCTTGGCCGCTATGGCTTCTTTGCCCATCCCGGCCTTGCGGCTGAAGGGTTTGGCGGGAACTTTGGTTTCCTTGACCAGATTGCTGCGCTCAAGTGGGTTCAGGCCAATGCCGCCGCGTTTGGTGGCGATCCTGCCAATGTCACCGTGTTTGGTGAAAGCGCGGGCGGCATGTCGATGCATATGCTGTTGCAATCGCCGCTGGCGCGCGGACTGTTCCACAAGGCTGTGATCGAAAGCGGTGGCGGGCGTGATCGCGCGCTACCGATGCCGACTATGGCTGTGGCCGCAAAATCGGGTGAAGCGTTTGCGCCGGGCCTTGATGCGGCGGGGCTGCGTGCGCTGCCTGCTGCAAAGATTACCGGTGATCTTTCGATGATGACCATGGGTAAGCCGGACTATTCCGGTCCGATGGTTGATGGTCGCACCATACTGGGCAGCAGTGTCGAAGGCATTGCTGGCGGCATTTATGCCAATGTGCCGGTCATGGTCGGGGCCAATTCTGCCGATGGTTTCCCCATGGTGACCGACAAGGACAAGATCTTTGCGACCTATGGCGACAAGGCTGCGCAGGCGCGCGCGCTGTATGATTCCGATGGCAAGTTGACTGGGCTTGTGGTTGGCACGATGACCAGCGCGGACAAGACGTTCATCGAACCTGCGCGCGCGGTCGCGCGGGCTTTGGCCAAGCGTGGGCAGCCTGCCTATCTCTACCGCTTTGCCTATGCCCATCCTGAGATGCAGGCGGCCATGGGCGGTGCACCCCATGCCAGCGAAATTCCGTATGTTTTCGATACGGTTGCTTCGCGCACGCAATGGAAGATGGTTGCAGAAGAGCCTGCCGTGGCCACGGTAACGCATAAACTTTGGGTGGAATTCGCCAAGACGGGCAAGCCTGGTACCCAGTGGCCTGCTGCAACGGCAGATGACACCAAAGTCATGCTGATCGATGCCAAGGGCGCTGCCCATGTCGAAGACCCCTACCGCGCTCGCCTTGATTTCGTTGAGTCGCTGGTGACGGCAGCAAAGTAAGTTTTTGCAGGTGACGGTGCGTCCCTCTGGTCAAGGCCTTGGGGCGCACCAATCCTGAACAGGTAATTCTACCTCTCGCGTTGACTTTCCCGCGCAAGAGTCCATTTCTGCGCCATGCTTTCGCAAAAAACGCGATACACGATCCGCGCGCTGCAACATTTGGCCGATCTGTTTGGCCAAGGTGCTGTGCGCCTTGACGCGATTGCAGAAGCGCAAAATATTCCGCGAAAGTTTCTTACGGTCATTTTGTCTGAAATGGCGCGTGAAGGGATTGTCGTGTCGCATCGCGGGCGCGATGGCGGTTATGAACTGGCGCTGCCGCCGGTTGATATCCGCTATGGCGACATCATCCGTTTGACGCGGGGCAGTCTGGCATTGGTACCCTGCGCGGCGCGAAATGCATACGAACACTGCACCAATTGCCTGCCCGAAGCAGAATGCCGTCTGCGCGGACTTATGCTGCAATTGCGCGATGATACGGCCGCGATTCTCGACCGGATCACGCTTGCTGATCCAATTGCTGTCGAGCCGCCGTTTGCAGAAGCGTAAAAGCACGCAAGCTTCACTTGGCGTTCAGCAACCGGCTGGCTATAGGGTCGGCATGACGCTCTCAGCTATGCGGCGCCCGCTGCGCCTCGCCGTTCTTGCCGCCGCCACGCTCGCCATGGGCGTTACCGCCGGTTGTGCGGGCAGCAAGGGCAAGAAAGACGTCGCCTATGTCGCGCGTGACGTCGACACGCTCTATGCTGCGGCCAAGGATCGTCTGGACAAGGGCGATGCCAAACAGGCGGCGGCACTGTTTGATGAAGTTGAACGTCAGCACCCCTATTCGCCATGGGCACGCCGTGCCCAGCTGATGAGCTCGTTCAGCTATTACGCTTCGCGTGATTATCCCAAGTCGGTTCAGTCTGCGCAGCGCTTCTTGTCGATTCACCCCGGCAACAAGGACGCGCCTTACGCTTATTACCTGATCGCGCTGTGCTATTACGAACAGATCTCTGACGTGACGCGCGACCAGAAGATTACGCAGCAGGCGCTGACGGCGATGAACGAACTGGTCCGTCGCTATCCCAACACCGACTATGCATCCGACGCACGTCTGAAGATCGACCTCATCAACGATCACCTTGCGGGCAAGGAGATGGAAATCGGGCGCATGTACCAAAGCAGCGGCAAATGGCTGGCCGGTACGCTGCGGTTCCGTACCGTGGTGGAAAAGTACCAGTCCACCAGCCACGCGCCCGAAGCACTTTATCGTCTGGTCGAAAGCTATTTGTCGCTGGGAATGCCGCAGGAAGCGCAAAAGGCTGCCGCTGTGCTGGGCAGCAACTATCCGGGCAGCAAATGGTATGACCGCGCCTTTGGTCTGATGAACAAGCACGCACCGGGCACGCAGGCAATCTGATTAGGCGCGCCGGGTTTAACCGGCTGTGGCGCGAGTATCTGGCTAGCGCGGAGGGACGCGGTTTTGCCGCTTCGCCTCGCGTTCGAGTCGTAATTGTTCGCGCCGGGCTTGGGCTGCCTGTCGCCGCTCTTCGGTGAGGCGATTGTTTTCAAGGCATCGGTCGCGGTGCATGGTCATCTCCGCGATGCAGCGATCCCGATAATTGGCTCTCACCGGAGCATCGCAGACAGCTCGGCTTTGCTGTTCAAACTGTTTGTAGCAGCGGCTTTCTGTTTGCGCCTGAGCCGGTGAAGCAATCGCTGAAATTAAAAGCGATGCTGACGCGCACAAAATTGCCGTTATGAATATACGCATGTTTGGCACACTCTCTTGCAAATGGGAGTGGTCGCAATTTTATAGAAAAATCCACAGTACTTGGAAGTTTTATTGTTTGCAGTTCTGGTGCGGATCAAAAGCCGTAAACCAGTGTAAGCCTGCTGGTCGTATCGGTAGGGCGTCGGCCAGTTTCTGGGGCGCTTTCATATTGCAACATATAGGAAAAGCGCGCCTTCAATTTGCCGATCAGTTGCGAATCGAGTGCGGCGAGCGTGTAAAGCGTGCTGCCTTTGGCATCGACATAGGCGCTGGCGTCCTGGCTGAAGTGCAATCCGCGCGCCAGCTTCATTTTCATGTCTACCGAAGCAAGACCGGCCACAACGGATTCGCGCGTGCCATCTATCGCGTCGGTTTCGCGCCATGCTGGGCCGGCTTTGACGTTGATCTTGGTAGCGCCGTCGTTGGCCAGCCGATAACCCAATCCGCCTGACACGCTGTAGCGTGCCTCAAACCCCTGAAAGCGATCCTTTTCATATTGTCCCAGACCGTAAATGTAAGCCTTTGGGCCGAACTGATAGTTCGGTTCCATCGACAGGCGATATTGTTCGCGCGTTACTACGTTTGAGGTTTCCTGATAATCGGCGCGCGCGCTGCTGCCGATCCGCCAATTTTCGCCTTCCAGTAGCAACTTAAGCCCGCCTACAAAGCCAATGCCCGGTGCGTTGCCGGTGTTGGCAAAGGCACCCAGTTCGCCTTCACCCGTCCACTTTGTCGTGGGGGGCGACGCCATGGCGCTGGTAAATACGGCTTCAGGTTGTTTGACAGGCAGCGCCGGAGTTGGCGCAATCGGAGCGCTGTTTGCCTGCTGGCCTTGCGCAATCTGCCAAGCTGCAACCCGCCGGTCGATGGCTGCTGCGGCAACCGGGTATGCCAGCCGGGCAATACGCACTACGGCATCGGCGCTTGTCTCGTCGCCTGCCTGTAGTGCTGTATCAATCATCGCGGCGACGCCTGCGGGCAGGTCTGTCTCATCGGGCTGCAGGGCCACCGCTGGCGCGGCAATCACAGACGCAACTCCTAACAAGAACGGCATCGTGGGCAATTTCCCGTGGCAGATCGTTGAAAAACAAGGATGACTTGCGTGATTATATCGCGCCAATCGAACATTTCCACCGTCTGACCGATAAAAGGTGCCCGCAACGCAAAACCGCGCCGGGGGCACCGGCGCGGCTGTGTTTTTCCGCGAATCTGCGGGTCAGATGGTCAAGCTGGTTCTATTTCGCGCACAGACAACATGGCGTCGGTTACCGCGTCAAGGAACTGGTCTGTGGCGCGGTCCCAATTGTAGGACGCGCCGTGGATTGCCGCACCCAGCGGATCGCAGCGCAGCGCCTTGGCGATGGCCAGTGCCAGATTTTCATCCACTGCGCCTATCCGCATCGGCAGATCGTCGCCGGGCCCGTGCCCGTCAGGTCCGATGACATCCAGCGGGCCAGGGACGGGGAAGGCGGCAATCGGCAAACCGCAAGCCAATGCCTCGATCATCACCAGGCCGAAGGTATCGGTGCGACTGGGGAATACGAATACATCGGCGGAGCGATAGGCCTGTGCCAGATCTTCGCCATGCAGTGCACCCAGGAAAACGACCTTGGGATAGCGTGCCTTCATCCGTGCCAGATCAGGGCCATCGCCCACCACGACTTTGGTGCCGGGCACATCGGCGTCGAGAAACGCGGTCAGGTTCTTTTCAATAGCCACCCGGCCCACGTTGAGCATGATCGGCCCGGCTAGGCCGGTCATACGGGGCAGGGGGGCGTGATCGGGGCGAACCAGCGCGGGTTCGAACAGCGCACGATCAATTCCGCGTGTCCAAAGCCGGGTCTGGCCGATGCCCTGATTCGCCAGTTCACGCGCCAGCGTTGGCGTTGAAACCAGCACGGCGCGGCTTGGCCCATGGAACCGGCGCATCAGTGGCCAGAAATGTTCGGGGCTAAGTCCGGTACGTGCGGCGGCGTATTCGGGAAAGCGGGTGTGGAAAGCGCTGGTGAATGGCACGCCGCTGGTTTTGCACCATCCGCGTGCACTCCACCCTATGGGGCCTTCGGTGGCGATATGCACCACGTCGGGCGCGAAATCTGCCAGCGTGCGGCGCGTGCCAAAGCGGGGGGCCATGGCCAGCCGGATTTCGCTGTAGCCGGGCAGCGGCATCGTGCGGAACTGGCTGGGCGTAATGAGTTCGACTTCGTGCCCGCGCTCGTTCAACCGGTCGACCGTGGCGGCCAGCGTGCGAACCACGCCGTTGACCTGCGGGTGCCAGGCGTCAGTGCAGATGGCGATTCTCATGCGGGCTCCTCCTCGTGCGCGGGAAGCGGTGCGGCCGGGACTGCCTTTTTGGCATTCGCGGCGCGGCGGGTTTCTTCGGCCCAATCGATTATCGACATCGCGCCATCGCGGTCTTCGACCAGCGCAGTGCAGCTTTCCACCCAGTCGCCATCGTTATAATATGTGATGTCGCCGATCTGGCGGATTTCAGCGCAGTGGATATGGCCGCAAACTACACCGTCCACACCCATGTCGCGCGCCGCGTGGGCCACCGCTTCTTCAAAATCGCACACGAACTGAACCGCGTTTTTCACCCGCTTTTTCATATAGGCGGACAGCGACCAGTAAGGCATTTTCAACATGCGACGGATTGCGTTGAACCAGCGGTTCGTGCGCAACAGGATTTCATAGGCCTTGTCGCCTAGAAATGCGAGCCAGCGTGCGTAAAGCACCACGCCATCGAAGCCGTCGCCATGCGTCACCAGCAGGCGACGACCATCGGCAGTTTCGTGGATCGCTTCCAGTTCCAGTTCCACCCCGCCAAAGCTCATCCCCGCATAGGGGCGCAGCATTTCGTCGTGGTTACCCGCAATCAGGATGACGCGCGTGCCCCGGTGCGCCATTTTCAGCACGCGCCGGATCACTTCGTTGTGTTCGTCGGGCCAGTACCAGCCTTTTTTCAGCCGCCAGCCGTCGACAATATCGCCGACCAGATACAGCGTTTCGCATTCGATCGAGGAGAGGAAATCCAGCAGCAGGGCCGCGTTACAGCCGCGCGTGCCCAGATGCAGGTCGGAAATCCACACCGTGCGCAATTTGCGCTTGGGCCGGAAGCCACGCGGTTCGGGCATGTCCAGCCACGAAGGGATGGCGGCAAAGAGTTCTGAAGATGACTTGAACGGGCTTGAACCGTCAGCAAACGTCCGCGAAGGCATGGGCGCACCTTTCTTCATGCGCTTATGATCTGGCAGAGTCGCGTTGCGTCCGTGTGGCACCGTGTAACGCGGATGAAACAAGTGGGGAACGTTGATGACGAAGGCGCATCAACCCGCTAGAGACTCGCACAAGATGCTGACCAGCTTGTCGATCCGCAACGTCGTGCTCATCGAGGCGCTTGACCTGACCTTTTCCGGTGGCCTTGGCGTGCTGACCGGTGAGACGGGTGCGGGTAAGTCGATCCTGCTTGATGCACTTGGCCTGATTCTGGGCGACCGGGCCGACAGCGGCCTTGTCCGCAATGGCGAAGATCAGGCCAGCGTGATCGCCACGTTCGAATTTGACAGTTTGCCGGATGTCATACGCGCTGCGCTGGTCGAAGCGGAAGTGGATGTCGAGCCGGGCGAACCGCTGATCGTCAAACGCCGGGTAAAGGCCGATGGCGGATCGAAGGCTTTCATCAACGATCAGCCGGTTGGCGTTGCCCTGCTGCGCGAACTGGCGCGTAGTCTGGTTGAACTGCACGGGCAACACGATGATCGCGGATTGGTGAATGCGCGCGGGCACCGGGCTTTGCTGGATCGTTATGCCGGAGCGGATGCAGCAGGCGTTGAAGCAGCGTGGATCAAATGGCGCAAGGCAGAAGATGCCTTGGCCACAGCGCGCGCGCGGGTGGACAAAGCTGCTGAAGAACAGGACTTGCTGCTTGCCCATCTGGCCGAACTTACCGCGCTGACCCCGGTTGTGGGCGAGGAAGACGAACTGGCTGGGCAGCGCGCCGACATGCAGAAGGGCGAACGCCTTTCGGGCGATCTGGTTGAATTGCAGCGCTTGTGGGAGGGGTCGGATTCGGCACTTGCCACCTTGCGCAGCGCGGCCCGCAGGCTTGACCGTATCGCCAGCGAACACCCCATGCTGGCCGAAGCGCTGGAGGCGCTGGACCGCGCGGTGATCGAAGCGGGAGAGGCTGAGGACAAGCTGGCCCGTGCAGCGGAGATGCTGGCCCACGATCCTGCATTGCTTGACCGTATCGAAACCCGCCTGTTCGATTTGCGCGCCGCCGCGCGCAAGCATGGCTGCACTGTCGATGATCTGCCGCACAAGATGCAGGACATGCGCGTCGCGCTTGACGCGATCGAAGGCGGTGGGGCGCAGATTGCAGGCCTTGAACGTGCCGCACACGAGGCCAGTCTCGACTATCAGGCCAAGGCAGAAACCCTGTCTGTCGTTCGTGCCGAAGCAGCACGCAAGCTGGACAAGGCTGTGGCCGCCGAACTTGCGCCATTGAAACTGGATGCGGCAAAATTCCACACGGCTGTCCTGCGCCTGCCGGACGATCGGTGGGGGGCAGGCGGGATTGATGCGGTGGAGTTTCTCATCTCCACCAATCCTGGCGCTGATTTCGCTCCGCTGGGCAAAATCGCATCGGGCGGGGAACTTTCCCGCTTTATCCTCGCGTTGAAAGTGGCACTGGCCGAAGAAGGCGGGGCTGCCACAATCATCTTTGACGAAATTGACCGCGGCGTGGGCGGTGCGGTTGCCAGCGCGATTGGCGAACGGCTTGCCCGGCTTGCCGGCAATGGACAACTTCTGGCGGTTACCCACAGCCCGCAAGTCGCTGCGCGCGGCGACCGTCACTATATGATTGCCAAATCATCGCACGGCACCGTCACCCGCACTTCCGTCAATCTGCTGGACGCCGCCGCACGCAAGGAAGAGATCGCGCGGATGCTTTCCGGGGCCGAAGTTACCGCCGAAGCGCGTGCGCAGGCCGATCGGTTGCTGGAGCAGGCATGACGTTCGACCGTCGCAGCTTTATCGGCAGCGCCGCCGTTGCCATTCTTCTCTCAACGAAAGCCAGCGCCATGGAAGAGATCGACCCTGCAAACGTCTATGCCCTGATCGGTCAGATGATGGCTGCGCCGGGCAAACGGGAGGAACTGATCGTTTATCTGGCCGAAGGTAGCGCTGATATGCCGGGGAACCTTGCCTATCAAATCTGGCGCGACAAGGTGGACGAAAACAGCGTGTGGATCACCGAAGTCTGGACCGATGAAGCAGCGCACAAGGCCAGCCTGGGCCTGCCGCAAGTGCAGGAAGCCATCCGCAAGGCCCGCCCGATCATCGCTGGTTTCGGCGCGCGCGCTGAGGTGGAGCCGGTTGGGGCAAAGGCGTGAATCAAGATTGCCAATTGAAGAGTTGGGGTGAACCCCGTGCCTGATACGACACCTGAAATCCCCGAAGCTGATGCCGCCAACGAATTAATGCGGCTTGCGCGGCAGATTGCCAAGCACAACCGACTTTATCATGCCGAGGATGCGCCGGAAGTTTCGGATGCGGAATATGATGCGCTGGTTCGGCGCAACGCCGAACTGGAGGCAGCGTTTCCGCATCTGATCCGGCCCGACAGCCCCAGCGCGCAGGTGGGCCATGAAGTGGCGTCATCCCCTTTGCGCAAGGTCGCGCACGAGGTTCGAATGATGAGCCTCGACAATGCTTTTTCCGACGAGGAAGTGGCCGAGTTCGTTGCGCGTGTGCGCCGCTTCCTTGCGCTGGGCGATGATACCGAAGTGGCAATGACGGCGGAGGACAAGATCGATGGTCTGTCCTGTTCGCTGCGATACGAGAACGGGAAGCTTGTGCGAGCTGCCACGCGCGGTGACGGGCAGGTAGGGGAAGACGTCACGGCCAATGTCGCGCATATTCCTGACATTCCGCAGGAGTTGAAGGGCGAGGGGCTGTTCGACATTCCTGCCGTCTTCGAAATTCGCGGCGAGGTCTATATGGCCAAGGCGGACTTCCTGAAGCTGAATGAGATGCAGGCGGAAAAGGGCGACAAGATTTTCGCCAACCCTCGCAACGCGGCGGCAGGGGCGCTGCGCCAGAAGGATGCCAGCGTCACCGCCAGCCGTCCCTTGCGCTTCCTTGCCCATGGTTGGGGCGCGGCAAGCGAGGTTCCGGCGAAATCCCAGCTTGAAATGATGCGCAAGATCGCGGGGTGGGGCGTTCCCGTCTCGCCAAAGCTGATCTGCGGAGTCAGCGCGGACGAACTGATCGCGCACTATCAGAGCATAGGTAAGGCGCGCGCTGAACTGCCGTATGATATCGATGGTGTGGTCTATAAGGTGGACCGGCTTGACTGGCAGGACCGGCTTGGCTTTGTCGCCAAAGCGCCGCGCTGGGCCATGGCCCATAAATTCCCGGCAGAGCGAGCCGAAACCACGCTGGAAGCCATCGACATTCAGGTGGGGCGGACAGGCAAGCTGACGCCGGTGGGACGTCTTAAGCCGGTGCTGGTCGGCGGCGTTACCGTGACCAATGTTACGCTCCACAACCGCGATGAAATTGGCCGACTTGGCCTGCGTGTGGGCGACCGCGTGGTTCTTCAGCGCGCAGGCGATGTGATTCCGCAGGTGGTTGAAAACCTTACCCGTGATGATGCGCGCGAGGCCTATCATTTCCCCGATCACTGCCCGGAATGCCAGTCCGAAGCCGTGGCCGAAGAAGGCGAAGTTGATGTGCGTTGCACGGCCGGGCTGATCTGCCCTGCGCAGCGGGTGGAGCGGCTGAAGCATTTTGTCGGGCGGCCTGCGCTGGATATCGAAGGGCTGGGCGAAAAGACTATCGTCGAGTTTTTCCAGCTTGGCTGGCTGGAAGGCCCGGCGGACATTTTCCGGCTGAGGAAGCGTCGCGGCGATATCGTCGGGCGCGAGGGCTGGAAGGACAAGTCTGTGGACAACCTGTTGGCAGCCATTGAGGCCAAGCGTGAGCCTGATGCGGCTCGCCTGTTGTTTGGCCTTGGTATCCGCCATGTCGGCGCGGTCACAGCGCGCGATCTGTTGAAGCGGTTCGTTACCCTGCCTGCATTACGCAAGGCTGCCGAAGCTGCCCATTCTGCGCTTTCCAAACTGGATGGGGAGCAGCAGGAAGGTGCTCCTGCGCTTTGCGCGGAGCAGCTCGACGCCCGCGCTGATCTGCTGTCCATTGATGGTGTCGGTCCGGTCGTGATCGAAGCCTTGGGTGATTTCTTCCACGAACCGCACAACATCGCGGTCTGGGAAGACCTGCTGTCCGAAGTCAGCCCGCCGCCTTATGTGATCGAAACCAAGGCCAGCGCCGTTGCGGGCAAGATTGTGGTCTTTACCGGCAAGCTGGAAACGATGAGTCGGGACGAAGCCAAAGCGCAGGCCGAAGCGCTGGGCGCGCGCGCCGCAGGGTCTGTTTCACCCAAGACTGATTTGATCGTGGCGGGGCCGGGGGCGGGTTCGAAGCTGAAAAGGGCGGCCGAACTGGGCATAGATGTGATAGACGAAGCCGCATGGGCCGAAATCGTGCGGAACGCGGGATAGATTGATGGCATTTCACACATGGTGGCTGTTCGTCGTCACCGTCTTTTTCATCTCCGGATCGCCGGGGCCGAACATGCTGCATGTGATGACGCGCAGTGTCGAACTTGGCCTTGCGCGGTCAATCCTGGCCATGACGGGATGTTTCATCGCCGTGGTCAGCCTGCTTACCGCTTCGGCGCTGGGGCTGGCTGCGCTGCTTACGGCCTTGCCTGGTGCGTTTACGGTGCTACGCGTTGCAGGCGCGGGCTACCTGCTGTGGCTGGGCTACAAGGCGTGGATAGCCAAAGATGCCCCTGTTGATCTGACGGAAGGGCAGGGCGCACCTGTGATTTCGGACTGGCGGATTTTCCGCACCGCTTTCACCGTGGGCATTTCCAATCCCAAGGCGCTGGTGTTTGCGGCGGCTTTCCTTCCGCAGTTCATCGACGCCAGCCACCCTGAGTTGCCGCAGTTTGCCATCATGGTCGCCACGTTTGGGGTGATCGAAATTTCATGGTTCTTCATCTATGCGCTGGGCGGACGCTCAATTGCCGCTGCGCTGACCCGGCCTGCACTGAAAACGCTGTTCAACCGGGTAACGGGCGGGGTCTTCGTCGCATTTGGCATCGCCATGTTGGGATCGCGGACCTGATCTGATGCTGGAAGACCTCGCAGCTATCGCCGCGCAAGCAGGTGTCATGCTCAAGTCACGGCATCAGACCATTGCCGTGGTTGATGGCGCAACCGGAGGGCTTGTTTCGGCCAGCTTGCTTGCCATGCCCGGTGCTTCGGCGTTCTATCTTGGCGGCGGCGTCATCTATACCCTTAAGGGGCGGCGGATCGTGCTGGGCCATCCACCCGGTTCGCTGCGTGGGCATACTTCTGCGACGGAAGGCTATGCCATTGCGCAAGCAGAGCTTATCCGGCAACGCTATGGCGCAGACTGGGGCATTGCCGAAACTGGCGCGGCCGGCGGGGGCAGCGCGCACCCGCTGGGTGTAGCTTCGGGCAACAGCGCCGTGGCCGTGGTCGGGCCAAATGGCATTGCTGCATCGCGCCTTGTCCAGACCGGCAGCAATGCCCGGCTGGGCAATATGCAGGCATTCACGCAAGCGGCGCTGACCTTGTTGCGCGATACTTTAGCCGCTCATTCTGGCACGTAATTCGGCCGTCGCTTTTCGAGAAACGCCTGCATCCCTTCGCGGAAGTTTGGGCTGGCAGACGTCATCAGCTGGTTGCGGTTTTCAATGGCCATCGCGGCTTCAAGGCTGGGCGCGTCGATGGCAAGGTTCAACCCTTCCTTGGTCATGCGCAGGCCCATTGGCGATGCTGCGAGGAGATCGTCGACATAACTTTGCCCGGTCGCCTCAAGATCGGCGTCGGGCACCATTTCGGAAACCAATCCGGTGGCAAGCGCTCGCCGGGCATGAATGAACCGCCCTGTCAGCATCAGTTCGCTGGCAACCGATGTACCGACAAGGCGCGGCAAGAAATAACTGCATCCCATGTCGCAGGCAGAAAGCCCCAGCCGGATGAAGGCCGCGTTCATCTTGGCGCTTTCGCCGGCGATGCGGATATCGGATGCCAGCACAAAGCTGAAACCGCCGCCGCAGGCTGCGCCATGAACAAGGCTGATGATCGGCTGCGGGCAACGCCGCATCTTGAGATAAACGTCAGCCAAGTAGCCCTGAAAGCCAAACCCGCCCGCAAACGGCACTTCATCGCGCCCGTCGCTGCGTTCCTTGATATCCAGCCCGGCGCAGAACGCCTTGCCCGCGCCGCGTAGCACAACCACGCGCGTTGCTCGATCATGGAACAGAGCGCCGAAATAGTCGTTCAGTTCGCGCACCATTTCCAGCGAAATGGCATTGAGCGCGTCGGGCCGATTCAGTGTTACCCAGTCCGCCGCGTCGCGCTTTTCCACCGTGAATGTATTGTAGCTCATGCCCTGCATCCTTCGATTTAACCATTTGGTTAAGCCGAAGTTGCTGGCGTGACAAACCGTTTTCCTATCGGCGCAAAGCCTCGCCAGTGGCGCGCCGCCGCAGCCACAGGATCGACCAGTCGCCACGCACCATCCGCGCCGCCAATCTCAGGCCTGCCCGGCGATAGGCTGCGCGCACAGTCGCTTCCTGCGTTTCCAGCAAACCTGCCAACAACACGCTGCCGCCCGGCACCACCGCACGGGCGAAATCCGGGGCCAGTTCCACCAGCGGCCCGGCAAGAATGTTGGCGATCAGCAGGTCATACGGACCTGCCGCTTCCAGCAGGGGATGCTCCATCCCGGCTGCGATTACCATCGCCATCCGTCCCGGCCCATCACCCAGCACCATGCCGTTATTGGCAGCGTTCTCTGCGACAACCGGCCCGCATACCGCATCGATGTCACTGGCAATGGCGCGTGCTGTGGGCCACAGGTGCAGCCCGGCAAAGCCTAAAAGGCCGGTGCCGGTGCCGATATCGGCCAGATTGCGCACACGCACGCCCTGCCGTTTCATGTGGGTCAACATGGCAAGGCATCCGGCGGTGGTGGCATGTTGCCCGGTGCCGAACGCCTGACTGGCCGGGATCACGAAATCCCGCACGCCGTGCTGGTTGACCGGGGAATATTCCGGCGTGTGGACATGGAACACGCCTTCGCGGATTGGTTCGACGCCTTGCTGGCTCAACGTAACCCAGTCGGTATCGGGTAGCTTCTCCGTAACAAGCTCAGGCGCATCGGCTGCGAACAATCCGGCAATTGCCGCCCTGTCGGCTTTGGATGGTTTGCGGTCCATCCATGCTTCCAACTGCCAGTCGTCGGGCTTGTCTTCCGCAATCTCGCTGCCTGCGATCACTATGTCATGGTCCCAGTCCCACGCATCTTCATGCGCGATCAGCGCGGCCTGAATGACGTTGCGCGGGGCGAATGCGGTGACTTTCCAGCTCATTGTTCCAGCGCCTTGTTCAGGCGCGCACGGGCGCCTTCGACCAAAATCTTGCACGCCGCGGGATCGTCCAGCCGCTGTTGTCCGCTCATCCGTTCGAACATGGCGCTGGAACCGGGATGCGGTGTTAAAAGGATGCCGCAGTCCATTGCAGCCACTTTGTCAAACGTGTGGCGAAACATCGCCACGCGGTCCGGGTGCGCGGCAAAGCGATAGGTGCCAAGCTGCAGAGCGCTGATGGAGTCGACATAAGTAAACTTGCGGCAATCAGCACCATCGCAACTGGTCCAGGTCCAGCTTGTCGATCCTTCGGTATGGCCAGGCGTGGCGATCGCGGTCAGCCGGATCGGCCCGACGCGAACCTGCTTTCCGGGCTGGATTACGCGGTCCACCTTTGCCGGGGTGAAGCCATGGATTTCCTGCGCCTGCGGATCGGCAGGGCTGACCTTGCCGATGCGGATAACTTTGGCAGCGACAGGCAGGGCGACCACTTTTGCTCCGGTAGCCTTGGCTAGCGCGGCAAGCCCGCCGACATGATCGAAGTGTTCGTGACTGCTGACGATCAGGCCGACGTCCTGCGGATCGAATCCCAGCTTGCGGATATTGGCCAGCACATCGGGCACGGCGTCTTCCATGCCGGCATCGACAAGGACGTGCCCGTCAGGCCCGGTAATCAGCAGGACGCTGACCGTGCAACTGCCCACGTACCAGACATTGCCGAATATCCGGGCGGGCGGCGCGGGCGACGAAAAGTCTTCTTTTCCTTCGCACTGCTCCATGATTGCGCGCGTGGCCTGAATGTCCGCTGGTTGGGCGGGAACGGAAGCGGCGGTGGCCGCAAGGGCAAGGATTGCAGGGGTTAACATGGCCATCCGTCTAGGCACCGGGATGCCGCAGTGCAACGGCCAGCGTGGCAGGCTGTTCGGGGACTGTCCTTTTTTACACTCTTGGCGCGCTTGCACGGTCGATCATTTCGACTAATACCGAATCGCATCCCGATCGTGGCCAAACGCGATCCAAGCTGACTTCAAGGGGGTTATTTCATGGCGCAGGCGCGCAAAGCACGGCCAATTTCGCCGCATCTCCAGATCTGGCGCTGGGGTCCGGCCATGCTGGTTTCGATCCTGCACCGCGTCACCGGCAACGGTCTGGCCTTTGCAGGTCTTGGTCTGTTGCTGTGGTGGATCGGTGCGCTGGCAAGCGGTCCAGCCGCTTATCAGACGTTCATCGACTGGACCTGGGCTGGCACCGCAGGCGGCCTTCAGGCTGTTACCGCAGTGCTGGGCAAGATCGTCCTCGTCGGCCTGACCTGGGCATTTTTCCAGCATGCCGCTTCGGGTATCCGTCACCTCATCCTTGATGTGGGCGCCGGTTACGAACTGGAAAGCAAACGCGCGCTGGTCGATCATCACGATGGTCGTTTCTATCGTCCTCACCGCGCTGTTCTGGGCTTTCGTGCTGCTGCGCTAAGCGCCGGCGCGAACCGCTCCATTTGAAAGAGGCTTACCATGGGTAACGGCACCTCCATCGGTCGCGTTCGTGGGCTGGGTTCCAGCCACCACGGCGCACATCATTGGCTTACCGCCCGTCTGACGGCGGTGGGCAATCTTATCCTCATCACCTTCCTGATTGTCAGCCTTGCGCTGCTGCCGGAATACAGTTTTGCCACAGTGCGGGGCTGGGTAGCGCGTCCGATCCCGTCGGTGGCGCTGATCCTGATCATGGTGAACACCTTTGCCCACGCCCGCATGGGCGTGCAGGTCATGCTTGAAGACTATGTCCACGAAGAAGGCGGCAAGATCGCTGCGTGGCTGCTGGTCAACATCGTGCCTTTCGCTGGTGCAGCGTTCGGCATCCTTTCGGTTCTTCGCATTGCCCTGGGGGGCGCGTAAGTCATGACTTCCACTCAGCCTGCCTACAAGATCATCGACCATACCTACGACACGGTTGTCGTGGGTGCGGGCGGTTCGGGCCTTCGCGCAACCATGGGCGCCGCTCAGGCCGGTCTGCGCACCGCCTGCATCACCAAGGTTTTCCCCACGCGCTCGCACACCGTTGCGGCTCAGGGCGGGATTGCTGCTTCGCTGGGCAACAATTCGCCCGATCACTGGACCTGGCACATGTACGACACCGTCAAGGGGTCTGACTGGCTGGGCGATCAGGACGCGATCGAATACATGGTGCGCGAAGCGCCGGCTGCAGTTTACGAACTGGAACATGCAGGTGTGCCGTTCAGCCGAAACCCCGAAGGCACGATCTATCAGCGCCCGTTCGGTGGCCACATGCAGAACATGGGCGACGGTCCCCCGGTGCAGCGCACTTGCGCCGCGGCTGACCGTACCGGCCACGCCATGCTTCACGCGCTCTACCAGCAGAGCCTGAAGTACGACGCGGACTTCTTCATCGAATATTTCGCCATCGACCTCATCATGGAAAATGGCGAATGCCGTGGTGTGATCGCGCTGTGCATGGACGATGGTTCGATCCATCGTTTCCGCAGCCATTCGGTGGTTTTGGCGACGGGCGGTTATGGCCGCTCCTACTTCACCGCGACGTCGGCCCATACCTGCACGGGTGACGGCGGCGGCATGGTGCTGCGTGCTGGCCTGCCGCTGCAAGACATGGAATTCGTGCAGTTCCACCCGACCGGCATTTACGGTGCTGGCGTGCTGATTACCGAAGGCGCGCGCGGCGAAGGTGGTTACCTGACCAACTCCGAAGGCGAACGCTTCATGGAGCGTTATGCACCGTCGGCCAAGGATCTGGCATCGCGCGACGTGGTGTCGCGTTCGATGGCCATGGAAATCCGCGAAGGTCGCGGTGTTGGTCCGCACAAGGACCACATCTATCTGCACCTCGATCACATCGATCAGAAGGTGCTGGCCGAACGCCTGCCGGGCATCACCGAAAGCGGCAAGATCTTTGCCGGTGTCGACCTCACCCGCCAGCCTCTGCCGGTGGTTCCGACCGTTCACTACAACATGGGCGGCATCCCGACGAACTATCACGGCGAAGTCGTGACCATCGGTGCTGACGGCAACCCCGAAACGATCATCCCCGGTCTGTTCGCGGTGGGCGAAGCTGCCTGTGTTTCGGTCCATGGCGCAAACCGCCTCGGATCGAACTCGCTGATCGACCTTGTGGTGTTTGGCCGTGCAACCGGCCTGCGTCTCAAGGAACTGATCAAGCCGGGCACTTCACACAACTCGCTGCCCGCTGACAGCGCCGATCTGGCACTGTCGCGTCTTGACCACTTCCGCCACGCCAAGGGCGGTTCGCCCACGGCAGAAGTGCGCACCGAAATGCAGCGTACGATGTCGGCCCATGCAGCGGTGTTCCGCACCGACGAACTGATGGCTGAAGGCAAGGTGAAGCTGGCCGAAACCTACAAGCGTATGGAAGACATCCACGTCTCGGACCGCTCGCTGATCTGGAACTCTGACCTGGTGGAAACGCTGGAACTCGACAACCTTATCAGCCAAGCCAGCGTGACGATGCATTCGGCGCACAACCGCAAGGAAAGCCGCGGGGCCCACGCGCACGAGGATTTCCCCGATCGCAACGATGCCGAGTGGATGAAGCACACTGCCACCTGGTTCAATGGCTGGGGCGGCAAGGGCGGCGAAGTGCGCATCGACTACCGTCCGGTGCACGAATACACCCTGACCGACGATGTGGAATACATCAAGCCGAAGAAGCGCGTTTACTGATTGTCACAGACGCCGGTCCAGCGGGGCCGGTCGTTTGTCGAACGCCGAATGTTGTTGCGCCGGGATCTGGTATCCCGGCGCAATGCATTTGGGCCATCTTGAAAGGATGGCCTACAAGGGAGGCGTTCAATGAAATTGCGATCGGGAAATCGTTTTTCTGCGACAGCGCGTGCAGGTTTGATGGCCGGTATGGCGACTGCCATGATAGCGGGCCTGACCTTTGCGACCGGTGCCGCCGCCGCCCCTCAACCGCCTGCGCCACCTGCGCCTCCGGTGATGGAACGCAATGTTGTTGTGGTCGAACGCCATGGTCCGGATGGCGAAAGCCACGCCACCCACGTCCGCACCATTACGCGCGACGGCAAGACCTTTGTGTTCGAGACGGACAAGCCGCTGTCCGACGAAGATGTGGAGCGCCGCATTGCCGATGCCGAGGCGCGGCTTCCGCCAGTTGCACTTGTCCCGCCCATCGCCGGTAAAGACCGGCATCGCGAGCAGCAGCGGGTCATCGTACTGAACGACGAGGGTGAGACCGTTACCGATGTGGTCAGCGAAGACGGCGGGCACTGTGCCGCTGGCCAGATGCTGTCCAATGTCGACACCAGTGCGGAAGATCAGGGCAAGGTAACCCGCGTACGCATCCGCACCTGCGCTTCAGCTGAAGGCATGGAAAAGCGTGCCATGGCCGAAGCGTTGGAAGGTGTGCGCAAGGCCCGTGAGGAGATTTCCCGCGACAAAAGCCTGTCAGATGCAGTCCGCAAGGAAGTTCTCAAGGAACTCGATGCGGAAATCTCCCGGATGAAACGCGAAAGTTGACCTTAGCGGCGGGTGGGCTGGACAACCGCTTTTGATTCAAACCTTACCGGCTCACTCCCACCTTTTGCCTTATTATCGTCGGGCTTGTCCTTGCGATCCTTATCTTCTGATTTGGCAGCTTTTTCAGCAGCATCGCGTGCGGCCCACAGGCGGCTTGCGTCTTGTGGAGTTGCGACGTTAGCGGGATATTTGCACCCGCGTTGCTGGCCAACACCTTTCAGATAGGCCCGGCGCACGGATCCCGCGTAAATCGCTTCCTGCCATTTACGCTGCTGTGCGTTGGCACCGCTGATTTCGCGGATCACGCCACCAAACGGGATCAGCGATCCCACCAGCGATTTGGCGATATTGCCGACATTTACTGTGGATCGGCCGTCATCGCGGGCTACATCGATATCATCGCCCAGCACCGCATCGAGATTGGTGATGGCCGAGGAAATGGCGGCGCAACGCTTCAACCCCGCAAGGTCATAAGGCTTGTCGCGCGCCGAAACCAGCACCTCAGGAATCTCGTCCTTCTTGATGTTGAGATCGCTGAGCGGCTTGGTCACCACATCGCCTGCCGTCACCGTTTCCTGCGATACTGCTGTCTGGGCGGATGCGGGAGCGGTGGACAATGCGATTGCCGAGAGGCAAGGCATCAAAGTTGCGAACCGAAGGGCCTTGGTCATGGCGTTTGTAATCCCCTTTTGCCGGATTTACGCCACGACCCGTCTTTGGTTCCTCACAAAACGCGATCAGGCGCCGGCAAAGGTATCGCACTGGTCCTCATCGGCGGTTTCCAGCCCTTTGCGCAGCCACTGCATGCGCTGGGCCGAACTGCCGTGGGTAAAGGCTTCTTCCGCAGGGCGACGGCCAGCGGCCTTCATCAGCGCATCATCGCCAATCTGGTGCGCGGCACGCATACCTTCTTCGATATCGCCCGCTTCGATCCGGTCCCGGTTGCGCCCGGCCCACACCCCGGCATAGCAGTCTGCCTGCAGTTCCAGCTTTACCGACAACTGGTTTGCCTGACTGGGGCTGCGCTGCTGCAACTGGCGAACCTGATCGGATGTGCCCAGCGCGTTCTGGATATGATGGCCATATTCGTGCGCCATTACATAAACGCGGGCAAAGTCACCGCCAGCGCCCATCTGCTTGTCCATTTCGGTGTAGAAATCGGTGTCGATGTAAATGCCGTTGTCTGCCGGGCAATAAAACGGCCCCATTGCGCTTTGCGCCGCACCGCAGCCCGATTGGCCCGCCTGCGAATAGAACACCAACTTGGGCGTCTGGAACGGGATATTGGCCTGCCGGAATAGCGGCTCCCACGTTTTGTTCAACGATGACAGTGCGTTGCAGGTCTCGCGGCTGAATTCGTTGACTGAACAACTTTCAGCAAGCGAGGTACCGCCCTGTTGCTGTTGCGCAGGTGCCTGCATCTGTCCCTGCTGAAGCGAACCAAGCATCTGTGCTGGATCCACCCCGAACACCACAGCCGCAATCAGCGCGATGACAATGGACCCGCAACCCACTTTTCCGCCGCCGCCCATGGGGAATCGGCTACCGCCGCCACCGCGCTGGTCTTCGACATTGATGGAACTGTCGAAATCGTCGAGACGCATCGTTGATCCCTCATACCTTTTTGCGACTGGACAAGCGCGGCGGTCCCCGCGATGCCTTACGCGATCCATTCATCCTGAAACCCCGGAGTAATCGAATGTTCCTGAAGGGCAAGTGCGCGCTTGTGACCGGCTCAACTTCCGGCATCGGCCTCGCCTATGCACGGGCGCTGGCGGCTGAGGGCGCCGATGTGGTGCTCAACGGCTTTGGCGATCCGGCGGAAATTGCCAAATTGTGCGACGAACTGGGGGCAATCAGCGGGGGCAGGGCGATCTATGCCCCAGCAGATCTGACCAAGCGTGAAGGCACCGAAGCGATGATGGCGGCGGCCCTTGCCGAATTTGGCGCGGTGGACATCCTTATCAACAATGCAGGTATGCAGCACGTCGCCCCGGTGGAAGATTTCCCGGTCGAAAAGTGGGACGCGATCATCGCGCTTAACCTGACATCGGCGTTCGATGCCTGCCGTCTGGCGATTCCGGGCATGAAAGCAAAGGGCTGGGGGCGCATCATCTTTACCGCGTCGGCCCACTCGCTCACGGCATCGCCGTTCAAGGCGGCCTATGTTTCTGCCAAGCACGGCATTGCGGGGCTGGCCAAGACGCTGGCGCTGGAACTGGCGACTCATGGCGTCACGGCCAATTGCATCAGTCCCGGCTATGTCTGGACGCCGCTGGTGGAAAACCAGATTCCCGATACCATGAAGGCGCGCGGGCTTACCCGCGAACAGGTCATCAACGATGTGATGCTGGTGCGCCAGCCGACCAAGGAATTCGTTCAGCCTGAAGACCTTGCCGCGCTGGCGTTGTTCCTGTGCCGCCATGAAGCGCGCAACATTACCGGCGCAAATTATAATATGGATGGAGGTTGGGTGGCGGAATAACCCTTCCGCAAAGCAGGCTGTCCACTGGTCGCTGTAAACTTCTGTTCATCCGGCTTGCCACAATTGGGAACTTGCGTAACCCCTATGCTTTTGAGAGCAAGGGCACGCGGTCAGGCGTGTGAGGGCGGCGATGAAGCGAAACAGGGGCTGGCGCAGGGCGATAACCGGGGCAATTTGCTTCGGCGCTCTGCTGTTGGTCGCTGCAAGCCCCGTTTCGCGCAGGCCTTCTGCGTTGGAATTGGCGCTCAAGGCCCATGTCGAAACGCTGGCCAGCGATGATTTCGACGGGCGGGAACCCGGAACCGAAGGCGAAACCAAAACGCTGCGTTATCTGGCCCGGCAGTGGTTCGATATCGGGTTGGAAGCGGGCACCAACATTCCGGGCAGCGGGTGGTTTGCACCTGTCGAACTGGTGGAACGCGAACCTGTGTTGTCCCGCGCCAGCTTTCTGCGTGGGCGCAAGCGGGTAACTCTTCCCGCCGACAGCGTATTCGTGGTTACATCGGGTCTGCGCTCTCTGGTGCAGGATGCACCGCTGCTGTTCGTGGGACAAGCGATGGCGCCAACTCTGTCGCGCGCCGAACTGGCGGGTCGGGTGGCAGTCATGCTTGATAGCCTGCCCGATGGGACCGATCCTTTGCGGGGTAGCGAACGCGCCGGGAGACTGCTCGATGCCGGGGCTTTGGCGGTGCTGACTGTGTTGGATGACGAGCGGGGCCTTGAAGACGTGATCGCACGTCGTCGCCGTGCGGGCTATGCCGTCGCTGGGGACCGCATCGGTAACGAAATCGAAGCCTTCGTTTCGCCAACCACCACTGAACTGCTGTTGGCCGGAACGCCGTATGCGACACTGGCAAAGCTGCGTACCGATGCTGCGTCGTCAGCTTTTGTGCCTTATCTTTTGGGTGCTGCTGGGACGTTCGAGGCGACCAGTCGTGAAACCCGGATCAAGACGCACAATCTTATCGGCCGACTGCCAGGGCGCAATCCCGGCGCAGGCGCGGTGCTTGTGCTGGCGCACTGGGACCATTTTGGCGAATGTGCCGCAGCCCCTGCAGAAGACCTGATCTGCAATGGCGCAATCGATAATGCCAGCGGCCTTGCCGTGGTCACCGAGACGGCGCGGGCGCTGGCCAAGGGGCGCCCGCTGGAGCGCGATGTCTATTTCCTTGCCACCACGGGCGAGGAACTGGGCCTGCTGGGCGCCATTGCCTTTGCCGAAAACCCGCCAATCCCGCTTGATCGCATTGTTGCCGCTTTCAATGTCGATAGCACCGGCCTTGTTCCGGCAGGGCGCCCGGTGGGCATCGTGGGGAAGGGGATGACCCCGCTTGACCCCTTGATTGGTGAGGTCATTCGCAAGACCAAGCGAAGGCTGGCTCCGGGTGATGGAGCCAATGCCTATATCCGGCGGCAGGATAGCTGGGTGCTGATGCGGCACGATGTGCCCACGGTCATGGTCAGCAGCAGTTATGGTGACATGGAACGCATCGAACGCTTCATGGAAGACACCTATCATCGCCCGACCGATCAGGCCGGGGCGGGGATCGATTATTCCGGCATGGCTGATGACGTGCAATTGCAGGTGGAACTGGTGCGCGCCTTTGCCGATCCCAAGCGGTATCGCGTGGGCCAGATTCCGGCTCCATTGCCGGGCACGCAAAAGCGCAATCTTACCCCCTAGCCTAGCCGGTTCTTCCTGTTTACATGGGCCGCCACGAATCTACCCGGACACAGGAAGTGGCACCCAACATGGATATCCCTCTCGGCCTTACCTTTGATGACGTGTTGTTGCGTCCTGCCGAGTCGGATCTGGTGCCATCTCAGGCCAATACCAGCACCCGGTTGACCAAGGGCATTGCGCTTAACATTCCGATCTTGTCGTCTGCCATGGACACGGTGACCGAAGCTGACATGGCCATTGTCATGGCGCAGCTTGGCGGTATCGGTGTGCTCCACCGCAACCTTTCCATCGAAGAACAGTGCGCTGCGGTCCGGGCGGTGAAGCGTTTCGAAAGCGGCATGGTCGTCAATCCCATCACCATCGCGCCTGACGCGACGCTGGGTGAAGCCAATGCCATCATGCGCGCAAACAAGATCAGCGGCATTCCGGTGGTTGAAGCAACGGGTAAACTGGTGGGTATTCTCACCAATCGCGACGTGCGCTTTGCCGACAATCCGAACCAGCCGGTGCGTGAACTGATGACGCACGAAAACCTTGCAACGGTAAAGCTAGGCGCCAGCGGTGATGATGCGCGCCGCCTGTTGCACCAGCGCCGGATTGAAAAGCTGCTGGTGGTGGACGATTCGTTCCACTGCATCGGCCTTATCACGGTCAAGGACATCGAAAAGGCGGTGACATTCCCCAACGCCACCAAGGATGCCGCAGGCCGCCTGCGCGTGGCTGCTGCCACGACCGTTGGCGAAAAGGGCCTGCTGCGCACCCAGGCGCTGATCGAAGCGGAATGTGACGTGGTCATCATCGACACCGCGCACGGCCATAACCGTGACGTTGCGCGCGCTGTTGAAGCAGCGAAGAAGCTGTCCAATTCGGTGCAGGTCATCGCGGGCAATGTTGCCACCGCAGAAGCCACCCGCTCGCTGATTGACGCTGGCGCGGATGGTGTGAAGATCGGCATCGGGCCGGGTTCCATCTGCACCACCCGCATCGTTGCGGGCGTGGGCGTGCCACAGCTTACTGCGGTTATGGAATGTGCTGCGGAAGCGGAAAAGTCTGGCGTTCCGGTGATCGCCGATGGCGGCTTGCGCACGTCGGGCGATGCTGCCAAGGCGCTGGCCGCAGGCGCCAGCACGGTAATGATCGGATCGATGCTGGCCGGCACCGAAGAAGCGCCGGGCGAGACGTTCCTTTATCAAGGGCGCGCCTACAAATCCTATCGCGGAATGGGTTCGGTCGGTGCAATGGCGCGCGGCAGTGCGGATCGGTATTTCCAGCAGGATATCAAGGACCAGATGAAGCTGGTGCCCGAAGGCATCGAAGGTCAGGTGCCCTACAAGGGACCAGCCAAGGATGTGGTTCATCAACTTGTCGGCGGGATCAAGGCGGCGATGGGCTATACCGGCAGCGCCACCATCGAAGATCTGCGCAAGCGCGCCAAGTTCGTGCGCATCACTAATGCGGGCCTGCGCGAAAGCCACGTCCATGACGTGACGATCACGCGCGAGGCGCCGAACTACAAGGTTGGCTGAGACAGCGACCGGTGACTCCCTCCGCGCGCGTTCAGGCGGCGATTGACATCTTGGATGCGGTGATCGCTGCCGCGCGGGGGCAGGGCGCTTCGGCCGACAGGATCACAGCAGAATGGTTTCGGGCGCGGCGGTTCGTCGGTTCGAAGGATCGTCGCGCTATTCGTGAACTGGCATGGAGAGCGATCCGCGCCTGTGGCGAAATTCCCGAATCTGGCCGCGCGGCGATGTTGCGCGTCGGCCAGTCTGATCCGGCCATAGCCGCTCTGTTTGATGGCTCTACCTATGGTCCCGCGCCGATTCGGGCGGGCGAAACATTGGCCCAAGGCGGTATTGCTCCTGAATGGTTGGTGCAGCGCATGGTTGCATCGGGGATAGATGAGCAGGAGCAGTCGGCGCTGTTGGGCCGCGCTCCGCTCGATCTGCGGGCAAACATACTCAAGACCACGCGCGACGATTTGCGGGCGCGCTTGCCGGTAGATGCGTTGAACGTGCCTGCACCGCATGGCCTTCGCCTGCCTGCGGGCACGGCTGCGGAAACGTGGCCAGAATTTGTCGATGGCCTGTTTGAAGTGCAGGATGCGGGCAGCCAACTTGCCTGTATGGCGCTGGATGTGCAGCCGGGTGAGGCTGTGGTCGATCTGTGCGCGGGCGGTGGCGGCAAGACGCTGGCGCTTGGCGCCGCGATGGCAGGGCAGGGCGCGCTGCTCGCCTGCGATATTGACCGGGGCCGCCTGCAACGCCTGCCAGATCGCGCCACGCGTGCCGGCGTTGTGGCGGAAACCCGCCTGCTTAACCCGGGGCGCGAGGTTGAGATGCTGACCGATTGGGAGGGCAAGGCCGATGCGGTCATGGTCGATGCGCCCTGTTCGGGCACCGGCACATGGCGGCGCAACCCCGAAGCGCGCTGGCGTCTCGATCCGCGTGCGATCGAACGCTATTGCGCGATGCAGGCCAACGTCCTCGACATTGG
The DNA here is from genome assembly GCF_026672515.1 of Novosphingobium sp. SL115. Classification (GTDB taxonomy): domain Bacteria; phylum Pseudomonadota; class Alphaproteobacteria; order Sphingomonadales; family Sphingomonadaceae; genus Novosphingobium. The sequence goes on along the minus strand of NZ_JAPPRG010000002.1, from coordinate 2,354,225 downwards.
CGCAAGGCTGGTCCGTCCGGGCGGCCGACTGACTTATGTGGTCTGTTCGCTGCTGGATGCCGAAGGGGCGGATCGGATCGATGCTTTCCTTGCGGTCAATCCGAGCTGGGAACTGGCGACGCCAGCGCTTCCTGCAGGCCGGTCGCGCGGCAAGGGCTGGCGGTTGACGCCTTTTCACGATGGGACCGACGGGTTTTTCTTCGCAACAATCGTATCGCGTGTTAACTGAAGGCTCATGCACGCCGGTACATTCAGCGATGGTTTTCGGCGGAAGGAGTTGTTGATGCGTTACGCCCCGGTTGCCCTTGCCTTGTCCCTTGTCGTTGGCATTACCGGCAGCATGGGTTCGGCACGAACGGCGGCCCCTGCCAATCCCCGCGTCGAAATGCTGCTGAAAGATGGCCGGGCGGCACTGGCCAAGGGCGATGTTATGGCTGCGACCGACAGTTTCGAAGCGGCCTTTGCTATCGACCCTGCCAGCATTCCTGCTCTTTTGGCACTGGCCGATGCCGCGCGCCGCGAAGGCATGCAGGGCAAGGCGATCCACTATTACCGCGAAGCGCTTGAGCGTGATCCCAACAATGTCGTTGCCATTTCGGGCGAAGGCGGGGCGATGGTAGAAAAGGGGGCGCTGGAGAAGGCTCGGCGCAACCTGACCCGGCTAGAAGGCCTGTGCGGCAAGGGCTGTGCCGAAACCGCAGAACTTTCCGCCGCCATTTTGCGCGGTCCCGCGCCCAAGGTCGTCTCGGCCGAAGCGATCAAGCCTGAGCCGAAGATCGAAAGTAACTGAGGCAGACACTGAGGCGCTGCCTCCGTCTGCGCGGGGGCACCCCAGATCAGATCAGGTCGCGAAATTCATCCAGCACCTGCCGGTAAACACGCTTTTTGAATGGCACGATCATTTCGGGCAGCAGTTCCGGCTCCAGCCACTTCCATTCGCAGAATTCAGCCGGTTCATGGGCGTCAAGCTGGATGTCCGTGTCTTCGCCCTTGAACCGCATCAGCAGCCATTTTTGACGCTGGCCGCGATATTTGCCGCCCCACATCTTGCCTAGCAGGAAGTCTGGCAAGTCATACAGCAGTTCCTCGCGGCTTTCGGCGATCACGGTTACGAGATCGGGAGAAACCCCGGTTTCCTCTTCCAGTTCGCGAAAGGCGGCGGGGTGCAGCTCTTCCCCGTCATCAATCCCGCCCTGCGGCATCTGCCAGGCGTCCCCTTCCTTGTTATCGATGCGCTTGCCGACGAAAACGCGGCCCGCGGCATTCACCAGCATAACGCCGACACAGGGGCGATAGGGAAGCCCGGCAAATTCCTCGTTCATTTCAACCTTTCCAGCAGCAGCCGCACGGCTGCGAAAATGGATTGCATGTCGCCCTGTGCGCTTGGGAGCGCCTTGCGTACTTGGGTAAAGCCGTGGATCGTACCCTTCATTTCAAGGAACACGACTTCTGCCCCGGCCCGGATCAGTTCCGCACCATAGACCCGTCCGCTGTCGCGAATCGGATCAAGCCCGGCGGTCACTAGCACTGTTGGCGGCGTGGTCGAATGCTCGCCATAGATGGGATAGGCGCGTTTGTGCCCGGTAATCGCGCGATAGGCATCGCCAAACCACTTCATCGTATCGGCAGTCAGCAGAAAACCGTCTGCAAAATGCAGGAAAGACTGGTGATCGGGCTTGTCATCGCTGAGCGGGTAGATTGGCACCTGCAGCACTACTGGAACCGAAGCGGGCTGCTCCACCAGCGCTTGCGTGACCACGATGGTCAGATTGCCGCCAGCCGAATCACCCATCGGGATCAGGCCGGTAATCTGGCGACCTAGTTCGGCGGAATTGTCCGCAATCCAGCGAGCTGCCGCTTCGCAATCATCGGGCGCTGCGGGGAAGGGATGTTCGGGCGCAAGCCTGTAATCCACCGCGATCACCGGCAGGTCCAGCTCTGCCGCAATTTCGGTGCAAAGGCTGTGGTGGCTGTCCAGGTCGCCGATCACAAAGCCGCCGCCGTGGAAGAATACCACCGCAGGCCCCGCCTCTCGCGTTTCGCGCAAGTCATAAAGCCGTAGCGGAATATCGCCTGCCGGGCCGGGGCAGGTCAGGTTCCGGATCACCGCAAGGTCGCGCGGGTCGGCTTCGGCCACTTGCCCCATCGCGATATAGCTGGCGCGCGCGGCTTCAAGGCCAAGTTCGCTCATCGGCGGCGCATCGGTTCCGTTCAGAAAGGCGAGGAAGGCTTGCACATCGGGTCGCACGTAGTGGGTCGGCTGATCGGTCATGACATTTCCTCGTCCCGTGATCGGATTCGTTATAAACAGATTGGTAGGTTTGTTTTTGCAACTTGACTGGCAAGGCGGTTCGGAATCAAGTCCGGCTCAAGGATTTTTCCGTTCGCGCAGTTTTTCTTCTTTGCGAACGGGGCAGGAGGGGCATAGGCGCAATCCATCAGAAGGTTGCGGCAGGGCATGGATGACCTCCATGCGCGAAGCAGAGGACAATATGGCTACACTAGTTGATGGACCGGACGCCCTGACTGGCGGCAAGGAAAGCCCCACCCCCGAAGCAGTGGTCGTGCGCTTCGCCGGTGACTCTGGCGATGGGATGCAGTTGACCGGCGGTCAGTTTACGCTGTCGACCGCGCTTGCAGGCAACGATCTTGCTACTTTCCCGGACTTTCCGGCTGAAATCCGCGCGCCGCAGGGCACGCTGTTTGGCGTTTCGGCCTTCCAGATCAACTTCGGCTCGACCGAAGTTGATACTGCGGGCGATCAGCCCGACGTGCTGGTGGCGATGAACCCGGCAGCGCTCAAAACCAATGTCGGCGCGCTGAAGGCTGGCGGCCTCATCATCGCTGACACGGGCGAATTCAACAAGCGCAACCTTGAAAAGGCGAAGTACGAGGTCAATCCGCTTGAGGATGGCAGCCTTGAAAAGTGGCAGCTTCTGGCATTCGACATTTCGGCGCTGACTCTGGAAGCGGTCAAGCCGTTCGGCCTTGGCAACAAGGAAGCGCTGCGCTGCAAGAACATGTGGACGCTAGGCCTTGCCCTGTGGATGTTCGACCGTGACCGGCAGCCTTTGATCGACTGGCTGAATGCCAAGTTCGCCAAGAACCCGGTTCTGGCGGAGGCGAACGTCGCCGCGTTGAACGCAGGCCATGCTTATGGCGAAACGGCGGAAATTTCCGGTCCACTCAAGCAGTATCACATTGCTCCGGTGGAAAGCGAACCGGGCCTGTATCGCACGGTTACCGGTGCGGAAGCCGTCAGCCTCGGCCTTGTGGCCGGTGCCCAGCTTGCTGATCTGCCGATGTTCTTTGGCGGTTATCCGATCACGCCCGCATCAGCCATTCTGCACAACCTGACCCGGTTGAAGGAATTTGGCGTCACCACCTTCCAGGCAGAAGACGAAATTGCCGCCATTGCTTCGGCCATCGGTGCAAGCTTTGCCGGGCAATTGGGTGTTACCTCGTCGTCCGGTCCTGGCATCGCGCTCAAAGGCGAAGCGATGGGCCTTGCGATCATGACCGAACTGCCTCTGGTCATCGTCAATTCGCAGCGCGGCGGCCCATCCACCGGTCTTCCGACCAAGACCGAACAATCGGACCTTTACCAAGCGGTCTATGGCCGCAACGGCGATGCGCCGATGCCGGTGATTGCCGCGCGTTCGGCGGCTGACTGCTTTGAATGCGCGATCGAGGCTTGCCGCATCGCGGTGGAATACATGACCCCGGTCATGCTGCTGACCGATGGTTACATTGCCAACGCGGCTGAACCATGGAAGGTGCCCGATCCTGCCAGCTTCACGCAGTTCCCTGCAAAGTTCCTTGAAGAAAAGAACGGCCCGAATGGCGAGCTGCTTCCATTTGCCCGCGATGAAAAGGGCGCGCGTCCGTGGATCAAGCCGGGCACGCCGGGCCTGATGCACCGCATCGGTGGCATCGAAAAGAACCCCGGCACCGGCAATATCGATTACAGCCCTGCCAGCCACCAGTCGATGACTGATGCCCGCCGGGCGAAGGTTGATGGCGTGGCCAACACCATTCCGCTGCAGGACGTGATTCTTGGCGAAACGTCAGGCAAACTGGCGGTTGTGGGTTGGGGCAGTACCTATGGCCCGATCCATCAGGCTGTCCGCCGCGCCCGCCGCAAGGGTCTGGACGTTGCGCAGATTCACGTTCGCCACGTCTGGCCGATGCCAAGCAACCTTGGTGAACTGCTGAACGGGTATGAGCGTATTCTCGTGCCTGAAATGAACACTGGCCAGTTCAAGACCGTGCTGCGCGACCAGTTCCTGGTCGACGCCCAGCCGCTCAACAAGACCAGCGGCCAGCCCTTCACCATTGCGGAAATCGAAGCCGCAATCGAAGCTGCGCTCGCATAAAGGTTACGACGATGAACGACATGACCCCGATTGCGGTGAAGACCACGCTCAAGGACTGGGAAACCGATCAGGAAGTTCGCTGGTGCCCCGGTTGCGGCGACTATGCGATCCTCAAGGCGGTGCAGCGCACCTTGCCTGAACTGGGTGCAGACCCGGCCAACACCGTGTTCGTTTCGGGCATCGGCTGCTCCAGCCGTTTCCCCTATTACGTTGAAAGCTACGGCTTCCACACCATCCATGGCCGCGCGCCTGCGTTTGCCACGGGCATCAAGCTGGCCAACCCCGGTCTTGATGTGTGGCTGGTGACGGGTGATGGCGATGGTATGTCCATCGGTGGCAACCACACGATGCACATCCTGCGTCGCAATGTGAACGTGCAGATCCTGCTGTTCAACAACGAGATTTACGGTCTGACCAAGGGTCAGTTCTCGCCGACCAGCCGCGAAGGTACCAATTCGCCCACCTCGCCGCTTGGCTCGGTTGACCGGCCAGCCCTGCCTTGCGCCTTTGCGCTGGGTTCGGGGGGGCGCTTCATCGCGCGCGCTTATGACGTGTCGAAGAATCTGCCCGGCGTGCTCAAGGCTGCCCATGCCCACAAGGGCGCGGCCTTTGTGGAAATCTTCCAGAACTGCATCGTCTATAACAAGGACCGCTTTGACGATTTTGTCGCAAAGGGCGTTGCTGACCAGAACCAGCTTTGGCTGACAGATGGTGAACCAATGCTGTTCGGGTCGGAAAAGTCTGGCGGGATCAAGGGAATCGCGCTCGACATGGATACGCTGAGCCTTAAGGTCGTCGATGTGGTTGACGGCGATTGGCAGGCTGCTGGCGTGATCGTCCATAATGTCAAGAACCGCGCCATTGCCCACATGCTGGTCGAAATGCCGTTCGGCCCGTTCCCGATGGCGCTGGGCGTGATCTATGACGATCCGCGCCCGACCTATGAAGAAACGCTGCTGGCGCAGGATGAAAAGGCTCGCGCGGGCAAGGAGGCCAATCTCGCCAAGTTGTTGGGCAAGGGCCAGACCTGGACTGTGAGCGGAACGGCCGCAGACCCGGTTTGATTCAGCGAAATAACCGACCGGCAAGGAGCGGCGTCTGGACAACCTGACCCATAGCCTTGCCGGTTGGGCGCTGGCCGAAACGGGGCTTAAGCATCGCACTCGCAAGGGCCTTGCTGCCTGCATTCTGGCAGCCAACCTGCCCGACATCGACGTGTTCTTTGGCTGGGCACCTTGGGAGCCATTGGCCACGCATCGCGGGTTCACGCACGGCGTTGTGGGCGGCGTGCTGGTGTTGCCGCCGCTGCTGGCATTGCTGTTGTGGGTGCTGGACCGGTGGCAGGTGCGGCGCGGGCGCATTGCCCAAGGGGCGCCACCGCTGCACTTTGGCTGGCTTCTGGCGCTGTCCTATCTTGGTGCGCTCACCCATCCGTTACTTGATCTGCAAACTGTTTATGCGGTGCAATTGCTGTCGCCGTTCAATTTGCGCTGGTTCCACAGCGATGGCCTGTTCATCATTTCACCGTGGTTGCTGGTCGTGCTGGGCTTGGGCGTGTGGCGATCGCGCAAGACCGTGCAGGGTGGGCCTGCGCTGAAAGCCCTGATTGCTGCGACGCTATTCATTGTCCTGAATGTTGGCATATCCGTGCAGGCGTGGAATGCACCGCGTGTCGATGCGCCCTACGCCAATCCCGACCGCATTTTCGCCGCGCCCGAACCGCTGTGGTTCTGGCGGCGCGACGTGGTGTGGCGACAACAAGGGCAGATCGTGCATGCCCGGTTTGATCCTTTGAACGGTGGCCTTGCCGATATTGGCGCTCCCATGCCCGACAATATGGCCGATCCTGATGTCCAGCGCGCCGCCACGGCCACCACTGACGTTCGCATGTTTCTGGCGTGGTCGCAGATGCCCTTTGCGAAGGTTAAGCGCCTCTCTTGCGTGGTTACGGTGACGTTCGGGGATGCCCGCTTTGCTGATCCGCGACTGGTGGGCGGATTTACCAGACAAGTCGAACTACCGGTGCAATCGGCGCTTTGCCCGTCATCTGCCTGATCGCCCCTGTCCAAAGGGGCATGTCTTGCGGGGGTGGAATCCGACGGGCGCAACCGCCACAACGACAAAATGAACGACCCCGTAATTGTTTGGCTACGCCGTGATCTTCGCCTGACCGATCAGGCCGCTTTGCTTGCTGCCGCTGCTGAAGGGCCGGTCATCCCGGTCTATGTGCTTGATGATGCAACGCCCCGGCACCGCCGGATGGGAGGCGCATCGCTTTGGTGGTTGCATCACAGTCTTGCCAGCCTTGATGCGGCCTTGCGCAAGCTGGGGTCGCGACTGATCCTGCGCCGTGGCAAGGTGCATGAGGAACTGGCCGCAATCCGGCGCGAATGCGGCGCGCGGACGGTGCATGCGCTACATCATTACGAACCTTGGTGGCGCAATGCCGAAAAGGCTGTGGCAAAGACCTTTCGCCTTGTGCTGCACGATGGCAACTATCTGGCCCCGCCGGGGTCGATAAAAACCGGGGCAGGTTTGCCATACCGTATCTACACGCCGTTCTGGCGCGCACTGGTCGAACGCATGCCGCCTTCCAGCCCGACGCCTGCGCCGGAAAGTCTTTCGGCCCCCGCACTTTGGCCGCAAAGCGACAAGCTTGGAGACTGGGGGCTGCTGCCTGAAACGCCGGATTGGGCTGGCGGTTTTCGTGCAGAATGGACTCCTGGAGAAGTTGGCGCGAAAGCGCGCTTGCAAGATTTTGCCGATCATGCCGCACGCTATGCCGAATGTCGCAACCTTCCGTCTGTCGAGGGGACATCGCGCCTTTCACCGCACTTGCATTTTGGTGAAATATCTCCGGCCACTATCTGGCATGCCGTGGCGGATGCAGGCGGTTCGGTGGACACTTTTCTGGGTGAGATTGGCTGGCGCGATTATGCCCAGAACGTCATCGCGCAGTTCCCCGACTACGGCACCCGCAATGCGCGCGATGCCTATGATTCACTGCCATGGCGGGATGACCCTGATAGCCTGAAAGCGTGGCAGCAGGGGCGCACCGGCTATCCCATCGTAGATGCCGGTATGCGCGAATTGTGGCACACTGGATGGATGCACAACCGGGTACGCATGATCGCGGCCAGCTTTCTGGTAAAGCACCTGCTAGTTGACTGGCGTCAGGGCGAACAATGGTTCTGGGATACGCTAGTCGATGCCGATTACGGATCGAACGCGGTCAACTGGCAGTGGACGGCAGGCACCGGAATTGATTCCAACATGTTCGTGCGGATCATGGCTCCGCTCACGCAGTCACCCAAATTCGATGCCGCTGGCTATATCCGTCGCTGGGTGCCAGAACTGGCGCATCTGTCGGATGACGCGATCCACGATCCGGCCATTCCGCCCCAAGGTTACCCGGCCAAAATCGTCGCCCATACCCATGCTCGCGCCCGTGCGCTTGCGGCCCATGCACAGATGAAGGCGGGCTGACGACGGCCTATCGCCGACGCAACTCGGTGCTGTGGCGGGCCAGAATATTTTCATGCACGATCGGGCTGATAAGCGTTTCGAACGCGCAGCCGACACGCCCGCTATCCCACCAGATGACGCTTGCCTGAAGCGCGGCCATTCCGGGCAGCGTCAGCCAACAGCGATTGCCCTCAAACATCCGTTGAAGTGCATTTGCGCTGAACCCGCCAAGGCCAATATCTAAAACGATGGTTTGAAAGGCGGTTCCGCCGGAAGGTCGCAGGCTGGCGGGAATGTTCAATGCCAACCTCGGTGCGCACCGGTCTTCCAGCGCGGCAAGGCCATAGCTTTGCGTGTTCCAGTCTGTGGTGCCCATCGGCAAGCGCTTTCATTCTGTCTGAATGATCCAACGCCCCATGCGTCAGAATTCATCATGCAGAATCAAGGCTAAACGTAAATGGCGACTTATCAGTTTTGGTTAACGCGCTCGCGGTGAGGGCTGGTGAAAGCTTCATCAAGCAAGCTTGCGATGCGTTCGGCCACCACTTCGGGCGGTTTCACACTGTCGGGGTTTTCGCCCGGATAGGCTTTGGCGCGCATCTTGGTGCGGGTTGCGCCCGGATCCACCACGGCAACGCGCACGGCAGATGTATTGCGCACTTCCTGACCATAGCAATCGAGCAGCACGTCAAACGCCGCCTTTGATGCGCCATAGGCCGCCCAATAAGCGCGCGGCGCTGCACCCACGCTACTGGTCACGCCGATCACGCGAGCGTCCTTGCTCCTTTTCAGCATACCGTCAAAGCCGGCCAGCAAGGCCTGCGTGGCCAGAACATTGAGCGTCAACGCGCTGTTGAATTCGCGGGCATCAATCTGCCACACTGGCGTCAGCGTGGGGAACGCAGCGGCATTGATGACCATGATATCCAACGCATCCCAGCGCCCGGAAATGGCCGTGGCCAGGCGTGCGATGCCTTCCGGTTCGGCCAGATCAACAGGTGCGATGGTGGCGCTGCCACCTGCCTCGAAAATCTCTTCTTCGATCTTTTCAAGGTCTTTTGAGGTGCGTGCAACCAGTACGACATGCGCGCCAGCAACAGCCAGAGCTTTGGCAGTTGCCGCACCAATACCCCTGCTTGCCCCGGTTACCAGCGCAACCTGCCCCTCAAAAGGGCGCTCGCTGCTCATTCAGGCCACCTTTTCAACGGCAAGCGAAAGCTGTTCGGGGTTGTCCCGTTCGGCCATGTCGGTCAGCCGGGTCGGGTATTCGCCGGTGAAACAGGCGTCGCAATACTGCGGGCAGGATTTTTTGCGTTCGGCTTCGCCAACGGCACGGTACAGCCCGTCGATGGAAACGAAAGCAAGGCTGTCGGCCTGAATGAATTCGGCCATGGCCTTCACATCCATCCTTGCAGCCAGCAATTTTGACCTTTCGGGCGTGTCGACACCATAGAAGCACGAATGTTCCGTGGGCGGGCTGGCGATGCGCATATGAACTTCGGCCGCGCCAGCTTCACGCATCATCTGCACGATTTTGAGGCTGGTGGTGCCACGCACGATCGAATCGTCGATCAGCACGATCCGCTTGCCCGCAACCAGTGCGCGGTTGGCGTTATGCTTGCGTTTGACGTCGGCATTGCGTGCGCCATCCGAAGGCTGGATGAAGGTGCGGCCAACATAGTGTGAACGGATGATGCCCAGTTCGAATGGAATGCCCGATTCCTGCGCATAGCCCAACGCCGCGGGCACGCCGCTGTCCGGCACCGGGATGACCAGATCGGCATCTGCCGGGCTTTCCATGGCGAGCTGCGCACCAATGGCCTTGCGCACTTGATAGACCGAATTGCCACCCATGATGGAATCCGGGCGGCTGAAATAGACGTGTTCGAAAATGCAGGGGCGCGCATCGGTCTTGCCGAACGGGCGATGGCTGCTGATGTTGCCGTCGAAATCGACTTGCAACAGTTCGCCCGGATCAACTTCGCGAACGAAGTCTGCGCCGACCACATCAAGCGCGACGGTTTCGCTGGCAAAGACCACCGCATCGCCCAGCTTGCCCATCACCAGCGGACGAATGCCCTGAGGGTCACGGCAGGCAATCATGCCTTCAGGCGTCTGGCAGATCAGCGAATAGGCGCCTTCGATAAGGCGTAGCGCATCGACGAACCGGTCCAGCAGTGTAGGATATCGGCTTGTTGCGACAAGGTGAATGATGACCTCGGTGTCCGAGGTCGACTGGAAGATCGCCCCCTTGCGCACCAGATCGCGCTTCAGGAACATCGCATTCGAGATGTTGCCATTGTGTGCGATGGAGAAGCCGCCGGACGCCAGGTCGGCAAACAGCGGCTGCACATTGCGCAGACCAGCGCCACCGGTGGTGGAATAGCGGACATGGCCCGAAGCCATCATGCCGGGCAGCTCTGCCAGTGCCGAAGGGCTTGAGAAGTTCGCCGCGACATGGCCGATGCCCTTGCGCGAAAAGAATTCCTGCCCATCAAAGCTGGTGATGCCAACGGCCTCCTGCCCGCGATGTTGCAGGGCATGAAGACCCTGCGCCACCGTCACAGCCGCGTCACGCGCGCCGAGTACGCCAAAAATGCCGCACTCTTCGTGAAGCTTGTCATCATCGCCTGCGCTGATGTCCCAGGGCGTGCGGTCGAAAATTTCGTTATGTGAAGTCATGGGTCCCATGAACTCGCGTGGGCGCAAAAGCGCCGGCCAATGCTGGCGCCCAAATGGCGACCTTTGCACGTTATGGCAAGTGCAAGCTGCCATATGCTGAATGGGTATGCCTCGGCGGCCTGATTTACCTGTGTTCCCTTCTGTAAAATATTAACCATTGCCGTTCATATATGGCCAAATGCGCATCGGCCGTCAGTTGTCCTCACCGCTCTTTGTCGCCATTGCGTTCTTCGCCGTTGCGACACTCACGGTAAGCTTTGCCCGCTTTAGCGGAGGGGTGGCCATGGTCTGGCTAGCCGGAGCCTTGCTGGCGGGGCGTCTTACCGATGTTCCAGAGCGTCGCTGGGGGCCGTGGCTGGTGCTATGTGGATTGGCCAGCGTTATGGCTACCGGCTTTTTCGGGATCGGGTGGGCGGCTTCTGTGCCTCTGGCGATTATCAATATCGCAGAAGCGGCGGGCGCTGCGTTTATCTGGCGGCGGATCACTCGCGCATTTTGGCCGGACGAAACGCTGGAATGGTTGGTGTCGTTTTATATCGGTATCGGTCTTACCCTTCCGCTGCTGTCGGGCGGTAGTGCAGCGCTGGTGGCATGGCTTACGAACGGTCTGCCGCCGATGGAAAACTTCACCCACTGGATTATCGGGCATTCGCTGGGCATGATTGCTTGTTTGCCGCTGTTCCGGTTCTTTTTCTGGCGGATGTCGCGCGGGCGCAGCTTTCTACCCAGCGCTGATCGCTGGCCATTGGCAATCTTGATGTTCGGCACGTTTTCGCTGCTGACGATCGCGGTGTTCCTGCTGGACATGCGGGCATTGCTGGTTTTTCCGCTGCTGTTCATCGTGGTGGGCGCCGCCGTTCTCGAACAGTCGATCATCGCTTTATTGCCAGTGTTGCTAATTGCCATCGGTGGAACGATGACTGCGCTTGAATTTGGCCCCATCGCCGTGATGGACTTCGAGTATGGCGACCGGATGCAGTTCTTCGAGCTTTACGTGGCTGTTGCTGTGCTGGGGGCACTGCCGGTTTCGATCGAGCGGCAGCGCCGCATGATCGAGCTGCGCCAGATGCGCCAACGTATTGCAAAACTCGAAGAACAGGGCGCTTCGGCTTATTGATGCCGTTTTGCGCCGACGATTGCCTTTCGTGGAACCGCATGAAGCCATTGCCGTTTAGGCGCGGGCAACGTAAATCGCATGCGTTGCCCATATCGGTTCCCAATCTTGGCCAGCTCCAATGCTGGGCTGCCAGCCAAAGGAACCGGTGCCTGCCTTGGTCCCAAAGGCCCATATCCAAAGGTTTGCTGCTTGATCCTGTCTCCGTTCGAATGGACCATCGCCAAGCGCTACATGCTGCCGGGGCGCGGGGAAGCGTTCATCGCGCTTGTCGCCGGCATCAGCCTTGTCGCGGTCATGCTTGGCGTTGCTGCGCTGGTCATCGTGATGAGCGTGATGAACGGTTTTCGCGCCGAACTGCTCGACAAGATCGTGGGCCTGAACGGCCATGCCATCATTCAGGCTTATGGGGGTAGACTGGATAACTGGCAGGATATCCTCAAGCGCGTGCAGGCAACGCCCGGCGTCACGCACGCCTCGCCATTGATCGAACAGCCGCTGCTGGCCAGTTTCAACGGGCGGGTTGAGGCTATTCTGGTGCGCGGCAACACTGATGGCGATCTCAAGCGTCTTGAAGACAAGCGTGTCGATGGCGTGATTGCTTCGCTCCGGCCCGGTGCCAACAATGTCGCACTAGGGTCGCGGCTTGCGCAAAATCTGGGGGCGCGAGTGGGTGATTCGATCACGATCATCAATCCGCAAGGCCGGTCCACCCCGTTCGGCACTGTCCCGCGCGAAATCGCCTATACCGTCTCGGCGGTGTTCGAAGTGGGCGTCTATGACTACGATCAGGCCTATGTCGTCATGCCCATTGCTGACGCGCAGACGTTGCTGCTGACTGGCGATACCATCGGCATGATCGAGGTGACCACCAGCAACGCAGACACGGTGATGGAAACGCTTGGCCCGATCAAGCAGCAGTTGGAAGGACAGGCCGTAGTCACCGACTGGAAGACGATCAACGCCAGCCTGTTCGAGGCATTGGCAGTCGAACGTGTCGCCATGTTCATCGTGCTGTCGATCATCGTGCTGGTGGCGGTGTTCAACATCCTGTCGTCGCTCATCATGCTGGTCCGCGCCAAAACCCGCGACATCGCCATTCTGCGCACAATGGGCGCCACACGGCGCAGTCTGCTCAAGATTTTCGTGACCATCGGCTTCGTTATCGGGGCAATGGGCACCCTGTCAGGGCTGGGGCTGGGCTTTGTGTTCCTGTTTTTCCGCCAGCCTATCGTCAACGCCATCCAGTTCGTCACAGGGCAGAACCTGTGGGACCCCTCGATCCGGTTCCTGACCGAACTGCCCAGCCGGTCTGACCCGGTAGAGATCGCCACGATCAGCGTGATGGCCCTTCTTTTCAGCTTCCTTGCCACGCTTTACCCCGCGCTTAAGGCTGCGAGCACGGACCCGGTGCAGGTGCTGCGTTATGAATAACTCTCCCGTTACCAGCTCGCCCGTTGTCCGCCTGCGTGAACTGCGTCGTTCCTTCAGTCAGGGTGGGGTCACCATTGACGTCCTGCGCGGGGTGAACCTCGAAATTCGGCCCGGAGAAATTGTCGCCCTGCTTGGGCCGTCGGGGTCCGGCAAGTCCACTATGCTTCAGGCCATCGGTCTGCTTGAAGGCGGGTTTTCCGGGCTTATCGAGATTGCAGGCACGGATGCATCAAAGCTTTCGGGTGATGATCGCACTGCCTTGCGCCGCGATCATCTGGGCTTTGTCTATCAGTTCCATCACTTGCTGCCCGATTTCAACGCGATCGAAAATGTCGTCCTGCCGCAGCTTGTGGCCGGAACTGACCGGGTAGAAGCAGAGGCGCGCGCCTCCGAACTGCTGACGGCGCTTGGCCTTGGCAAACGGCTTGACCATCGCCCCAGCCAGCTTTCAGGTGGTGAGCAACAGCGTGTTGCCGTGGCGCGTGCGCTGGCCAACCGGCCCGAAATGGTGCTGGCGGATGAACCCACCGGCAATCTGGATGAAAGCACGGCAGATCGGGTGCTGGAAGAGTTTCTCAAGCTTGTGCGCGGCGAAGGAAGTTCGGCGTTGATCGCTACACACAACGAACGCCTGGCCAGCCGGATGGATCGTGTCGTGCGGCTGCATGAAGGCGTGCTGGAATAGGGATACCTTCGCCTTCTGGCGCGTTTTGTCGGGCAGAAGGAGATCGTAACCATGAACACCACGATCCGCGCTGAGGCGGCGAACGCCACTGCTTTCTGGACAGACCATGCCACCGTTCTGCGCCGCGAGGCTGCTGATGGTGTATTCCACGGTTTTGCTTCGCTTCATTCCGGTAGCTTTGCCGATATGGTGCGTCTTGTCGCCCGGATGCCCGAATTCGAACGCGCCACGCTGGTCATCGAAAAGGCGGGTGATCGCCAGTATTCTGCAGCCGAGATTGTCCGTCTGGCTACCCGCGCAGATTTCCCTGCCTGATCGCCTGCCGATCGTTCCGCCTGACCATTCGTCCTGATCTGTCGCATTTGCCCGGTTGAACCTCTCCCCCAGTCGTGCGACGCTTCGTTCAACCAAGGGGGAGAGGTCATGTCTGCGCTTGATTGGAACGCCGAAGCCACGTTGCACGAACGCGATGATGCAGGCTCGGAAATGCAGTATAATTTCAGCGTATTGAAAAAGGCCCCCTTGCGCGATCTGGTGGCTGAAGTGGCGGCTATGGATGCAGCTCAGCGTGCGCGTCTGGTGATAGACGTTGCCGGCGGAACCTCGCTTAACGTGGGTGAAATTCTTGCCCTTGCTGCGAAAGAGGGTCTGGCATGAACAGTCCTGCCACCATCGCCGATTTCAGCGTGAAGCTGCCCAACGGCGAAACCATCGACCTTGCGGGTAAGCAGGGCAAAGTCCTGCTGGTAGTGAACACCGCGTCCAAATGCGGCTTTACCCCGCAATACGATGGTCTTGAAAAGCTGTGGCAGGACTATGGCGACAAAGGCTTCGAAGTTCTTGCCTTTCCCTGCAACCAGTTTGGCGGGCAAGAACCCGGCACAGCCGATGAAATCGAAAGCTTCTGCAAGGTCAACTTCGGCCTCAGCTTCCCGCTCATGGCCAAGATTGATGTCAACGGGTCTAGCGCCGATCCGCTCTTTGACTGGCTCAAGAAAGAAGCGCCGGGCGTGCTGGGCACCAAGGGTATCAAATGGAACTTTACCAAGTTCCTGATTGATCGCACCGGCAAAGTGGTGCGCCGCTATGCCCCAACCGACAAGCCGGAAAGCATCGCCAAGGACATCGAAAAGCTGCTCTGATTCGGGGCAATCAGGTCAGGGGAAAAAAAGGCTGCACCTCTCGAAAGAAGGCGGCCTTTTCCTTACCTTCCCGCCATGCCTCACGCCGCTTTCGTTCCGCTTCGCATCTTCTCGTCCTACACCATGCTCGACGGCGCGGTGGACCCAAAGGCGATTGCCAAGACCGCGGCGGAACGTGGTTTTCCCGCCGCGGCCATTACGGATCGCAACGGGCTGTATGGCAGTGTCGCCTATGCCAAGGCGTGCAAGGACATGGGCGTGCAGCCGGTTATTGGCACCATGCTGGCAGTGGCGCGGCCTGATCGGGAAGGGGCGGCTACCGGGTTCGGCCCTGCTGCGCCTACTATTGATTGGCTGGCGCTCTATGCGCAGGATACCGCCGGGTATGACAATCTCTGCCATCTTGTCAGCCGCGCCCACCTTGATCGCCCGTTGGAATTCGCGCCCCACGTCGTTCTGGCCGATCTGGTCGGTCACACTGACGGGTTGATCTGCCTGACCGCCGCTGCCGAAGGCGCAATGGCCCGCTTGTTCGCTGGTGGCCAGACCAGCGCCGCGCATGCCTATGCCGACCGGTTGCAGGAACTCTTTCCCAATCGCCTTTACATCGAAATCGCGCGCAGCAACGACCCGGTCGAGGATGCTTCCGAAGCAGCACTGATCGACCTTGCCTATGCCCGCGATCTGCCGCTGGTCGCCACCAATCCCGCCTGTTTTGCCGAACGCACGTTTTATGAAGCGCACGACGCCATGTTGTGCATCGCCAGTTCCACCCATGTCGACAGCACCGACCGCCCCCGTTCCAGCCGAGAATGGTGGATCAAACCCGCCCCGGTTATGGAGGAATTGTTCAAGGATTTGCCCGAAGCACTGGCCAACACGTTGGTCGTGGCACAGCGTTGCGCGGTGATGCCACCCAAGCGCAAGCCAATCCTGCCCAGCCTTGCCGGCGATCAGGAAGGCGAAGCACGGATGTGCGCCGAAGACAGCCGCAAGGGTCTCGTCTTGCGGCTTCAGCCCTACTATCCTGAAGTCGCCCACGCTGAACTTTCGCGCCTGCTGTGCCTTGGCCCCGACGCCGAACCCGACGCAGGCGACTATCCGCAGCTGGTCGAAGCGGGCGTGTGGGACGAAGTGCTGGAATATCGCCAGCGCTGCGAGTTCGAGATCGCCATCATCAACCGCATGGGATTTGGCGGTTACTTCCTGATCGTGGCCGACTTCATCAAATGGGCCAAGGATCAAGGCATCCCCGTGGGGCCGGGGCGCGGGTCGGGCGCAGGGTCACTGGTGGCGTGGGCGCTGACCATCACCGACCTCGATCCGATCAAGCTGGGCCTGCTGTTCGAACGCTTCCTCAATCCGGAACGTGTGTCGATGCCCGACTTCGATATCGACTTCTGCGAAACCCGGCGCGGTGAAGTGATCCGCTATGTTCAGCGCAAATATGGGCTGGACCACGTCGCGCAGATCATCACCTTTGGTAAGCTCAAGGCGCGCGCAGTGCTGCGCGATACCGGCCGCATCCTGCAGATGAGTTATGGCCAGACCGACCGCTTGTGCAAGATGGTGCCCAACCATCCGACCGACCCTTGGCCGCTGCCGCGTGCGCTGAATGGCGTGGTCGAACTGAAGCGCGAATATGACCGTGATCCGGACGTCAAACGCCTGATCGACCTTGCCATGCAGCTGGAAGGCTTGCCGCGCAACAGCTCTACCCACGCAGCTGGCGTGGTCATTGGTGACCGCCCGCTGGCGCAGCTGGTGCCGCTGTACCGCGATCCCCGTTCTGACATGCCGGTCACGCAGTTCGACATGAAGCATGTCGAAGATGCCGGACTGGTCAAATTCGACTTTCTCGGCCTCAAAACCCTGTCGGTGCTGCGCAAGGCGGTGGATCTGATGGGCAAGCGTGGGATCGAGATCGATCTTTCCACGCTCGCCTGGGATGATGAGCAGACCTATAAGCTGCTGCAATCGGGCGATACCGTGGGCGTGTTCCAGTTGGAATCCGAAGGTATGCGGCGCACGCTGGCGGCGGTGAAGCCGACCAATTTTGGCGACATCATCGCGCTCGTCTCGCTCTACCGCCCCGGCCCGATGGACAATATTCCGTTGTTTGGCCGTCGTAAAAATGGCTTGGAAGCGATTGAATATCCCCATGAAAAGCTGGAGGGTATTCTGTCGGAAACATATGGCATCTTCGTCTATCAGGAACAGGTCATGCAGGCCGCGCAGATCCTTGCCGGATACTCGCTCGGCGACGCAGACCTTCTGCGCCGCGCGATGGGCAAAAAGGTGCAGGCCGAAATGGATGCCCAGCGTCAGCGATTTGTCGACGGGTGCCGCGAAATGTCAGGTATTGCTGCGCCCAAGGCCAACGAACTGTTCGATTTGATCGACAAGTTTGCAGGCTACGGTTTCAATAAATCGCACGCTGCGGCCTATGCGCTGCTTGCCTATCAGACCGCGTGGCTGAAAACACACTACCCACACGAATTCTACGCCGCCGCCATGTGCTTTGATATGCACCAGTCGGAAAAGCTGTCGGTCTTTGTCGATGACATGCGCCGCAATGGGGTGGCGCTGGCCGGGCCGGACATCAACCATTCGGTTGCGGAATTCACGGTTGAACGCACCGACGATGGCTATGCCGTGCGCTATGCGCTGGCGGGCCTGCGCAACGTGGGCGAAAAGGCTATGGAACAGATCGTCGAGGAACGCGAGGCCAACGGCCCGTTCACCTCACTGGATGATCTGTTTCGCCGCATTCCGGCCGGATCGATGAACCGCCGCCAATTGGAAGCCCTTGCCGCCGGGGGGGCGCTTGATTGCCTTGAACCCAACCGCGCGCAGATAATTGCCAATGGTGATTTGCTGATGGCGGTGGCCGATGAAGCCGCACGGTCGCGCACATCGGGGCAGGGCGGTCTGTTCGGGGGCGATGACCATGCCGTACCTGCCACGCGCCTTGCAGAAACCAAGCCGTGGAGTCGGGCTGACCAGATGGCGGCAGAGCGCGAGAACTTCGGCTTCTATTTCGCCGCGCATCCGGTGGAGGAATACCGTGCAGTCGCCTCGGCCAATGGCGCCCGGACTTATGGCAGCCTGATGACCGGTGGTGGAGAGCCGGGGGGCCGTTCCGGAGCGGTCATGGCGGCGCTGGTCGAAGGTGTGCAGAAACGCAAGACTAAGCGCGGCAAGGATTTTGTCATGGCCGATTTCTCCGACAGTTCGGGGCTGTTTTCAGCCTCGTGTTTCGAAGAAAGCCTTGTCGAACCATTTCTGCAATGGGCGCGTGAGGGCACCTGCGTCCTGCTCAATGTCGAACTAGACCGGCCTAATCCTGATGAACCGCCGCGCGTTACAGTGCGTGGCGGGCGTCCGCTGGCCTCGGTCACCAGCGCGTCACGGATGGTGCTGAAGCTGGATGTCAGCAAGCCCGAAGCTATCACCGAACTTGCCATGCTGCTGCCACGCGAGGAGGGCGGGAAGGGTGAAGTGCTGGCCCGTCTGCGCACCGGCGGGCTGAAAGAGCCGCTGATCCGGCTTGGCAATGATTTCAAACTGGACAGCGACTTAATCGAACGATTGATTCCTATAGAAGGGCTTGCCAATGTGGCCCTGACCGCAAGAGCCGAACGGCATCTGCGGCTGGTCGAGTAACAAGAACAACTGGAGAGGTTCGAACATGCAGCATCTGGGCGCGATGCAGGACTGGAAGCTGCGGGTAACCCATCTGATCGATCATGCGGCCCGCGAACACGGCAGCCGCGAAATCGTCAGCCGCTGGGCCGATGGTAGCGAAACTCGCACCAACTGGGCTGGTATCCGTCATGATGCTCTGCGCATGACCCAGGCCCTGCGCAAGCTGGGAGTGCAACCGGGGGATCGGATCGCCACGCTGGCCATGAATCATCACCGCCATCTGGTAAGCTGGTATGGTGCGGTCGGTGTTGGCGGGGTTCTCCATACGCTGAACCCGCGCCTGTTCGACGACCAGCTCGATTACATCGTCAACCACGCAGAAGACCGCGTGATGCTGTTCGACAAGTTGTGGGCGCCCATTGTCGAACGCATGAAGCCCCGCTGGCCGACGGTTGAACACTACATCTGCTTTGACAGCAGCGAACCCGCTCCACATTTCGAAGACTGGATCGATGCAGAGGACGGGCAGACCGAATGGGCGGACGGTGATGAGCGGGATCCCTGCATGCTGTGCTACACCAGCGGCACGACCGGTAATCCCAAGGGTGTTCTCTACGAACATCGGTCCACCATGCTTCACGCCATTTCCGCGCTTAGCCCGGTGGTGTTCGGCATGGATACCCGGTCGGTCATGTTGCCGATCGTGCCGATGTTCCATGCGGCCAGTTGGGGGCTTCCGTGGGCTGGCGCGGCAGCGGGGGCAAAATTTGTCTATTCCGCGGTCAATGATGGCGCGGTGTTGTGCGATCTGATGAACCGCGAAAAGGTGACATGTTCGGCCGGGGTGCCCACCGTCTGGCTGGCACTGCTACAGCATGTCGATGCTACAGGCGGTGAAATTCCGTTAAGCCTCAGCACTGTAGTCTGCGGCGGTTCGGCTATGCCGCGTGCGATGATCGAGCGTTTCATGGCGCGCGGCATCCGCATAGCCCATGCCTGGGGGATGACCGAAACGTCGCCCATCGGCACATCGGGGGCGGAAACGTGGAACTGGGATGATCTGTCGTTTGACGAACAGGTTTCGGTCAAGGCGATGCAGGGCCGACCGCCGTTTGGCGTGGAAATCCGCTGTGTCGATCTGGGCGATTACACCAGGGTTCTGCCGCGCGATGGCGTGTCATCCGGCGCGCTTCAGGTGCGCGGCCCGTGGGTGGTAAAGCGTTATTTCAAAGCGGAAAAAGACGCGGTGGATGCGGACCAGTGGTTCGATACCGGCGATGTCGGAGTGATCCATCCCGATGGCACCCTGCAACTGACAGACCGCACCAAAGATGTCATCAAGTCTGGCGGGGAGTGGATCAGTTCGGTCGAGCTTGAGAACGCTGCCGTCGGACATCCGGCTGTGGCCGAGGCTGCGGCCATCGGAATTTATCATCCCAAATGGGATGAGCGGCCTTTGCTGGTGGTGGTGAAGAAGCCGGGTGAGGAGATTTCGGAGGGCGAAATGCGTGCCTATCTGCAACAGCACGTCGCCAAGTGGTGGGTGCCTGATGCAGTGGCCTTTGTGGATCAAATCCCCCACACAGGCACCGGAAAAATAAGCAAAAAAGACCTGCGAGAACAGTTCCGGGACTATGTTTGGGCGGGGTGACCTGAACGACACCTAAAGATACACGAGTACCCGCAAACCTGCCCTGAACGTCCAACACTGGCCTGATTTCAGGACATTAAACGAACCTGTTCAAAAAGGTCGCAAACCGCATTCAAAACAGGTCGAGTTGCCCAGCGCGACTCGGTTTTTTGAACTGCGCGCAATCAAGATCGATATGCGCCTTGCCAATGTTGTGTTTCTGACACGCCACGCGAAAGCGGGTGCGGATAAGGTCGGCCCAGACGCCCTTTGGTTTCATGCGGGTGAAAAAGTTGGGATCGTTGTCACGCCCTTCGCGCACCGATTGGACAATGCCCATGACTTTCCCCGCGCGGTCGGGAAAGTGCGTGTCGAGCCATTCGCGGAACAGCGGCGCGACTTCGTGGGGCAGGCGCAGCATGATCCAGCTTGCCGAGCTTACCCCGCGCGCGGCGGCTTGGGCCAGAATGTCTTCGATGAAGGAATCGGTGATCGAGGGGATGACCGGCGCGATCGAGACATGGGTTGGCACGCCCGCCTCAACAAGTTTCTCCAAGGCATCCAGCCGTTTGGCGGGCGAAGATGCGCGCGGTTCGAGCAGGCTGGACAGGCGCGGATCAAGGCTGGTCACCGATATGCCCACCGCCGTCAGGTTCAGCCGTGCCAGAGCGGTCAGCAGATCGAGATCGCGCAGGACGCGCGCCGATTTGGTGGTGATGGTAACCGGGTGGCGCAGATCGAGGCACAATTCCAGCACCGCACGGGTGATGCGGTAGTCTGCTTCTATCGGCTGATAAGGATCGGTGTTGGTGCCCATGGCGATGGGCGCAGGCGAATACCCCGGTTTTGCAAGCGTTTCGCGCAGGAGCCGCGCGGCGTCAGGCTTGGCAAACAGCTTCGTTTCGAAATCCAGCCCCGGCGACAGATCATGGTAGGCGTGGCTGGGCCGGGCATAGCAATAAATGCAACCATGTTCGCAGCCCCGGTAGGCATTGACCGACCGATCAAACGGCACGTCGGGCGAGCGGTTGAAGGTCAGGATTGAGCGGGGGTGTTCGATGGTGACGGAAGTGCGGAGTTTTGGTGTTGAGCCGTCAAGGTCTTCGCGCGCGTCAAGCCAGTCCCCGTCATCATCGCGCGTGGCAAGGCCAAAGCGGGTAGGTGTTTGAGCGGATTGGGCACCGCGGCCTTTGTGCACAGCCATGACTTCAATGGAACATAAAATGAACATTTTGGCAATCAGCCATCGCAATTTTGTAGTGCAGGTCCAGGCCGGCGATTGGTGGCATCGATGGCGGCGATGTGGATGAAGTTCACTATCCCTGCCAAGGTGATGATTCTGGCTTGGAATCTGCAGAATGCTGCGACTGGACAATGTAGATAGAACGTAAATGGAACGAATAGCCAATGCGCGAACCTTAAGACTGCGCTAATGCTTTGATGGTTCACTGCTGAGTATGAAAGCGCAAAGACTGTCATTTGGAATGGGAACAGGCATCGAGCGGTAGGAGAGGCGCTATGATTGCTAAGGAAGAGGGGCCTATGGTTCGATGGGCGGACGCTGATGTCCGCGCCTTGCCGGACCATTGTGATGTTGGTGCCGGCACGAATGCCGACTGTCTGCTCGACAATGCTTTGCCATCGTCAAAACGCCCGACACGCAAGCGTTTTCATGGCGAAATTTTCGTTATTGCTGCCTTGGTTGCGGGCGCATTTGCCAATGCAGCGTGGGTTCTTTTTGGGGGGCAGTGAACGACAGGTTTAGGTGGCGTTGGTGGTGTAAGGCCATTTGTTCAATGGTGTCGCCGTCCTGATATTTCTGTTTTGGCTGTTCGCTTAATAGAACTGGCCCGCTACCAGATCAGCTTTCTAGCAGACGGGGCATCAGTTCCACGAAGTTGCAAGGGCGGTTGCGGCTGTCCAGTTGTTCGGCGAGGATGCCGTCCCAGCCGTCTTTTACTGCGCCGTTGGATCCGGGCAGGGCGAAGATATAGGTTCCGCGTGCGACCACGGCGCATGCGCGGGACTGGATCGTGCTGGTGCCGATGGTCTTGAAGCTGAGCCAGCGAAAAAGTTCACCAAAGCCGGGGATGTCGCGTGTTTTTACGCGGTCGAGCGCTTCGGGCGTAACGTCGCGCCCGGTCAGGCCGGTGCCGCCGGTGATGACCACGGCATCGACGCTGCGGTCATCGATCCAGTTGTTCAACCGGCTGGCGATGCGGTCCGCATCATCCTTTTCGATGGCGCGCGCGGCAAGGCGGTGGCCCGCACCTTTGATACGGTCCGCCAGAATATCGCCCGATGTGTCTTCATCGGGTCCGCGCGTGTCGGAAACGGTGAGCAGGGCGATGTTGATGGGCTTGAAAGTGCGCGCGGTATCAATTGCCAAGCGACGCTATCCTTACGCTTTCAGCCCCGGAAAGGCCGGGGAATTTGGGCCACATGCCCTGAACAAGGCCGACACGGCTTTCCGAAGCGCCGCCCGCTTGTCGTTCATACATCCAGTAATTGCGCATGACGATGGCAACATAGCCGCGCGTTTCCCAGTAGGGAATCGATTCCATCCACAGCAGCGGATCGTTGCCGCCACGAATTTCGGTGTTCCAGCGCGAAATGGGCAGAGGACCAGCGTTATAGGCGGCCATGACTTTGGGCAGTAGGCCCTGTGTGGCTTCTGAATCGCGCAGATGCTGAAGATATTGCTGCCCGAAGGCGAGGTTGACATCGGGCAGGTCAAGCTGGCGATCACGCCCGGCCATGGCCGGTTCCACCTTTGCCATATCACGCGCGGTGCCGGGGCGCAGCTGCATCAATCCTTTGGCACCTGCCGGACTGGTGACAGCAGTGCGGAAGTTCGATTCCTGCAACGAATGGGCAAACAACAGCGCCGGATCCACCTTCCAGCCGGTGGTGGGCGTCCATTTGGGCGCGGGGAAGCGGGCCGCTTCGTCAGGCCGCGCGCCGGACGGGGCGTTGTAAGCCATCCAGAGCTGGGTGGAAGGCAGGCCAAGGTCGCGGGCGAGGCGCGAGAGCGGGGCATATTGGCTGGGATCGCCAATGCGGGCCTGATGGCGCAGCACTTCGTCGGCAAGGCCATCTTCACCGATTTCGGCAAGCTGGACGGCGGTACGGATGTTGGGCACGCCGCGCAGCGATTGCCAGTCAGCCGTGGAGAAATCAGGCGCGGCAGGTGGAGTGCTTTCACGCATGCCCAGCGCTTCGGTGGCCATCATGCCGTAAAGCGTATCGCGGTAACGCGCGGCCGAGCGCAGGGCGGCAGTGACCTTTTCCGGTTTGCGGCAGCGCAGCCATGCACGGCTTGCCCAATAATGGGCGGCGCTGGCCAGTTCGTCGTTTTGCGCAGATGTGCCAGTCTTTTCAAAGGCGTCAGCCGCCGAAAGACAGTCGTTCAATCGCCATGAGGCAAGCCCGGCGGTCCACCACGCTTCGGCCACCCATGCGCCGGAGCCTTCTACCGCGGTAAGCGAGACGGCGCGGGCGGTGGCATCGTCATTTTCAATATAGAAAGCCCAGCCGACTTTTTGCCGCCATTCGGCACGGGCTTCGGGCGAAAGCGTGGCGTCAACACCATCCAACAGGACGCGCGCGCCCACCGGGTCATCGGCCTTGATCCGGTCAAGAATGGCGGTCGATACCGAATCAGGCATGGTGCCGTCCGCCACGGAGCGGGGGCGGATGCGCTTTGACACATTGGGCAGGGCAACGAGCCGCTGTGCCTGCGGCAGGGCCGGAAGTTCAACCGCGCCGCGCTTCAACGCCAGACGGCCAAGCTGTTCCGCCCATGGAAGATCGGGCGCGCGGCCAAGGACTTGCGTGATCGGGCCTAGTTCTGCCTTGGGCGAGGTGGCTGCGATCATGAATTGCGCGCGGGCGACATCGTGAAGTGGGCCATCGTCACGCTGGGCAAGCAGGGACTGAACCTGTGGCCATTCTTCGCGTTCAATCGCGCCGAACAGGTTCTTGTAATAGGCGCGGTCATCCTGGCTGAGCAGCGAGGGGACGGCAGTGCGGTCTGCCCGGCCACGGAAATAATCTGCCGCTGCGCTGTTGGCATGGGCAGGGGTTGCGCTGATGGCCGCGACGGATGCCGCGAGCGCGATCAGCGAACACCATGAGGTGCGAGCCAGCTTCACTGTTGTTCTGTCCCCGTCCAATCGAGCCATCTGGCCCACAATCCCGCCTTCAAGGCAGGCCGCGCCAGCATGGCTTCGAGATCCCACGCCGGCATGGCGGCGATAAGTCCGCGTTCTTGATTAATACCGCGTAAACTTTGAGCCAAATTCGTCGGGTCGTGGCCCAGAAGCGCTGAAATGCCCGATGCGCCAAGGATCAGCAGCTTTTTGGGGGCGGCAAGGGTGATGTGGTGGAGCAGAACGTCGCCAAGGCCTGCCTTTTGCAACAAGGTCCAATCGGGCATCGGGACATGCGCCGGAAGGGCCGATGCGAGGTAGGTTCGCGTGCGGTCCACGCCCATGGCAGCGAACATGGCGTCGAGCAATTTGCCGCCCCGGCCGGTGAGCAGGCCATCGTGATCGTCGGCGGCAGGGATGGGTACCAGCACCATGAGCGGGGCGTTTGCCGGGCCGGTAGGCGAAAGGCGCGGCAGGCCAGCAGGCGCCAGCGCAGGTTCGGCCAGCCACCATGCGGGGAAGGTGTCCGGTGTTTGCGGCCAGCCTTCACGCGGGGATACCGTTTCGATCTGCGGCGAATCGGGACGCTGCGCCATCAGTTCGCGCAAGGGCTTCATCGGTGGCAGCGGTGCAGCTTCAGGCACGGCGCGGGCGGCGGCCAGCCAATCTTGCGGATCATCAACAAAGGCGTGATCGATGCCTGCATCGCGCCACCAATCCAGCGCTGCCGTAACGGCGGCGCGAATATCGATATTGGAGGTGTTAGCGATACCGGGCAACCTGTGCTTCCTTACAGTCCGTTTTGCGGTCTTGACCTTGCCGGTAGCGTCTTTCAAGGCAGAATGCGAAATCAACTGCGCAATTAGTATTAGTCGGGAGTTTCTGGGGCATGAGCGAGCGCGAATCGATGCCGTATGACGTCGTCATCGTCGGCGGGGGCCCCGCGGGGCTGGCGGCCTCGATCAGGTTGAAGCAGGTAAATCCGGAAATTTCGGTTTGCGTGCTGGAAAAGGGTTCGGAAATCGGCGCGCACATCCTTTCAGGTGCGGTGGTCGATCCCAAGGCGCTGGACGAACTGCTGCCTGAGTGGCGCGAACAGGGCTGCCCCATGGCTGAAGTGCCGGTGACCGACAACTGGCACTGGGTGCTGACCAAGACCGGCAAGATGAGCGTGCCCCACTGGCCGATGCCTCCGTTCATGTCGAATGACGGCAACTATACCGGCAGCCTTGGCAATCTGTGCCGCTGGCTGGCCGAACAGGCAATGGAACTGGGTGTCGAAATCTTCCCCGGCTTTGCCGCCGCCGAAGTGCTGTTCGATGAAAACGGTGCGGTGATGGGCGTTGCAACGGGCGACATGGGCGTGGGCCGCGATGGCGAGAAGAAGGCTGATTATCAGCCCGGCATGGAGCTTCACGCGAAGTATACCCTGTTTGCCGAGGGCGCGCGCGGGCATCTGACCAAGCGGTTGAAAGCGCATTTCGACCTTGAGCGGGATTGCGAACCGCAGGTCTATGGCATCGGCATCAAGGAATTGTGGGACATCGATCCGGCCAAGCATGTGCCGGGTCGCGTGCTGCACACGCAGGGCTGGCCGCTTTCGGAAAGCAATTCGTGGGGTGGCGGGTTCCTGTATCATCAGGCGAACAATCAGGTGGCGTTGGGCTTTGTCACCGCGCTCGATTACGCCAACCCCTATGTCTATCCGTTCGAGGAATTCCAGCGCTGGAAGCAGCACCCGGAAATCCGTGCGATTCTGGAAGGCGGGCGGCGCGTTTCCTATGGTGCGCGCGCGATCAATGAAGGTGGCTGGCAATCGGTGCCGCGCCTGTCGTTCCCCGGCGGCGCGCTGATCGGCTGTTCGGCAGGCTTTGTGAACGTGCCGCGCATCAAGGGCAGCCACACCGCTATGAAAAGCGGGATGCTGGCGGCGGATTCGATCGTGGTGGCGATCGCCGCGGGCCGCGAGAAGGACGACATGGTGGAATATGACACCGTCGTCCGCGAAAGCTGGATCGCCACGGAACTGAAGAAGGTGCAGAACGCGCAGCCGTTGGTAGCCAAGTTCGGCGGCGAGCTGGGCACGGTGCTGGCGGGCGCGGACATGTGGCTGCGTACGATTGGCGGGTTCGGCATCTGGAAGCCGATGAAGCACCACAAGGATGCCGAAGCGACGCAGCGCGCCGATTTGTACAAGCCCATCGCCTATCCCAAGCCCGATGGCGTCATCACGTTCGACCGGCTGACCAGCGTGTCGTTCTCCTATACCAACCACGAGGAAGATCAGCCCTGCCATCTGGTGCTGAAAGACCCCGAAGTGCCGACGCGGATCAACCTGCCGCTCTATGCGGGGCCTGAGCAGCGCTATTGCCCGGCGGGGGTTTATGAATTCGTGGGCGTGGAAGAAGGCAACCCGCGCTTGCAGATCAATGCTCAGAACTGCGTCCACTGCAAGACCTGCGACATCAAGGATATGACCCAAAATATCGATTGGGTGACGCCCGAAGGCGGCGGCGGCCCGAACTATCCGAACATGTGATTCAGGTTCCTCCCCCGATGGGGAGGGGAAAGGCGAAGCGCCGGGGTTGCCTCGGCGCTTTTGTCGTTTCAGGACAGAGGAATGATGAAAGAAACCGCTTATGCCAAGATCAACCTGGCGCTGCATGTGCGGCGGCGCAGGGAGGATGGGTATCATGAACTGGAGACGCTGTTCGCCTTTGTCGATGCAGGGGACGAACTGACGGCGGTTGCGGCGGAGCGGGATTTTCTGCGGGTGACGGGTGAGTTTGGCGGGGCGCTGGACGATCCGTTCGGAAATATCGTGGCCAAAGCGCTGAACAGCCTGCCACATGGTGCGGGGTGGGCGGTTACGCTGGAGAAGAACCTGCCGGTGGCCGCGGGGCTGGGTGGCGGATCTGCCGATGCGGGGGCGATTTTCCGCATGGTGGCGCGGGCGCATGGTTTGCCTGAGGATTGGCACGCGCGGGCGGCTAAGTTGGGAGCGGATGTCCCCGCTTGTGTCGAGAGCCGGGCGTGTATCGGACGGGGGACCGGAACCGAGCTTGAGGCCATCGACAACGATCTGGCAGGTGTGCCGGTGCTGCTGGTCAATCCGCGTATTCCACTGGCGACCGGGCCGGTGTTCAAGGGGTGGGACGGCGTTGACCGGGGACCGCTGGAAGGCACGGATTTGCGCACAATGACGCTGGCCGGGCGTAGTGATCTGGAAGCGCCTGCGCTGGCGCTGGTGCCGGAAATTGGTGATGTGCTGGACGCATTGCGCCAGACTGGCGCGTGGCTGGTACGTATGTCCGGGTCGGGGGCAACGTGCTTTGCGCTGTATGACTCGGTTGAGGCGCGCGATGCGGCGCGCGATGGGTTGCCGGATGCGTGGTGGACGCTGGCGGGGCTTTTGCGTTGATGCGAGGTTGTGGCATCTCGACTTCGCCGGGTGCGAACGGATAAGTGGGTTTATGGATTTCGAAGCTTACCGCATTTTGGGCACGCCGCGTTTTGGTGGCATTCTGGTGGTGTCGGACCACGCATCCAACCGGGTGCCCGATGACATCGACCTTGGCATTTCGCCTGATTTGCTGACGCAGCACATCGCCGTCGATATTGGCGTGGCGCAAGTGGGGGCGCTGATGGCGCAGCGGCCCGGAACGGCTGCGTTTCAGGGGTATGTCAGCCGCCTTGTTTGCGATTTCAATCGCGATGAACATCTGCCGACAGTGGTGCCGATTGCAAGTGACGGGCACGCCATTCCCGGCAATGCGCTGGATCATGCAGGGCATGAGGCGCGGCTGGCACGGTTCTTTCGGCCTTATCACGATGGGTTGGCGGCGCTGCTGGCTGATGTGCCGCAGGCGCTGATCGTTTCGCTGCACAGCTTTACCCCGCAACTGGCATCAAGCGACGAACCGCGCCCGTGGCATGTGGGCGTGCTGTATAATGAGGACGACCGCGCGGCGCGGATCGCCATTCCGTTGCTTGAGGCCGAAGGGCTGTGCGTGGGCGATCAGCTTCCTTATTCGGGCAGGCTGTTGAACGCGACGATGAACCGCCATGCGGAAGAAGACGGCAGGCCATACCTTGGCATCGAGGTGCGGCAGGACTTGATCGGGCACGAACAGGGGCAGGCCGAGTGGGCGCAACGTCTGGCCCGGATCGCCAATCAGGTTGCGGTTGCAATTACCTAGGGTTTCTGGGCTTTTCGTGCCGTTGACATGGTTGTAATTTAAACCTTCGACGCGAGGCTCGCACTGCGTTAGGTGGCTGCCCAAGTCGCAAAATAAGTCGATTCCTTGACTGGAGCTTTACCTCATGCCTGCCTATCGTTCACGCACCACCACCCATGGCCGCAATATGGCCGGCGCGCGAGGGCTGTGGCGTGCCACGGGCATGAAGGACAGCGATTTCGGCAAGCCGATCATTGCGGTGGTCAACAGCTTTACCCAGTTCGTGCCGGGGCACGTTCACCTGAAGGATCTGGGCCAGCTTGTTGCGCGCGAGATTGAGGCTGCGGGCGGCGTTGCCAAGGAATTCAACACCATCGCGGTGGATGATGGCATCGCCATGGGCCACGATGGGATGTTGTATTCGCTGCCCAGCCGTGACCTGATTGCCGATAGCGTGGAATACATGGTCAACGCGCACTGCGCCGATGCCATGGTGTGCATTTCCAACTGCGACAAGATCACACCGGGCATGTTGATGGCGGCGATGCGCATCAATATTCCGGTGGTGTTCGTGTCTGGCGGGCCGATGGAAGCGGGCAAGGTGATTCTGCGCGGCAAGGAACATGCGCTCGACCTGATCGACGCAATGATTGCAGCGGGTGACGAAAGCTATACCGACGAAGAAGTGGAAACCATCGAACGGTCGGCCTGCCCGACGTGCGGTTCATGCAGTGGCATGTTCACCGCCAATTCGATGAACTGCCTGACCGAAGCGCTGGGCCTTTCGCTGCCGGGCAATGGTTCGACGCTGGCCACCCATGCCGACCGTGAACGCCTGTTCCTTGAAGCGGGCCGTCTGGTCGTGGACCTGTGCAAGCGTCATTACGAACAGGACGATGAAAGCGTGCTGCCGCGCGCCATCGCCACGTTCGAAGCGTTCGAAAACGCAATGAGCCTTGATATCGCGATGGGTGGATCGACCAACACCGTGCTGCACCTTCTGGCCGCGGCCGAAGAAGCCGGGGTGAACTTCACCATGGCCGATATCGACCGGTTGAGCCGCAAGGTGCCCTGCCTGTCCAAGGTGGCCCCGGCCAAGTCCGACGTGCATATGGAAGACGTGCATCGCGCAGGCGGGATCATGGCGATCCTTGGCCAGCTTGATCGCGCGGGTCTGCTGCATACCCACCTGCCGACCGTGCATTCCAAGACGCTGGGCGATGCGCTGAACCTGTGGGACATCTCGCGCACAAATTCGGAATCGGTGCAGGAATTCTTCAGGGCCGCGCCGGGCGGCGTGCCGACGCAGGTGGCGTTCAGCCAGAACCGCCGCTGGAAGGAACTGGACCTCGACCGTGAAGCGGGCGTGATCCGGTCCAAGGAACATGCGTTCAGCCAGGATGGCGGGCTTGCCGTGCTCTTCGGCAATATCGCGCGCGATGGGTGTATCGTAAAGACGGCGGGCGTGGATGACAGCATCCTGAAGTTCACCGGGCCTGCGAAGGTCTATGAAAGCCAGGATGCAGCGGTGACCGCGATCCTGACCGGGCAGGTCGTGGCGGGCGACGTTGTGGTCATCCGTTACGAAGGGCCGAAGGGCGGGCCGGGGATGCAGGAAATGCTCTATCCCACCAGCTATCTGAAATCGAAGGGGCTGGGCAAGGCTTGCGCCCTGTTGACCGACGGGCGCTTTTCGGGCGGTACGTCGGGGCTGTCCATCGGCCACGCATCGCCGGAAGCGGCCGAAGGTGGCGATATCGGGCTGGTGCGCAATGGCGACACCATCGAAATCGACATTCCTGGGCGCACGATCAACCTTGCCGTGTCTGACGAAGAACTGGCGAGCCGCCGGGCCGAACAGGACGCCAAGGGCTGGCACCCTGAAAAGGATCGCCCGCGCAAGGTTTCGGCAGCATTGCGGGCCTATGCCGCGATGGCGACCAGCGCCGCGCGCGGCGCGGTGCGTGACGTTTCGCAACTGACCAAGCGCGGCTGACCGGGTGCGGCGGGCACTTTCCCTGATGGCCTGTGCGGCGCTGGCCGCATGTTCCGGCGGGGAAAGCGTGCCCAAGGGCAGGGTTATCGACTGTGCGGTGGGCGGTGCGGCAAAGTTTTTGCCGGACTGTTTCGTGGAAGATTCGCGCGTAGGCGATGCCCGTTTCTTGACCGTGCGGCACAAGGATGGCGCATTCCGCCGGTTCCAGATGGTCGATGACGGGCGCGGGGTGGTTTCTGCCGACGGTGCTGACGAAGCCACGGCGGAATGGTCTTCCGAAGGGGTGTTGCAGGTTACCGTCGCGGGCGACCGTTATCGCTTTCCGGCAAGGATGAAGGCCGATGCCCCGCAGCCGTGAGCCTGTGCTGGCTCAGGTGCTGAGCGTCGCGCAGATGCGCGATGCCGAACAGACGTTGATTGATGGCGGCATCAGTGTTGATGAACTGATGCAACGCGCGGGGCGCGGTGCGGGCGAATGGGTGCGGCGCATTGCAGCGGGACGCATGGCGACCGTGCTGTGCGGGCCGGGCAATAACGGCGGCGATGGCTGGGTGATCGCCGAATTCTTGCGGGAACATGGCAATCCGGTGCGGGTGATCGCCGCGCGTGATCCCGCAACTGATGCGGCGCGGACCGCGCGGGGGCTTTATCGCGGCGATGTAGTGGCCGCTGATCCGTCGCTTTGCGGGGGTGTGTTGGTGGATTGCCTGTTCGGCAGTGGGCTGACGCGGGCTTTGCCGGATGATTTGCTGACGTTGCTGACGGGGGTGGCCGCAAGGCATCATCAATGCATCGCCATCGATGTGCTAAGCGGTGTGGAAAGCGATAGCGGGCGGGCTTTGAACGCCGGTTTGCCATGCTTTGCGCTGACCGTCGCGCTGGGGGCGTGGAAGCACGCGCACTTTGCCATGCCTGCCTGTGCGGCGATGGGCGCGGTGCGACTGGTGGATATTGGCGTGGCGGCGGTGCAGGGCGCGGCGCGTGTTCTGGCAAGGCCGGTGGTGCGCGCGCCTGATGCCGATGCGCACAAATATCGACGCGGGTTGCTGGGGATTATCAGTGGGGATATGCCGGGGGCGACCTTGCTGGCAGCTACGGCCGCGCAGCGGGCGGGCGCGGGGTATGTGAAACTTGCTGCCGGTGCCGTGCCAGCGGGCACGCCGCCTGAACTGGTGGTTTCCGGTGATATTGTCGGGCTGGCGGATGATGCGCGGGTTGCGGCGCTGCTGGTCGGGCCGGGGCTGGGTCGGTCGGACGATGCGGCGCGGTTGCTGTCGCGCGTGATGGCGGCGGGGCGGCCTGCGGTGGTCGATGCCGATGCGCTGGTGCTGTTGCGGCCCGCCATGCTGACAGGCGCACCGGTCGTGCTGACCCCGCATGAAGGGGAAATGGTAGCGCTGGAGCGCAGTTTTGCGCTATCGGGCGCGGGATTGCGGCGGGACAGGGCTTTGGCGCTGGCGGCGAAGACTGGCGCTGTGGTGGTGCTGAAAGGCCCGGACAGCGTGATTGCTGCGCCTGAAGGGACTTTGATACTGGCGCCGCGCGCGTCATCGTGGCTGTCGGTGGCAGGCACGGGGGATGTGCTGGCGGGGACTATTGCGAGCCGACTGGCGGTGCATGGAAATGCGTTGCAGGCGGCGGAAGAGGGGCTTTGGCTCCATGCAGAGGCGGCGCGATTGTGTGGCGCGGCCTTTACTGCCGGAGAACTGGCCCATGCTGTGCAGGCAGCTTTCCGGGCCGTTTGCGTTTAGGGATTTTGTGGAATGAGTGAAGCAGGGCTGATCGTGCGCGTTGCCGCCAAGGGTGAAGGCGCAACGGCGGACGGGCGCTATGCCACGCTGGCTGCGCCGGGCGATGTGTTGCAGGCAGACGGTTCGCTGGTGTTCGGGCCGAACCATGCCGAGCCGGAATGCCGCCATTTTCCGGCCTGTGGCGGATGCCAGTTGCAGCATCTGACCGAGGCGGCGCTGGGCGAATATGTGTTCGACCGCGTGGTGGGCGCGGCCAAGGGGCAGGGGCTGGAGACGGGCGAGGTTGCATCGGCCCACCTTTCGCCTCCGCGCAGCCGCCGTCGGGCCACGCTGCACGCGCAGGCGATTGGCAAGCGGGTGGTGATCGGGTTCCGCGAACAGGGATCGCACAAGATTGTCGACATGCGCGAATGCCATGTGCTGGCGCCTGAAATCTTCGCGCTGATCGGCCCGTTGCGCACCTTGCTGGAAGGCTGGGGCGATCGCAAGCTGGCGGTTGATGTGGAAGTGGCGCTGGCAGATCAGGGCGTGTCGGTGGGATTGAAGGGCCTGTCCGCCGAAGGGCTGGCCAAGACCGAGGCGCTGCTGGATTTCGCCCGCGACAACGGCCTTGCGCGGCTGACGATGGATTCGGGCTATGGCCCTGAAGGCGTGTGGGAGCCGGAACCGGTGACGGCGACGCTGGGCGGGACGCCGGTTACGCTGCCGCCAGGCGGTTTCCTGCAAGCGACGCGCGATGGCGAGGCGGTGCTGGTGGGCGCGGCGCGTGAATGGCTGGCGGGCGCGGTGACCGTGGCTGACCTGTTTTCAGGGCTGGGCACGTTTGCCTTTGCGCTGGCGGGGCCGGGGACCAAGGTGCTGGCGGCAGAAGCGGCGCGCGATGCGCATATGGCCTGTCAGGGCGCGGCGCGGATGAACGGGCGGCCTGTCCATGCGCTGCACCGCGACCTGTTCCGCAATCCGTTGCGGGTGGAAGAGCTTGACCGGTTTGCCGCCGTGCTGATCGATCCGCCGCGGGCAGGCGCGCAAGAGCAGGTGGACCAGATTGCGCAGAGCAAGGTGGGCCGGGTGGTCTATATCAGTTGCAACCCGGCAAGCTGGGCGCGTGATGCGGTGCGGCTGATCGCGGGCGGTTACAGGCTGGCCGAACTGCGCCCGGTAGGCCAGTTCCGCTGGTCAACCCATGTGGAACTGGCCAGTCTGTTCGTTCGGGATTAGAACACCGCGCGGGCGGCGTGGTAGATCAGCGCCATCAGGGCGAAGGACGACAGCGAGAACAGGATGAAGCGGAGCATCACCTTGTTCACCGTGGCCTGAACGATGGAATGGATAACCCGCAGGCCGACATAGGCCCATGCCACCTGCGCGCTCATCCCGTTGCCAAGGCCCGCCACCGCAAGGACAAGGCAGACCGCGTAGAACAGCGTCGGCGCTTCGTGCAGGTGGTTGTAGTTGTGGGCCTTCCACTGGATGCTGGCAGGCAGGATATCATCCAGCGTTCTGGATGGATCACGGGCGAGTGAATCCGGGTCGAGCTTGGCCGCGTTCATCGCCGGGATTCGGGTGGCATACATCCACAGCCACATAAACATCGTCCATGCCATCAGTGCGACGGCGGGTTGCAGGATTTCCGCTGATTTCATTGTATTTCTCCCCCTCTTTTGAAAACTCAGCCGTGGCCCATGGTTGCCCCCAAGGCGCGGATCGCCAGAACGATCAGGCATAGCGATGACAGCAGGAACAGTGTGAAACGCACCGGAAGGCGGTTGACCGTGGCCTGCCATATCGAATGGACGATGCGGATCACGACGTAGGCCCAAGCCAGCGTCACATCGAGCTGGCCTGCGCCCATGATGGCAAGGATGACGACAGCGGCATAGAACAGCGTGGGCTGTTCCATCAGGTGGGCATAGTTGTGGCTTTTCCAGTTGATCTGGTCGGGCAGCACGCCTTCCAGATCCTGCCCGCGTCCGCCGGGCTTTGCCTTGGCCAGACCGCCCATTTTGGCAATTGCCGGAAGCCGGGTGAACCCCATCCACAGCAGCATGACCATCGTCCACAGCACCAGCACCGCTGCGGGCGTGAGTATCGGCCCCTGCATCACTGTCTCCCTCTTGTTTTCGGGTGGGAGAGTGCTTGCGGCGGGTTAGATTGTCAAATGCAACCTAGTGCTGTTTCAGCGACGCAGCGTGATGCGGCGAAAATAGCCAAAACGCCCGCGCAGGGTGCGGATGGTCAGGTCTTCGTGTTCAGCCACACGCGCTGCCACCGCGCCCAGATCTTCGCGCGGAGTGACGTGGAAATGCGCCAGCCAGCCATGCATGGCGCTGCGCAGAGGACCAGGCAGGCCGCCGAAATCGCCAAAGTCCACAACATGCAGGGTGCCGCCGGGAGCGAGCATAGAGGCGGCCTGCGCCATGGCCAGTTGCCATTGCGGGATCATGGACAGGGCATAGGAAATGACCACGCGGTCAAACGTCTGCCGCCCGAACAGCGCTTGCGGGTCAAAATCGGTGGCATCACCGCGCGCCAGTTGGCAGGCGCTGCCCAATCGTCCACGCGCGACGGACAACATCTCGTCCGAGATATCCAGACCGTAAAGCTGCGCCCCCGGCCATGCGCGGCCAATGCAGGCCAAATTGCGCCCGGTGCCGCAGCCAAGTTCCAGCACGGCCATGCCGGGAGCCGCTTCCAGCCCGCGGATCAGCCCGTCGCGTCCGAACAGGTAGTATTTGCGGGTGGCGTCATAGATGTGTTTTTGACGCCGATAGACCGCGTCCATCAGCGCGCCATGAGGGTGCGAGGGGGCGAGCGTTGCCATTATGCCAGCTCGTAGATGTGGACACCGCCATAGATCGATGAACGATCTTGCGCGGTGCATTCAGCAGACAGCGCGACGTCATAGCGCCACCGTGACAGCACCGTATCGGCCACCCTGCCCGGCAAGAGGGTGGGTTCAGCGGCAGTGCGGAACAGGACGCGCGCTTGCGGGCGGGCGGTGCGGATGATTTCGGCCCACAGGGCATTCAACTGATCGTCAGTCATCCAGTCCTGCGCATCAAGCAGGACATAGCGGTCGAGCGAGGCCGGGGGTTGCACCGCCAGATGTTCGGTAAGATTGGTGTGGCGCACGTCAACGCGGTCGGCGCGTTCGCGCACCACGTTCCAGTTCGCCTCTTGCAGATAGGGCGGCAGGGGCGAGCGATCACCCCGGCCATAGCCGCGCGAAAATGCCTGCCATGCGAAATAGTTGTCGCCCACGGGGAAATCGCAGGCCAGCTTTGACAGGCGGCGGCGCAGCACTTCGGCCATGGGTTCGTTGCCCGCCAGCGCATCGAATTGTGCGGGCGGAATGCCAAGGCCGAACAGCGATGCGGGTTGATCGGTCAACCATCGGACGAAGCGCTTTTCAAACACCGGCGCCATTTCGTTTTCGAACACACGGCGCTGTTCTGCCACGTCGCGCGCATCAAGAATGGCGGACAGGTCGATGCGGTAGAGCCGGGCGAGAAGGTGGGCGACACCGATGAAGTTGCCGAGCAATCCGCGCTTGTAGATGTTGCTGGAAAACCCGGCGATGCGCCGCCGCCCGGTCAGATCGCGGCCTTCCCAGTACCGGCGTGTGGTTTCATCAAGCTGCGGGGCAATGTGGGCGCGGTAGGCGGCAATGTTGGCCGCGCTGTCGGCTTCGGCAAAGAAGCGGCGGAAATGCGCGTAGTCAGGCAGATGGCGGGCCGAGGCGATCTTCAGCTTGTTCAGCGCGATATGTGCGGTGTTAAGATCGACCGCAGTGATCGATTGCGGGTTCGCTGTGAGGTAGGACAGCACGTTGCAGCCGCCACTGGCGATGGCGATCATCCGGCTGTCGGGCCGAATCTGCAGCGCCTTCATGTCGACATCGGGGTCTTCCCAGATCTGGGCATAGACCAGCCCCCGAAAGGCCAGCGCAAACGTATGGTCGAGCAGGCGGTTGGCCATGCCGGAGCCACGACGCACGACCGACCGCGTGATAGGATGGGAACGCGCCTGCTCTGCCATGAAAACCCCCGGACACTTGTGGTTCGGTGCGGCGATTAGAACCGGCGGGTTGCGGTTGTGTGGCAGTGATGCGGCGGTTTTGTTACCGGCGACTAACTGGGCCTTGGGCCAAATACAGGACTTGGGTTTGTCATGCTGATACACTAGAGGCGCGTCCATGATCGCCGGCGGCAGTAACGTGCGCGGGCGCAAGGCATTTGGAGATACCATGGCACAAGTTCTCGTCATCGGCGCAGGCGGCGTCGGCTCGGTCGCGGTCCACAAGATGGCGATGAATTCCGATATCTTTACCGGCATTGCGCTGGCCAGCCGCACCAAGGCGAAGTGCGACGCCATTGCCGCTTCGGTGAAGGAACGCACCGGCGTTACGGTCGACACCTATCAGATCGACGCCGATGATGTTGCGGCGACCACCGCGCTTATCAACGAAGTGAAGCCTGTGCTGGTCGTCAATCTGGCGCTGCCGTATCAGGATCTCAACATCATGGATGCCTGCCTTGCCGCTGGCGTCAACTACATGGACACCGCCAACTACGAACCGATCGACGAGGCGAAGTTCGAATATTCGTGGCAGTGGGCCTATCAGGAGCGGTTCAAGGAAGCCGGGCTGATGGCGCTGCTGGGTTCGGGCTTCGACCCCGGCGTGACCAGCGTGTTCGCCACCTGGCTGCGCAAGCACAAGCTGGATACGATCCGCACGCTCGACATTCTGGATTGCAACGGCGGCGACCATGGGCAGCACTTTGCCACCAACTTCAACCCGGAAATCAACATCCGCGAAGTGACCGCGCCTGCGCGCCATTACCTGAACGGGGAATGGGTGGAAACCCCCGCGCTGACCATCCGCCAGCAGTTCGATTTCGAACAGGTCGGCCCGAAGAACATGTATCTGATGTATCACGAGGAACTGGAAAGCCTCGCGCATCATCTGCCTGAAATCGAACGCATCCGCTTCTGGATGACGTTTGGCGATGCCTATCTTACGCACCTCACCGTGCTGCAGAACGTGGGCATGACCCGGATCGATCCGGTGATCTACGAAGGCAAGGAAATCATCCCGCTGCAGTTCCTCAAGGCCGTGCTGCCCGAACCCGCTTCGCTGGGCGCGAGCACCAAGGGCAAGACCAATATTGGCGACATCGCCACCGGTATGAAGGATGGCGAAGAAAAGACCTTCTACATCTACAACATCTGCGATCACGAAGACGCCTTTGCCGAAACCGGCAACCAGGCCGTCAGCTATACCACCGGTGTCCCCGCCATGATTGGCGCGGCCATGATGGTGCAGGGCGTGTGGAACGGCGCGGGCGTGTTCAACATGGAACAGTTCGATCCCGATCCCTACATGGACATGCTGAACAAGCACGGGTTGCCTTGGCAGGTGAAGGAACTGGCAGGTCCGCTGGAGTTCTGATCGCCGAACAGTTTGTGCGCCCCCGCGCAGGCGGGGGCCTCCATCGGTTCGCACCGTGTTTGACGGCATGAGGCCCCCGCCTGCGCGGGGGCGCAGTGTTTTTGATTTTGGCTTTCGGTCTTGGGGATGTGGTGATGGAAACCAGAGCCGGTGATCCGGGCGCGTTTGCGCGGTTTGATCTTTCGCGGGTGGATAGCCCGGCGTTCGTCGTGGATGCGGCGAAGTTGCGGGCCAATCTGGCCGTGCTGGCCGATGTGCGCGACCGGGCCGGGATCAAGGTTCTGGCAGCGCTGAAGGCGTTTTCCATGTGGAAGGTGGCACCCAT
This sequence comes from Novosphingobium sp. SL115, assembly GCF_026672515.1. Taxonomy (GTDB): domain Bacteria; phylum Pseudomonadota; class Alphaproteobacteria; order Sphingomonadales; family Sphingomonadaceae; genus Novosphingobium. The sequence goes on along the minus strand of NZ_JAPPRG010000002.1, from coordinate 2,316,196 downwards.
CGTGGGCGAATACCTGAACGGGGTTTGCACGTCGGGCCTCTGGGAAGCGAAGCTGGCGGCGGAGCATTATGCGGGCGAAATCGCCACATATTGCGCGGCTTACAAGGCGGAAGATCTGCCTGAAATCCTGCGCCTTTCCGACCATGTGATCTTCAATTCGCCGGGACAGCACGCCCGCTTTGCGAATGAGATCGCGGCGGCGCGTGATGCGGGTGAGGCGTTTGACATCGGCCTGCGGGTAAACCCGCTTCATGCCGAAGGGGAAGTGCCGCGTTACGATCCGTGCGCGCCGCATTCACGCCTTGGCTTCCCGGTCGATCAGTTGACGGTAGAGCATCTGGAAGGCGTTTCGGGCCTGCATTTCCATACCCTGTGCGAGCAGGATTTCGAACCACTCAAGCGCACCTGGGCGGCGCTGGAAGCGCGGATCGCACCCTATCTGGGGCAGCTTAAATGGCTGAACTTTGGCGGCGGGCATCACATTACCCGCGCCGATTACCAGCGCGACGATCTTGTGGCTTTCCTGAAGGATGTGAAGGCGCGCACCGGTTGCGAGATCTATCTGGAGCCGGGTGAAGCCGTGGCGCTGGATGCGGGCATTCTGGTTGGCACGGTGCTGGATACGCACTGGAACGGGATGCCACTGGCGATCACCGATATTTCGGCCACCTGCCACATGCCCGACGTGCTGGAAGCACCCTATCGCCCGGCCATGCTGGGTGAGCATCCCATCGACGAATATGAAGATAGCGGGCCGGGACCTGCGCCGGTGCGGCTTGGCGGGCCGTCGTGTCTGGCAGGTGACGTGATCGGTGATTATCGGCTGCCCGTGGCGGTCGAGGCCGGGGTGCGCTTTGCATTTCTGGATCAGGGCCATTATTCGATGGTCAAGACCACGACGTTCAACGGCGTGCCGCTGCCTTCGATCTGGCTGTGGGACAGCGAAACCGATGCGCTGGAGAAGGTGCGCGGCTTCACTTACGAGGACTTCCGCGACCGGCTTTCGTAAGGCTGCGAGCGTGGTTGATTCGCCATTTGGTACATTCTGCCAAAGATGGTCGCAGCCGGTCTTGCCGTGTTGCAGGGTGTGTCGCTTGGGTGACTGCGCTAAGTCGCTGAAATCGGGCGATCCGTCTGGAAATGTTTCATTTTTTTGACCCGCTTATTTTGCAGCATTATTTTCACTTGAGATTCAGGCGAAGGGGCTTATTTACCCCCTCTCGCTGCCCCATGGGGACTTCCAAACCGCAAGGCAGCTTTGTTCATCAGTTCCGTTTGGGGGTCCCTTGAGTTGCACCATCATCCTGACGCACTGGCTGTAGTTCGCGCATCCGCGCCTGAACAACCTGCCATTTTGAACCGTCCGCACGCTGCTGCGCGCGCTGCCCGCTTCTTTGTCGAGAAGTTTCCGGGCAAGTCGCTCTATGCGGTGAAGGCGAATCCGTCGGCCGACCTGCTGCGCGTTCTGTGGGACGCGGGCGTGACCCATTACGATGTGGCCTCGATTGTGGAAGTGCGTCTGGTGCGCGATACGCTGCCGGAAGCGACGCTGTGCTTCATGCATCCGGTCAAGGCACCTGCCGCGATCCGCGAAGCCTATCACAGCCATGGCGTGCGCGTGTTCAGCCTCGATTCGTTCGAGGAACTGGAAAAGATCAAGGATGCGACCGCTGACGCCGACGGCAATGTCCCGGAAGATTTGACGCTGTGCGTGCGTCTGCGCGTTTCGTCCGAATATTCGGAACTCAGCCTGGCTTCCAAGTTCGGCTGTGATCTGACCAATGCCGGCGAACTGCTGCAGGCAACCCGTCAGGTGGCGGATTCGCTGGGCGTGTGCTTCCACGTCGGCAGCCAGTCGATGAGCCCTCACGCTTATGTGCAAGCGCTGGAACGGGCGCGTGCAGCGATTGTCGACGCATCGGTGCTGGTCGATATCATCGATGTCGGCGGCGGCTTTCCATCGATCTATCCGGGCATGGAACCGCCCCCGCTTGAAGATTACTTCGGCGTGATCGACCGCACCTATGAATCGCTGCCGGTGTCCTATTCGGCCGAGCTGTGGTGCGAACCGGGCCGTGCGCTGTGCGCCGAATACAATTCGATGATCGTGCGGGTTGAACGCCGTCGCGGCACCGAACTGTATATCAACGATGGTGCCTATGGCGCGCTGTTCGATGCCGCCCATGTGGGCTGGCGCTTTCCTGTGCGTGTTCTGCGCGGCGAAGTGGCTAATGACGGTACCGAGATCCAAATGGAGCCGTTCAGCTTCTATGGCCCGACCTGCGACGATATGGACCACATGGAAGGTCCGTTTGAACTGCCGGCGGACATCAAGGTTGGCGACTATATCGAGATCGGCATGCTGGGTGCCTATGGCGCGGCAATGAAAACCGCGTTCAATGGCTTTGGCGCGACCGAAGTGTTCGAAGTTTCGGACGAACCGATGGCCAGCCAGTATCGCGGTGATCGTCGTGATCCGCGCGTGTCGGACAACGTGGTTTCGCTGCGCTGATCGCTGCTGCGGCAATGTGAAATGGAAAGGCCCTGCCGAAAGGTGGGGCCTTTTTGTTTCAAGCAGTTGTGTGTGCGGGAATTCGCAAGGATATGAATGGCATGACCCTGCCAGCCTATATTGCCGCAGCGCTTGCTGAAATTGCAGGGTGCTTTGCGTTCTGGGCTTGGCTGAAACTGGGCAAGTCGGTGCTGTGGCTGTTGCCGGGCATGGCGTCGCTGGCACTGTTTGCATGGTTGCTGACACTGGTGGATTCAGGACAGGCGGGCCGTGCCTATGCCGCCTATGGCGGGGTTTACATCACCGCTGCAATCGGATGGCTGTGGATGGTCGAAGGTGTGCGGCCTGATCGTTGGGATATAATCGGTGGGGTTGTTTGCCTTGTCGGAACCGCGATCATTCTTTTGGGACCGCGCCCGGTTTAATCAAACCCGACGAATCGCGCTGCGTCGGCCACGCTTTTACGGTTGGTGACCACGCCGTTGGCAACGAAGCTGTCATCCGGCCAGCCCATGGCGACACAGATCATGATGACCTGATCGTCGGGCACGCCTGCATGTTCGCGCACGACAGGGCTTTGCATGATGCCCTGACTGTTGATGACACAGCCCAGCCCGCGCGACCAAGCGGCATTGACCAAGGCATTGGTCACCCCGCCGCAATCGAACGGGGCAATGTCGCCACCGTGCAGATCGCGGTCATAAGTGACGACCACCGCCACAGGCGCGTCAAACTGACGGAAACCGCGCAGCACCCAGTCCGTGCGCTTTTCCGTATCTTCGCGCGCGATGCCGAGCACGCCGAAAAGCTGCTTGGCCACTTCGATCTGGCGCGCGCGGTGCTGCGCACCCTGACCGACGTCCTTGCGAAATTCGCGGCTGTCGGGGACACCGGCCAAGTTGCGTTCGACATTGCCTGCGCGAATATTTGCCAAAGGTTCGCCAGTGACAACGGTGAAATTCCATGGCTGGGTATTGTGCGATGATGGCGCGCGCATAGCCATGGTCAGCACTTCTTCGATCAGCGATCGCGGCACTGGTTTGTCCAAAAAGCCACGGATCGAGCGGCGACCATGCACCACTTCGTCATAGGTCTGCACGCGCATGGCTACTCCCGAATTTAACTGACCGGTTAAGGATGGCGCAGGATACGGGAATGTCAACCGGCGGACGCAGCAGATACGAAAAACCCTCCCGGTCAGGGGAGGGTTTTTTGTTTGGCACAAATGTCGCAGTCAGGCCGCCTTGCGCAGTTCCAGTTCCATGCGCTGCCAGATTTCGACCAGAGCTTCGGTCAGTTCGGTCATCATCGCTTCGTTGTGCGAAGGGCCGGGCGTGAAGCGCAGGCGCTCAGTCCCACGGGGCACTGTGGGGAAGTTGATCGGCTGCACGTAGACGCCATATTCAGCCAGCAGGATGTCGGCGATCTTCTTCGCGCGCACCGGATCACCGACCATCAAAGGCACGATGTGGGTGGTGGATGGCATGACCGGCAGGCCAGCGTCGGCAAAGGCCTTTTTCAGGAAGGCAGCCGAGGCCTGCTGGCCTTCGCGTTCGATGCTGGACGATTTCAGGTGTCGCACGCTGGCCAGCACGCCTGCCACCAGTACCGGCGACAGCGATGTGGTGAAGATGAAGCCGGGAGCATAGGATCGGATCACGTCGATGATGCGCGTATCCGCCGCGATATAGCCGCCCATCACGCCGAACGCCTTGCCCAGCGTGCCTTCGATGATGTCGATACGGTGCGCCGCCTCATCGCGATCGGTAATGCCGCCGCCGCGCGGGCCGTACATGCCAACAGCATGCACTTCGTCGATATAGGTGAGGGCGTTATACTTTTCGGCAAGGTCGCAGATTTCGTGGATCGGGGCGACATCGCCATCCATCGAATAGACCGATTCGAATGCGATCAGCTTGGGCACCGCAGGATCGGTTTCAGCCAGAAGCTGTTCAAGGTGTTCAACATCGTTGTGACGCCACACCTTCTTTTCCGCGCCCGAATTGCGGATGCCCGCAATCATCGATGCGTGGTTCAATTCGTCCGAGAAGATGACGCAGCCGGGCAGAATCTTGGCCAGCGTGGACAGCGTGGCGTCGTTCGAGACATAGCCCGATGTGAACAGCAGTGCGCCCTGCTTGCCGTGCAGATCGGCCAGTTCTTCTTCAAGCTGGATATGATAGTGGGTGTTGCCGCCGATATTGCGCGTGCCGCCCGAACCCGCGCCGACATTGTGCAGCGCTTCTTCCATGGCGGCGATCACCTTGGGGTGCTGGCCCATGGCGAGATAATCGTTGGAGCACCACACGGTAATTGGCTTCGGACCGTTGTGACCGGCAAAGCAGCGCGCATTGGGGTAGGCCCCCTTGTTGCGCAGAATGTCGATGAAAACGCGGTAGCGACCTTCGGAATGCAGACGCTCGATAGCTGAATCGAAAACCTGATCGTAATTCACCCCGCCGCTCCTTCCTGCATCAGGGGCACATTTGCCCCCGTGACCCGATCAATTAAGACGGGCCAACCGGCGAATGGGCGGCTTCTACGCCTGTTGCCTTTGCATTGCCAGTGCCATTTGCGGCATCTATCCGAAAGTGCGTGTTTACGGTGTTGCGCGGCTAAAACCATCGGCTGCGGCGCGCCCTTTCAGCCATTCAGGATCGTGCGAGGGGATCACGACAAGCGCAGAATACCGTGCTTTCAAAGCGTTGATGCCTTTCAGCCATCCGATAACCGCGGGGCGATCTTCTTCCACCATCCAGTCGCTCAACAGGCGGCTGCGCGGGGTGGGCAGATCAAAATTGGCGGCCAGCGACGCGGTATCGCCTGCAAAAAGGTATTCGCGCCCGTTCTGCAGGCGCACATAGATCATCTGCGATGCCGGTGTGTGGCCCGGTGTCTGCACCAGCACCACGCCCGGCGCGATCGCCTGAAGCGGAGCCAGTGGACGCGGCGCAGGCAGGAAACGGGCATTGTCACGCCATAGAGCGGTCATCCCGCGCAGCAGGTCGGGTGACAACACGGCTTTATCGGCAATGGCGCGAAAGCGGGGGTGATCGAGAAAACCGCCGACGTGATCGATGTGTTCATGAGTGAACAGGATCAGCGCGGCCTTGTCCATCCAGGTGTCCACCATCCGGCGGGCTTTGGGATCATATGCGGTAAAGCCCATGGCTTTGGCATCAGGGGGCAGCATGGCGCTGTCGACCACGATGTCGCCTCCGGGGGCCTTTATCCGCCAAACCACGGCAGCTGTCTGGACATGGCGCAGGCCAGTACCTGCGGCCAGAGCGGCACCGGGGGCGCTGCGGCTTGTGACCAGGGCATATTCCAGCGCGGTCGGCCTTTTGCCGGGCACCTTTTCGGCAAGGGTGCGCAACTGGGAAAGATCAATCGTTCGGGCAGGCGTGCCCGATGGCCCGGCATTCACCAGCAGCCAGTAATAGGCCAAAGCAAGCACCAGAACGATCACCGCAAAAGTCTTCGACAACCTGCTCATCAATTCGCCACCCCAAGCGCCCCAACAGGCAGTCCATCAGCCGTTAAGCCGTCAGAATGTGGCGACACGTTCCAGCCCGTGCGCCGCAAGTGTCGAGCCTAGCTGGTCGACGTCGATTCCGCCACGGGTGAACAGGGCCAGATCAGGGATTTTTCGCTGCCAGCGCTGGCCTTGCGTCAGAAAAGCGATGCGGCGGGCGATTCCGTCCGATCCGTCGATGAAGGTGACACCCGGACCGAAGGCCTGCGCCAGTTCATCGCGCACCAGCGGGAAATGGGTGCAGGCAAGGACAACCGTGTCGATCCGGTCGCCATCGGGCATGGCGCGCAGAGCGGCGACCGCGCGGGCGAAGACCGCGGGGTCGACCGGATCGCCGCGCAGTTTGGCTTCGGCAGCAGCCACCAGTTCGGGCGCGCCGTGGCGAAGCAGGCGCTTGTCGGCGGCAAATTCCGCCTCAAGCCGGTCAACATAGGCCTGCCGGATGGTCGCCTGCGTGCCGAGCAGGCCGATCACACCGGTTTTCGTCATCGCGGCGGCGGGTTTGATGGCGGGTACCGTGCCGACGATGGGCACTTCCAGCACATCGCGCACCGATGCCAGCGCGATGGTCGACGCGGTGTTGCAGGCTATGCAGACAAGGCGCGGGTGCAACCGTTCGGTCAACCGCCCCAGCAGGCCCGAAACGCGCGCAGCGATCTGTGCTTCGGTCTTGGCACCATAGGGCAGTCCGGCATTGTCCGCGACATAGATCACCGGGGCCTGGGGCAGGAGGGCGCGCACTTTTGCCAGCACGGAAAGCCCGCCGACGCCCGAATCGAACAGCAGCAGCGGGGCTGCCGGGGCGACCGTTTCTGTGGTGTTCGGACCTGTCGGGAAGCTCGTCATCGCCGGGCTTGTATCGGGAATGGGGGCAAAATGGAAAGTGGCCTCTTCCGTTTTTGCCGCCGGAACGGGTAAGAGCGGGGTGTGGAAACGATCCTGCCCTTGTTCGTCGGCTATTTCATGGGCTGCGTGCCCTTCGGCCTCATCCTCACCCGGTTGACTGGCGCGGGCGATCTGCGCGCGATCGGATCGGGCAATATCGGTGCGACCAATGTGTTGCGCACCGGCAAGAAAGGACTGGCGGCGGCAACGCTGCTGCTCGATCTGGGCAAGGGGCTGGCAGCCGTGCTGGTGGCACGCCATTTCTGGCCGGGGGCCGAACCGCTGGCTGCACTGGCAGCGGTGTTGGGGCACTGCTTTCCCGTCTGGCTGAAATTCAAGGGTGGCAAGGGCGTGGCCACGCTGATGGGCGTGGCGCTGGGCCTCGCCTGGCCGATCGGGCTGGTCTACGCCGTGGTGTGGCTGGGCGTGTTGTTTGCCAGCCGTATATCCTCGCTTGGCGGGATGTGCGCGGCGCTGGCAGCGCCTGTGGCGGCGGTCCTGCTGGGCCATGCCGCTTATGTCCCGGTGCTGGGTCTGCTGGCGCTGCTGGTGCTGTTTCTGCACCGCGAAAACATTGCCCGCCTGCGCGCCGGAACAGAACCCAAGGTTGGCGGCAGGAAGTGAACGGAAGCGCCGCTGTGCCCGCGCTTTCGCAGGGTGAGGCGTTTGCCCGCATCCGGCTGCTGCGTTCACCCAACATCGGTCCGGTCAGCTACCATCAATTGATGCGCCGTTTCGGCACGGGGCAGGCCGCGCTTGCGGCTTTGCCGGATATCGCATCGCGCGGTGGCGGGCGGTATGTCGCCGCAGACGTAGCGCGGATAGAAGCCGAGATCGCGGCGGTGCGCCGGGCCGGTGCGCGCTATCTGTTCCACGACAGCGCGGATTATCCCACGCTTTTGACCGCGCTGGAAAGCCCGCCACCGATCCTGACGGTGCGGGGCGATGCGGCACTGCTGGCACGACCATCGGTGGCGGTGGTAGGTGCGCGCAATGCATCGGCAGCGGCGGTGAAGCTTTCGCGCGATTTTGCCACGGCATTGGCCGGCATGGGCTATGCCGTGATTTCGGGTCTGGCGCGGGGGATTGATTCTGCGGCCCATCGCGGGGCGCTGGCAGGGATGGCCGCAGGCGGGGGCACCGTGGGCGTCATCGCCAGCGGGATCGATATCACTTACCCGCCTGAAAACGCCGAGCTTCAGGAACAGGTCGCCGTCCACGGCTTGCTGATTGCCGAAATGCCGCCGGGCACCGAACCGCTGGCCCGGCACTTTCCCCACCGGAACCGCATCATCGCCGGGCTGGCGACGGGGACGCTGGTAGTGGAAGCCGCGCCAAAATCAGGCTCGCTGATTACGGCAAGGCTGGCGGCAGAGGCAGGGCGCGAGGTGATGGCCATTCCCGGTTCCCCGCTCGATAGCCGTTCTCACGGCTGCAATCAGTTGATCCGCGACGGCGCGATTCTGGTGCAGACGCCTGATGACGTGGCCGAACTGCTGGCAGGTTTTTGTGGAGATCCGCGATCGACCTTTCGCGAAACGGCAGAGGCATTCGCCCCGGATGTGGCAGACGAACCGGCCGATGTGGCAGGCCTGCTGGCGCTGGCGCCGGTGGGTGTCGATGAACTGATCCGGCAGAGCGGGGCCAGCGCGGGCGCGGTGCAGATGGCCTTGCTGGAACTGGAACTTGCAGGCAGGCTGGTGCGCCATGCAGGCGGGCGCGTTTCACTGGCGGGCTAAGCCCATATCAGGCAAAGGAAATGGAATGAGCAGTCAGCAAGGCGTCAGCGCCGGAGCGATTTTTGCCGGTGTGGGCGACGTGGCGATGCGCCATGGCCGGATATGGGGGCTGGCCACGCTGTTCATGGCAGTGGCCTATACCCTCCTTGATCTTGTCCTGCCGGGTGAGGATCTGGGCGCGCTAGCCAGCTTTGTCGGTGGCATCGCCAACTTCTTTGTCACCTATCATGTCACCGAAACCCTGCTGCGCAGCGAAGGGCTGATGTCCACCAGCCAGCGCAATTATGCGTCGGTGTTGGGAGTATCCATCCTGTCGACACTGGGCGCGGGGCTGGGCTTTCTGGTGCTGATCGTGCCGGGCCTGTATCTTTTTGCGCGCTGGTCCATCGCCACGCCGCTGGTAATTGCCGAAGGGCGCAACGCATCGGACGCCATGGCCGAAAGCTGGCGGCGCACCGCATCGTCGGCATGGGCGCTGGTGGCGGTGTTTGCGGTGTATACTCTGGGCGTTGTCGCAATGATCGGGCTGGCGATTACAGGGATCATTTCGGTTGAGAACACGGGGGCCGAAACCGCACCTGCGCTGTTCGTCGGCAATCTCGTCTCCACCTCGCTGGGCATGGTTGCGGTGTTGCTGTCGGTGGCAATCTATCGCGCGCTGGCGGATGACACGTCACGTTATGAAGATGTGTTTGGCTGAACCTGCGGGGCGAATGTGCCGCTTGACGAAGCGGCCCTGCCATCGCCACCCTCGCGCACACGTACACGTAAGGACTGCTTTACCCCGTCATGCAGCTTGTCATTGTAGAATCTCCGGCCAAGGCCAAGACCATCGAAAAGTATCTTGGCCCCGGCTACAAGGTGCTCGCCTCTTACGGCCACATCCGCGATCTTCCGGTGAAGGACGGCTCTGTCCGTCCCGACGAAGATTTTGCGATGGACTGGGAGCTTTACGGCGACAAACAATCGCGCGTGAAGGCCATCACCGATGCTGCCAAAGAAGCCGACAGACTGATCCTGGCGACCGACCCTGATCGCGAGGGTGAGGCAATTTCATGGCATGTCAGAGAGTTGTTGGCTAAACGTCGCGCGCTCCCTAAAGAAGTTGAGCGGGTTACCTTCAACGCCATCACCAAGCAGACGGTGACGGAAGCGATGAAGCGGCCACGCGAACTCGATCAGGATCTGATCGATGCCTATCTGGCCCGGCGTGCGCTGGATTACCTGTTCGGCTTCACCCTGTCGCCAGTGCTGTGGCGCAAGCTGCCGGGGGCGAAATCGGCCGGGCGCGTCCAATCGGTAGCGCTGCGCCTGATCGTTCAGCGTGAGCGTGAGATCGAGGTGTTCCGTTCGCAGGAATACTGGTCGGTCATCGCCCGGCTTGAACAGGCAGGCACCGAATTTGCCGCCCGCCTTGTGAAGTTTGACGGGCAGAAGCTCGACAAGTTGACGCTGGGCGATGAAGGCGCGGCAATGAAGGCCAAGGCACTGGTCGAATCCGCGACGTTCCGCGTGGAAGATGTGGAAACCCGCCCGACCCGCCGCAATCCCTATCCGCCGTTCACGACATCGACGCTACAACAGGAAGCCGCGCGCAAGCTGGGCTTTTCGGCCAGCCACACCATGCGCGTGGCGCAAACGCTGTATGAAGCAGGCGCAATCACCTACATGCGTACCGATGGCGTGCAGATGGACCCCAGCGCTATCTCCGAGGCGCGTAAGGCGATTTCGGACCGGTATGACGGCCACTATCTGCCTGAAAAGCCGCGCCACTATGAAACCAAGGCCAAGAACGCACAGGAAGCGCACGAAGCGATCCGGCCCACCGACTTTGCCAAGGACCGTTACGGTTCGGGGGATGAGGGGCGGCTGTATGACCTGATCTACAAGCGCGCGATGGCCAGCCAGATGGCGTCGGCCAATATCGAACGCACCACGGTTACGCTGCGCGATGGCACCGGCAAGCATGAACTGCGCGCCACCGGCCAGGTGGTGAAGTTCCCCGGATTCCTTGCGGTTTACGAAGAAGGCCGCGATCAGAAACAGGATGCCGAGGACGACGAAAGCGGCCTGCTGCCAGCAATGAACGCGGGCGATACCCCGGCCAAGCGCGGGGTCGACGCGACGCAGCATTTCACCCAGCCTCCGCCGCGCTATTCCGAAGCCAGCCTTGTCAAACGGTTGGAAGAACTGGGCATCGGCCGTCCTTCCACTTATGCCGCAACGCTGCAGGTGCTGAAGGACCGGAACTATGTCCGAACTGAGAAAAACCGTTTCTTTGCAGAGGAGTCGGGCAGGCTTTTAACAGCATTTCTGGAGCGCTTCTTCTCCCGCTACGTCGCCTATGAATTTACGGCGGGCATGGAGGACGAACTCGACAGCGTGTCTGACGGTCGTGCTGAATGGAAGAAGGTGCTGGCCGAATTCTGGCGCGATTTCAAACCCAAGTCAGACGAGGTGATGGAGAAGAAGCCAAGCGAGGTTACCGCCGAGCTTGACGAATTCCTGTCCGACTATCTGTTCCCGCCAAAGGAAGATGGCTCTGATCCGCGCGTCTGCCCCAAGTGCGAGGCCGGACGTCTGGCGCTGCGCGGTGGCCGCTATGGTGCTTTCGTGGCGTGTTCGAACTACCCTGAATGCAAATATACCCGCAAGTTCGCCCAGCCCGGCGGGGCTGATGGCGATGGCGGCGATGAGGGCGAATTGGGCAAGGACCCGATCAGCGGGCTGGAAGTGGTGCGCAAGACAGGGCGCTTCGGGCCATACATCCAGTTGGGTGATGGCAAGGAAGCCAAACGCGCGTCGATTCCCAAGGACATTGGTGAGCTTGATCTGGAATGGGCGCTGAAACTGTTGTCACTGCCGCGCACAGTAGGCGTGCATCCGGAAAGCGGGAAGGATATCACTGCAAGTATAGGGCGTTACGGCCCATACCTTGCACATGATGGTAAGTATGCCCGCCTGAAAGCCACTGCCGAGGTGTTTGAAACCGGCATGAATGCTGCCGTCATGCTACTGGCAGCTGCCGCTGCGGGGGCAGGGGCGCGTGGCAGCCGGACAGCGGCAGAACCGCTGAAGGTGTTTGGCGCGCACCCTACGTCCGGCGGCGAAATCAAGCTGATGGCGGGGCGTTATGGGCCTTATGTCACCGATGGAACGACCAATGCCACACTGCCCAAGGACAAGCAGCCTGAAACGCTGACGCTGGAAGAAGCGATAGTCCTGATTAACGAGCGTGAGGCGAAGGGACCGGCCAAGGGCAAGAAGGGCGCAAAGAAAGCTGCACCCAAAAAAGCCGCACCGAAGAAGGCCGCCGGTAAGGCCGAAGACGGTGAGAAGAAAGCCGCGCCAAAGAAGGCTCCGGCAAAAAAGGCCGCAGCCAAAAAGCCGGCAACCAAAAAAGCCCCGGCGAAAGAGACAGGCGCAGACTGACGATCTGGCTGGCAGCACCCCGTTCAGGTGTGTGCTGCCAGCGCCTGATCTTAACGCTGTGCAAGCACGGGTTGCGGTGCAGGACGCAACCGGTAGAGCCAGTATTCCCGCGTTCCCAGCGTATAAGTGGCAAAGCGCTGGTACTCCTGCGCCAGCGTTGCACTGACCACGCGGCGGGTTTCCTTGTTCGGCAGGTACAGCTTGGTCGGCGCCCACATCAGCACAACTTCGGGTTTGCTGGCCAGGATCTTGCGGGTTTCGTTGACCGGGTCGACCCCGACGGCCTTGGCTTCCACGAATGTGTTCAGATGGTTGGGGAATATTCTTGCGGTTGGAACGCAGGAGTTGATGGTGCGATAAAACGCCAGTTCGCCTTCATAGATGTAAAGGCAACCGTCGCGCATCTCGCGGCGGATCAGCCCGCTCATTTCTTCAAACTGGGCGGCAGTACCGTGGCGCCACACCTGATATGCAGGCACGGTCACGCTGGCCACTGCGCCAAACCCCAAAAGAAACCGACCATAGCCGCGTTCGGATGGTGCAAGTCTGGCCAGTGCCGGCGCGGCCAGCACGCACAACGGCACCAAAAGCGGCGCAACATAGTGATCGTACCATGTGCCAAACAGCAGGAAGCCGAGACATGCGGCAAGGCCCCATACGATCAGCACGCCGTGCGAGCGAGGATGGATGCCGCCGCGCGTATCGAACATTTTTGGCGCACGAAAGATTGCCAGCCAGAACGGCAGCAATGCCGCGACTTCCTTGGTCAGTCGCCACGGGGCTTTCCAGCCATCGGATTCACGCCCGAACACCGAAACGAAATTGGCATAGATGAAGGCATCCAACTGGCCGATCCCGGCATACCACGCCATGGCAGCCAGCGTGGGCAACAGTGCCACGCCCATCCACAGCAGGGCCACACCGGCCAGTTTGCGCCATGACCAGACATCGGCATATCCGCGCGATAGCAGGATCAGGCCAAAGGCCATGCCTTCGAAAACAACGGTATATTTGATCTGGATGGCCAGGCCCAGCAGCAGCATGACCAGCGCGCCGCGCCGGACCAGCCCGTGGTCTTCGTTGCGTTTTACGGTCTGCACCAGAGCCAGCGCGGCCAGCGCCACCAGCAGGTTATAGAAGACCGGTGCCTGCCCCATTGCGGCGTTGAATGCGGGCAGGAACAGAAGATAGGCAACGCCTGCCTGCCATGCCGCGGTGGGCGAAGCGATTTCGCGGGCAAGGCGGGCGATGACCATTGCAGTGCCCACCATCGCCGCCACAGCGCCTGCCTGATATGCCAGCACCGGGTCTCCGGGGATGGCTGCCAGAATATAGTAGATCAGGAACAGGCCAATCGGCTTGCGGTCCCAGATGTCGACATAGGGCAAGGCACCCTCGCGCATCCGTTCGGCGACGAACAGATAGAACTGTTCGTCGATGTGTATGATCGGGTTGCCCAGAAGAAAACTGCGGGTGATGAGCGCGAGGCCGAGATAGGCAAGCGCCGTGGCCAGCCAATCGGGAATCCGCACGGGCTGAAATAGAGCGGCGGCGCGAACTGGCATTGGCCGGGGCAAAACTGCGACAGCAGCGATTGCGCGGGCAGTCACTGGCGGCACTTCCGGGGACGTATCGGACGTCCGCGCTGGAGTGACACCGCCTGAATTTCGCATGCACGCGCTCCGTTTTTTGCAAATCTCAGGTCATTAACGAACGAGCCTGCAGGTTCCTTTGGCGGCGCTAAGCGTTTTTGATGAATATGAACTGGCAGCGCAAATACCTAGTTGGTGCGCTGCAAAAAATCAGGACAAAGCGTTCCTTGCGTGCGGTGAGCTGTGTTTAGGTGCCGTCATCGCAAAAAACGCGCAAGAGCATCCGCTGCGGCCCGATGGCCCAATTTGTTGGGGTGAATGGGTATGCCGTCGCCCTCTGGTGCTTTCATGCCGTTGCTCCATGGGGTGGCTGAGCAGGGGGCGTGGCGGCGCGACAAGCGCGAAAACTTGAACACCTCAGCCCCTTCTTCACGCGCAACCTTTGCCGTCAGCGCGGCAAGGCGAGTGGCAGCCTTCCGGCTTTCTGCCAGTCGTTCAGGTGCAATCGCCACGTCTGCGCAGCCCGGTTTTTCGGGCAGGACAGTGATATAGTCGACGAACACAACGCGGGCTTCGGGCGCGCGACGACGCACTTCGCGCACGATCTGGCGCATTCGTGCTTCATCAGCCTGCCACACGTCATCGCCGATGTTGCGCCATTTCTGGCAGCGCGGATCGGGGGTGGCCATCTTTTCGCAAGCAGCAGCAAAAATGTTGCCGACGAAGGCAACATCGTTACCGCCAATGGTGATGGTCACCAGCCGCGCGCTGGCATCCACAGCTTCGATCTGCGGCGGCACTTCGTTCCACGGGCCAAGCACATGTTCGGTGGTAGCTCCGCTGCAGGTGGCATCCACCAGGTTCAGCTTCAGCTTTGCGGCGAGCAGGTTGGGATAGTTCAGCGTGCCGCGACCGCAGCGGGCAGGGGTGCCTGGCGTATTCGGCCCGACGCCCGGCCCGGCGGCAAACGAACTGCCCAGCGCGACATAGCGCGCGCCTTGGGGAACCTTGGGTGCTTTGGCGCCAACCTGCGCCGATGCCAGCGCGACGATAGCGGCCAACGCGGCCCGCCCAAGCTTCACTTTACCCATTCCAGCCCGATTTCCTCATAGATTTCCTTGGCATCGGCCCAGCGTTCATCCACCTTTACGTGCAGGAACAGGTGGACTTTCACCTCCAGCAATTCGGCTAGCTCCTTGCGTGAAGCTTCGCCAATCGCCTTGATCTTCGCGCCGCCCTTGCCCAGCACGATGGGGCGCTGGCTTTCGCGCGAGATCACGATCTGCTGATGGATTTCGACCGATCCATCCTTGCGGTGCAGATACTTTTCAGGCCGCACCGTGCTGTCATAGGGCAGTTCGTCGTGAAGCTGGCGGTAAAGCTGTTCGCGCGTGATTTCTGCCGCCATCAGACGTTCACTGGCGTCAGATACCTGATCTTCAGGGTAATGCCATGCGGCTTCGGGCATCAGTTCGGCCAGCCGCTTCTTCAGTTCGGGCACGCCATCGCCGGTCAGCGCGGAAATGAAGAACACTTCGTCAAAGGATGCTTCGCCGGTTAAGGCTTCGGCGGCGATCAGCAGTGGTTCCTTTGGCGTTGAGTCCACTTTGTTCAGCACCAACAGCTTGCGCTCCGGGCGGTCTTTCAGGCTGGCAAGGATCGGTTCGAGATAGTCGCGCTTCTTCTTGCGGGCATCGACCACCAGCAGGATGGCGTCAGCTTCATGCGCGCCATCCCAAGCCGCGCTGACCATGGCGCGGTCAAGCCGGCGCTTGGGTTCGAACAGGCCGGGCGTGTCGGCCAGAATGATCTGGGCTTCACCTTCCAATGCAATGCCCATCAGCCGCGCGCGCGTGGTCTGCGCCTTGGCCGATACGATCGCCACTTTTTGGCCCACCAGCGCGTTTACAAGGGTGGACTTGCCCGCATTCGGCGCGCCCAGCACGGCGATGAGGCCACATTTCTCGGTCATGTTCTGAAAATCTCTGTCAATGTAATAGAGGTAGTATAGGCCAAATCACCGTCAGGCATAAGCCTGCATGAACGCTTTGGCCGCCGCCGTTTCGGCTTCCTGCTTGCTCGATCCACGCGCGCTGGCTTCGCCGACGCCTTTGATCTCTACCGACACGGTGAAGGTGGCGGCATGGTCCGGCCCTTCGCGCGTGACCAGGGTATAGACCGGTGGTTTGCGCCGGTTGCCCGCGGCCCATTCCTGCAAGGCCGCCTTGGGATGCTTGCGCTGTCCGGTGCCGGATTCCATGGGCTGGTGCCACAGCTTGCGCACGAAGGTCCGTGCCGCATCGAAGCCCCGTTCGACGAACAGCGCGCCGATCAGCGCTTCCATCACGTCGCCCAGAATATTGTCACTTTCCTTGCCGCCATCGTCGCGGGCCTGTTTGCCCAGCCGGATATGCGGTGGCAGGGCAATGGCGCGCGCCACGTCGGCACAGGTTTCGCGCGCTACCAGCGCGTTCAACCGCTGCGACAGCTTGCCTTCGGCGGCATCGCTTTTTTCATAAAGCCAGTCCGCGATGACCAGCCCCAGCACGCGGTCGCCCAGAAACTCCAGCCGCTGGTAATCGCGCGCCTCGCCCATCGACCCATGCGTCAGCGCATCGGCCCACAGTTCGGCACGCGCGGGCGCAGCGCCGGTCAGCGCGGCGATATAGATTGCGGCATCGGATGAAAGCGCGGTCAGAACGTGCCCCCGATCCGGTTCCAGCGGGCGGCAGTGAACCATGTCCATGGCAGCAGCCAGTTGGCGCTGCCATCGGTGGACCACATCATCACGGTGGCACGCCCCACAAGGTTTTCCTGTGGCACCAGCCCAATGCCTGCGCCCTCCATGGCGGGGAAGCGGCTGTCCATCGAATTGTCACGGTTGTCGCCCATCAGGAACATCTCGCCTTCTGGCACCACGACCGGCGGCGTATCGTCCTGCGGGCGATAGCCAAGGTCGAGCACGTTATAGGTGCGGCCTTCGGGCAGGGTTTCACGATACTGCGGATAATGGCAGGTCTGTGCGCCGTCCTTTTCGGTCACCGCGAATTCGGCGGAAAGGCAGTCGGTGTTCGGCGTGACTGGGATCACGAAATCTTCGATCCGCTGTTTGGGCACGATCTTGCCGTTAAGGTGCAGCACCCCGCCGATCATCTGCACGGTATCACCGGGCAGGCCGATCACCCGCTTGATATAGTCGACATCGTTGCCCGGCGGCGCCTTGAAGATCACCACATCGCCGCGCGTGGGTTGACCCGCCATGATCCGGCCGGGGATCAGCGGCGCGCTGAACGGCAGCGAATACTTGCTGAAACCATAGGGCCACTTGGCTGCCAGCAGGTAATCCCCATTTTCCAGCCGGGGCAACATCGATTCCGAAGGGATGTTGAACGGCGCGAAAATGAAGCTGCGGAAGATCGCCACCACCAGCACCAGCTTTATCAGGAAGACCGGAAAGCTGTCCTCCTTCTTCTCCTTCTTTACCGGAGAGGCATCAGGCGCTTGGGGGGCAGGGCTTGCTTCGGGCGTGTCGTTCATCGTCGCGGTCATGTTGCTCGCAAAGCCCTTCGTCAAGTGTGTTATTTGCATAATACAGGCCACGAAATACGTCTGCAAATCTTGCGCGCGGCTGAACAGGCGCTTGGCGGCACGGGTTCCAGCGGGCATTAAGGCCATTACGCAGATGCGAAATGAAAGAGGTTTGTGATGACGGTTGGGCAAGCGGACACGTTCTGGACAGCGCTCGAAGGGCTTCCCCGGCCCACGCTGAAGGATCTTTTTGCCGATCCGGCCCGGCTCGACACATATGCCACCACGCTCGATCTGCCCGGCGGGCCGATTCGGTTTGACTGGTCGAAGACCCACCTTTCGGTTGAGGTCGAGGCGCTGCTTGGTTCCATCGCCTCCGTCATGGATTTCGAAGGGCGCCGCGCCGCGCTGATCGAAGGTGAAAAGATCAACAACACCGAAGGCCGCGCGGCTGAACACACCGCCCAGCGCGGCGTGGGCAAGGACAGCAGCGTCGAAGAAGCGCAAGCGCTGCACGCACGAATGCAGATGCTGGTCGACGCGATCCACGAAGGCGCGCTGGGCGAGGTGAAAAGCCTGATCCACATCGGCATTGGCGGTTCCGCACTCGGCCCGGCGCTGGCGATCGACGCGCTGACCCGCGATGGTGCAAAGGTCGCCGTCCATGTCGTGTCTAATATTGATGGTTGCGCGCTGCAGGCCGCGATCGAAGCTTGCGATCCCGAAACCACGCTGATCGCGGTTGCATCCAAAACCTTCACCACCACCGAAACCATGACCAATGCCCTTTCGGCGCTGGAATGGCTGCGCGAAAGCGGCGTCAGCGATCCTTATGGCCGTGTGATTGCGCTTACCGCATCGCCGGAAAAGGCCGTGGAATGGGGTGTTGATGAAACCCGCGTACTGCCATTTTCCGAAACCGTCGGCGGGCGCTATTCGCTGTGGTCATCCATCGGCTTTCCGGTCGCCATGGCGCTGGGCTGGCAGGGTTTTGCCGAATTTCTTGATGGCGCAGCGGCAATCGACCGGCATTTTGTCGATGCCGACCTGAACGAAAACGTCGTCGTGCGCGCGGCCTTTGCCGACCTGTATTATACGCAGGTGCGCGGGTGCCAGACACGTGCGGTGTTCGCCTATGACGAACGCCTTGCCCTGCTGCCCGACTATCTCCAGCAGCTTGAAATGGAATCAAACGGAAAGCAGGTTCTGGCCGATGGAACACCGCTCACCCGCGCCAGTGCGCCGGTTACCTGGGGCGGCGTCGGCACTGATGCGCAGCACGCGGTATTCCAGCTTCTGCATCAGGGCACGCATCTGATCCCGGTGGATTTCCTTGCCGTCATCGTGCCGGGCCATGATCTTGATTCCGCCCACCACCACATCCTGTTGTCCAACTGCTTTGCCCAAGGCGCTGCACTGATGGCGGGCAAGGCGTCTGACGATGGCGCGCGCGCCTATCCGGGTGATCGCCCCTCAGCCACGATCCTGTGCGACGATCTCAACCCCGCCACGCTGGGCGCGCTGATCGCGTTCCACGAACACCGCACTTTCGTTTCGGCGGCGATGCTGGGCATCAACCCGTTCGATCAGTTCGGCGTGGAACTGGGCAAGGCCATTGCCAAGCAGATCGACGCGGGCGGTGGCGAAGGATTCGATCCTTCGACCGAAGCCTTGCTGGCGCTGGCCGGTATCGGCGCAGGCATTGGCGGTTGATCGTTCGCCACCCTAACAAAAATTGATAAAAGCGTCTGGTCTTGGCCAAGGCCAGACGCCATATGCGCTGTTCGCGACAGGAGCAGGTTATGGCTGAGCAGGAATACGACTACGACCTTTTCGTGATTGGCGCAGGGTCGGGCGGCGTTCGCGCCAGCCGTATTGCCGCCAGCCATGGCGCGCGCGTGGCCGTGGCCGAAGAGTTTCGGGTGGGCGGCACCTGCGTCATCCGTGGCTGTGTGCCCAAAAAGCTGCTGGTCTATGGATCGCACTTTGCCGAAGAGCTTCAGGACGCCGCCAACTATGGCTGGACGGTCGAAAAGATGACGTTCGACTGGCCGACGTTACGTGACGCTGTGTCCAAGGATGTCGACCGGCTCAACACTGCCTACACAAACACGCTCGAAAACAACAAGGTCGAACGCTACCTTGAACGCGCGACGATCACCGGGCCGCACAGCGTCAAACTGGCGGATAGCGGACGCGAGATTACCGCCCGCTACATCCTTGTCGCCACCGGCGCATGGCCGGTCATGCCGGAATTTGCGGGCAACGAACATTGCATCACCTCGAACGAAGTGTTCCATCTGGAAACCATGCCGCGCCGCGTTGTTATCAGCGGGGCGGGCTATATCGCGATGGAGTTCGCAGGCATCTTCAACGCGCTGGGCAGTCACGTAACGGTGGTCAACCGCAGCGAGACGTTGCTGCGCGGCTATGATGCATCGATGCGCGACCGTCTGCTGCAGATCACCATGGCGCGCGGTATCGAATACAAGTTCAACTGCCCGTTCGAAAAGGTTGAGAAGCAGGAAGATGGCACGTTCCATGTTTTCCTGAAAGGACAGCCCGATCCGCTGGTGGCCGACGTGGTGCTGGTTGCCACGGGCCGCCGTCCCAAGACCGATGGGCTTGGCCTTGAAAACGCCGGTATCACGCTGGGCGCGCGGGGCGAAATTCCCGTGGACGACACCGCAAAAACCGCCTGCGATAGCATCTTTGCTGTTGGTGACGTAACGGACCGTGTGCAGCTTACCCCCATCGCCATTCGCGAAGGGCAGGCCTTTGCCGACCGGGTGTTTGCGGGCAAGGACACCAAAATCAACTATGACTGCATCCCCAGCGCGGTATTCTCGCAGCCGCCGCTGGCAGGCGTCGGGCTGACCGAGGCGCAGGCGCGCGAAGCCTTTGGGTCAAACATCAAAGTCTATTCGTCGGACTTCCGCCCCATGAAGAACATCTTCGGCCATCGCCCCGAACGCGGGCTGTACAAGATGATCGTCGACGCCACGACCGAGAAGGTGCTGGGCATCCACATGATCGGTCCCGAAGCGCCCGAAATTCTTCAGGCGGCGGCTATCGCGGTCAAGGCCGGGCTGACCAAGGCGGACTTTGACGCTACGGTCGCACTGCATCCGTCCATGGCTGAAGAACTGGTGCTGATGCGCTGATTGCGCAAACTGCCGTTACGTGACACTCTCCTCCCGTCATCGGCCCCGGTCATCGGCCAAAAGGGGGAGAGTACCATGGCGGACAAGGTTCTGGTCACTGGCGGCAGCGGCTACATTGCCGGTTTCCTGATCCGGCAATTGCTCGATCAAGGCTGGCTGGTTCACACCACCGTTCGTACCCCCGCGCGTGAGGCAGAACTGCGCGCCGTGCTGGGTGGTTCGCCGGCAACCCTGCGCTTTTTCACCGCTGACCTTATGGCCGATTCCGGGTGGGCCGATGCCATGGCTGGGTGCAGCCATGTTGCCCATGTCGCCTCGCCATTTTCGACACAGCCCCCGCGCCACGAAGATGATCTGATCGTTCCGGCACGCGAAGGCGTCTTGCGTGCGTTACGTCACGCACATGCTGCGGGGGTGCGGCGCTTTGCCCAGACGTCTTCGGTTGCCGCCGTGGCCTATGGCCATGGAAAAGGGCAGCACCTGTTCACCGAAACCGACTGGACCGACCTGAGTGGGCCGGATGTCTATGCTTACGTCAAGTCCAAGACCGTTGCTGAACGCGCTGCGCGGGAATGGGTCGCGGTGCAGGGCGGCGCAATGGAATTTGTCAGCGTCAACCCGTCTGTCGTGCTCGGCCCCGTGTGGGGTGCGGACATTTCGCCTTCGATAGAAGTGGTCAAGCAGTTGCTTTCAGGGGCAATTCCCGGTTGCCCTGACTTGGGCTTCGGCTTGGTGGATGTGCGTGACGTAACGGACTTGCATATCCGCGCCCTGACCACGCCGGGGCTGGCCAACGAACGCTTCATCGCTTCCGGGCCGTTCCTCAAGATCGTCGAGATCGCGCATATCCTGAAAAGCGGCATGGGCCATCACGGCCGCAAGGTGCCGATACGCCAGTTGCCGGATTGGCTGGTCAGAACCGTCGCCTTGGTCAACCCGATGCTCCGTCAGGTAACGGGCGAACTGGGCAATGTGCGTGCCGCAAGTTCCGACCGCGCCAGGCAGCGCCTTGGCTGGCAAATGCGGCCGGTGGAACAAACGATACTGGATTGTGCGCGCAGTCTGATCGACCGCGGCGTGGTCAAAATCTAGATTCCGGCATACCACTGGTAACCGGAATGGTCCTCCCAATAGCCGCCCTTGCCGCCGTGCAGCCCCGTCAGCGTTGCCACGGCCTCGATCTTCATCACGTATTTTGCCTGTTTGTATCCAAGCTGTCGCTCAACCCGCAGACGGACTGGCGCGCCGTGGGGCACTGACAGAGGCTGACGGTTCATGGTGTGGGCAAGGATTGTCTGCGGGTGGAGCGCATCCACCATATCGATGCTTTCGTAATAGGGAAAACCTGAGAAATCATCTGCACAATGAAAGACAATATACTGTGCTTTAGAGGAAATCCCTGCATAGCGCAAAAGTGGCCCAAGAGGTGTCCCGGTCCATTCCCCGATGGCGCTCCACCCCTCGACACAGTCATGCCGGGTGATTTGGGTGCGCTGCGGTCCGGCGCGAAGCTGGGCAAGTGACAGCGAAAGCGGACGCGCGACCAAGCCGCCCACCTCCAATCTCCAGTCCGCGAACCCATTGGCCATATGCGCTGTATAAGCGGGCGCGGCAGGCAGGCGATTGCCGTTGACGCGGAAGCGTGGGGACAGGTCGGCGCGGGTGAATTCAGGGGCAAGGGCGTTACGGTCTGTAACGAGACGCTGTCCGCTGAGTGTGGCTTTTTCCCCTAAAGTCAGTATCTTGCGAACTGCTGGAGATTGCGTTACGCGGTCACAGGCAGATGCCATCAGGCCAGCACCAGCGATCAGAGCGTTGCGACGGGTAATCAGCGTCATGCCGTGGCTCCGGCGCGGGAAGCGGGCGGGCGATACCAGCCTGTTACCATCGATCGCAGTTCATTTATCGGTCCTGCTAGAACGACCATCACAAGATGGATGAAGATGAACAGGCAAAATCCTGATGCGCAAAGAAAATGTATAGATCGCGCGGATTGTCTGCCGCCAAAAATGTCCAGCAGTACCGGAAACGCGGCATTGAGTGCGGGCGACATGGTTAACCCGGTGAGTACCACCAATGGGATCAGAATAACTATAACGCCAAGATAAGCAATTTTTTGCAAGGGGTTATATGCTATTCCTGAACCATTAACGGAGAAATGAAGGCGAGCATGTTGCTTCACATCATGCCACAGGTTCACCGGCTTCCATTCTTCGCGCACTGGCAGAAGATCGTTTTTCAAATGTTTGGAAAAAATAGAATAAATTGCATAGGTCGCAAACGATATGACGAGCACCCATGCGAAAAAGAAGTGCCACTGTCGCCCTTCGGCAAGGCTGTAATAGCCCGGTAGTGTCACCAGAGGAGGCAGAGCGCGAATTGAATGTTCGGTATATCCGATAATGCCGGTGGTCGGGATTTCGAACCCGCCAAGGTTCAGAAACCCCTCGGTCCCGCGCCGTCCGATAACCAGCCAAGCATGGTCGTAATTGGCGCCATAGTCTCCCCAATACAGCCGGGGGTGCGCATTGAAGATGGTTGCCCCGCTCATCAGCATGATGAACACGGTCAGGGCGTTGATCCAGTGCCAGATCCGGACCGGCAGACGGGTGCGATAGACCAGTCCAGGGGTATTCTGCAACGTAACGGGTGGCACATCAGCTTCCACGTCGACGCTCCCTCTCCGAACCCTGATTGTGCCACGCGCTCGTGGCTTCGCAAACCGTAAATCGGGTGGGGCAGGTCGCTTTAGGTGCTTTTAGGTGCCGTTCAGCGCCGTGACAGTGCGATCAGGTCAATTCTGCTGTATTTTCGGGCACTTGCAGCCGCAATGCAGGACCGTGGAACGGGCCGTAACGCCGCCCATGCTGCTTTACCGATAAATCCCAGCTTACGACCGTTACTAACGACGGTGCGGTGGTCCCACGCATGATCGCCACGGCGGGCGACCTCACGCGCGATTTCTCCATATATGCCTGCAGCTGACAGCACCGCCCAACGCTGACGGGGTTGAAGCCGCGCGGCGCCGATCCGCGCAGAACATTCATGAATATGGGCGGCATCACACATCCGGGCAACGATCCGGGTAAGTGCTGGTCGGTAATGCGGCTTCATCTGCTCGCCCGGCGGAATGCCTTCATCAGCCAGCCAATCCATTGGAATATAGCAACGATCCGCCGCATCATCCTCTTCCACATCACGGGCGATATTGGCGAGCTGGAAGGCAAGGCCAAGGTCGCAGGCGCGGTCCAGCGTGTCGGCATCATCGGGCGAAACCCCCATGACCACGGCCATCATCACCCCCACGGCCCCCGCGACATGCCAGCAATAGCGCATGAGGTCGGCCTCGGAATGGGGCTGCCATTGCGTGGCATCCAGCGCGAAACCATCAATCACCGCGCCCGCCATGTCGAGCGTCAGCCCGGTTTCGCGGGCAACAAGGCCCAGCGCATCGAACGCTGGATCCCCGGTTTCCCGGCCCGTGAACGCGAGTGTGGTCTTTTCGCGCACCAGTAGCAATCGCTCAGCCGCGCCGTCCTGCGGCCCAAGCGCGCCGCCGTGGTCCTGCGCGTCGATGATGTCGTCACAGCGACGGCACCAGGCATAGAGCAACCACACCCGCTCGCGCGTTTCGCGGTCGAACAGATGGCTGGCGGCAGCGAAGCTTTTCGAGCCTTTAAGGATCGACTGGCGAGCGTTAGTAACGAGATCTGCGCGCGACAGCATCGATCAAAGATCGTCCGCTTTCATCGCAAAAATCGGCTTGTGCGGGACATAGGCTTCCATCCGCGCCAACAGAATATCGAGATCAGGTTCGGCAATGATGATCCCGGCATGGGCTTCGCGGATGAAGCCGACCTCGATCATATGGCGGTTGAAGGCCAGCAGATGATCGTAAAAGCCGAAGGCGTTGAGCAGGCCTACAGGCTTGGCGTGATAGCCAAGCTGCGCCCAGCTTACCGCTTCCCACAATTCGTCCATGGTGCCGACGCCGCCGGGGATGGTGAGGAAGCCGTCCGACAAATCGGTGAAGCGCTTCTTGCGGTCGTGCATGCCTGAAACGACGTGCAGTTCGGTACAGTCGTGATTGGCGACTTCGCTGTTCACCAGTCCTTCGGGGATCACGCCGATCACTTCGCCGCCTGCGTCCAGCGCGCCATAGGCAACCGCGCCCATCAGGCCCAGACGCCCGCCGCCATAAACCACGCCAATACCGCGCCGGGCAAGATCCTGTCCGATTTCGCGCGCAAGTGTAACGTAACGGGGGTCGGCAGGCGAGGCAGAGCCGCAATAGACGGCGATACGTTTCACGAAAGATCCTCCAGCATCAGCTTGGCCGTGGCTTTGGCAGAGCCGACCACGCCGGGAATACCCGCGCCGGGGTGCGTGCCTGCGCCGACAAGGTAGAAGTTTGAAATGGCATCATCCCGGTTATGGGCGCGGAACCACGCGCTTTGAGTCAGTAGCGGCTCAAGGCTGAAGGCGCTGCCCAGATGCGCCGAAAGGTCGGTGGCGAAGTCTGCCGGAGCGTAGTGGAACTTCGTTACGATACGGCTGTGGATGTCCGGGATCAGACGGCGGCCGACTTCATCGAGAATGCGTTTTTCAAGGATCGGGCCGACTTCATCCCAATCGACCGGCAATTTGCCCATGTTGGCCACCGGCACCAGTGCGTAGAACGTGCTCATCCCTTCGGGCGCGACCGAAGGGTCGGTCACGGTCGGGTGGTGGAGGTAGATCGAGAAATCTTCCGGCAGGACGCCGTGGGTATAGATATCGTCCAGCAGACCTTTGTAGCGCGGGCCGAACAGGATCATGTGGTGGGGGATGCCCGGCCATGTGCCTTCGATGCCGAAGTGGACCACGAACAGGCTGGGCGAATAGCGCTTTTTCTTCAGCGATTTTGCCCGGCGCTGGGCATGGGTGTTGTCGCCCATGAGGTCGCGGTAGGAATGCATGATGTCGCCGTTCGAGGCGACCGCATCGAAATTGCCCGACCAACCGCTTTTGGTGTGAACCCCGGTGACGCGGGTGCCGAGTGTTTCGATGTGCGTCACAGGATCGCCCATACGCACTTCGCCACCGATACGCCGGAAGTGGGTGACCATGCCTTCGATGAGGCGATTGGTACCGCCCTTGGCCCACCACACGCCACCGTCCTTTTCCAGCTTGTGGATCAGGGCATAGATCGCGCTGGTTGTCATCGGGTTGCCGCCAACCAGCAGGGTGTGGAAGCTGAAAGCTTCGCGCAGCTTTTCGCTTTGCACGAAGCTGGACACCATCGAATAGACCGAGCGCCATGCCTGATAGCGGGCGAGCGATGGTGCAGCCTTAATCATGCTGGCAAAATCAAGGAATGGCACTGCACCCAGTTTGACATAGCCTTCCTGAAACACCCCGGCGGAATATTGCAGGAAATCGTCATAGCCAGCTACATCGGCGGGGTTGAGTTTGGCGATCTCTGCCCGCAACGCAACGTCGTCGTTCGAATAATCGAAGTTGGTGCCGTCAGCCCAGTTGAGGCGGTAGAACGGCATGACCGGCATCAGTTCCACGTCATCGGCCATGCGATGACCTTTTAGCGCCCACAATTCCTGCAGACATGCGGGATCGGTGATGACGGTTGGCCCGGCGTCGAAGGTGAAGCCATCCTTCTGCCAGTGGTAGGCGCGCCCGCCCGGCTTGTCGCGCGCCTCGACCAGCGTTGTCTGCACGCCGCCCGATTGCAGGCGAATGGCAAGGGCAAGGCCGCCGAAACCGGCGCCAATTACACAAGCTTGTTTCATGCGCGGGTTCCTGCAAGCGAAAGAGGGGGCGGGCCTTCGCCAAGCCCGGTCAGCACACCGATGGCCTTGCCAACGGGGACGGGGGGCTTGCCCGCAAGGATACGGATCTTGTCAAAGCCGGTGATGCGCCCGGCATAGAACCGTTCGATCAGGCGGCGGTCAAGGCGATAGAAGCGTTCAAGCACGCGATAGCGGCTATGCGGTACGGCGGCTGCAAACAACATGGCCGAAAGCGCACGCAGGAACGTCGACCGCTTCCAGTGCTGGCGGGCATAGTCTTCGCTGAACGTGGCAAGGGCGGCGCCCGAAAGGTCATTTTGACTGGCAAGCGTCAGCGCATAGCGAACTGCATCGGGCAGAGAATAGCTGGTGACCGCTTGAAACAGCCCGGCACGGGCACCCGCGCGCGCGACCGTGCCACCGGTGGAGCGCCAGAACGCGCCGAAATCGCCCCCAGCGACCACCGGCAGGATACCGTGTTCTTCACCCAGAACTTCGACTACCTGCCAGCCTTGCGCCTGAACGTAATCATCAATGCGCTTGCCCAGAACGGCCTGGTCCAAGGCCGGAGCGTCAGAATAATAGGTGTCTTCGACGAAGATTTCATCGGCGGAAAAGGGCAGGCAATAGACAAACCGATATCCGTCGATCTGTTCGACGGTGGCGTCCTTCACGACGGGGGCTTCCAGACCATGAGGCGCTGAAAGCTTCAACCGGCGGCCAAGGAATTTTTGCCAGCCACCGGTAAGATGGCCAAGATTGCGGATGCCGCGCGCGTCGATCACCGCGCCAGCTTCGATCCGGGTGCCGTCGGACAGGGTGGCGTTGGTGGCGCTGCAGGCAAGGGCGCGAACGCCGGTGTGAATGGCGTCCTTGCCCAAGGCTGCGCGGACGACTGCATCGAACCGTTCGGAAGTGATCGAATAGTAGCTGGTTTTCAGGCGGCGGCGGAATGCGGGAAAACGCACGGTATATTCGGGCCACGCTGCCGCGATCATACCGTTCAGCAGTTCGCGTCCCGGTTTGCCCACATCGCTGCCGAAAAACGACCAGATGTGGTTGCCGCCAAGGCGTTCGCCCTGTTCCACCAGAACCAGCGAAAGGTCTGGCCGGGCGCGACGCAGGGCCAGCGCCACAAGGCCGCCAGCCAGTCCTCCGCCAAGGATTGCAATATCGCAGCGCCGTGCCGTCATTCTCAAGCGCTTAGGGGCATGCCGTTGCCGGTGCAACCATGTGCTTGTGCCCCGTGGCGGGACACGTCAGAAAGGGCAGGGAAAACGGGGGAGAAATAATGGCGCAGGTGGGTGTGCGGCTGATGCCGGATCGGGCAGGAATATTGGCTGCGCTGGGCGTGGCGATTGCCGTGGCGATCATTCTGCTGGGTATGCACCGCCCGCCGATTTGCCCATGCGGCACAATCCGTCTGTGGCACGGCGTGGTGGAATCGGCCGAAAACAGCCAGCAGATTTCGGACTGGTACAGCTTCAGCCATGTGATCCACGGCTTTCTGTTCTACGGCGCGACGCATGTGGTGTGGCGGCGATTTGGACTGAGTGAAATTTCCCCGAAATGGGCGCTGGCCTTTGCCGTTCTGGTGGAAGGCGCATGGGAAATTCTGGAAAATTCGCCGATCATCATCGACCGTTATCGTGCGGTAACGGTGTCTTGGGGCTATTCAGGTGACAGCGTGCTGAACTCTGTGGCCGACATGGGCTTCATGGCGCTGGGTTTTGTGTTTGCCGCCCGCGCGCCGGTGGTGGTGACGGTGGTGACGGCCATCGCGTTCGAGCTGTTCACGCTGACCATGATCCGCGACAATCTGACGCTGAACGTGTTAATGCTGGCAACGCCGATCGAGGCTGTGCGGGAGTGGCAAGCCGCAGGGTAAGCTTCGCCAGCGCGCCGGTTTTTCTTGACCGATAGCTTCAATCGCGGGCGCGCAAGGTTGCAACTTGATACCGATCAATGTCAGTTTCCATGGTGAGCCGAAAACGGCCGTAGTGGCGTCAGACCATGGAGAGGCATTATGGTTGAGCAAGCGCAGGCGGGTGGCGACTTCGACGTTTTGATCGTGGGCGCGGGCATTTCGGGCATCGGTTCAGCCTATCATCTGCAACAGCAGTGCCCCGGCAAGACCTATGCCGTGCTGGAAGCAAAGGCCACCTTTGGCGGCACATGGGATACGCACAAATATCCCGGTGTGCGGTCGGATTCAGATCTCTACACCTTCGGTTACCGGTTCAAGCCTTGGGTAGGCGCGCCGATTGCCAGCGCGCAGGCGATCCTTGATTACATGGGCGCGGTGATTGATGAAAACGGCATCGGTCCCAACATCCGCTATGGCCACACCATTACCAGCGCGAAGTGGGACAGCGCGGCCAATCGCTGGACGGTTGAGGCACGGACCAGCGAGGGGGCAGAGGCGACGTTCACCTGCAATTTCCTGTGGATGTGCCAAGGGTATTACGATCACCACACGCCCTATATTCCGCCGGAATGGAAAGGTATTTCGGACTTCAAGGGGCTGTTCGTTCACGCGCAGTTGTGGGACGCGGCGACCGATTGGGAAGGCAAGCGCATTCTGGTCATCGGATCGGGTGCGACGGCAGCCACGGTGGTCCCGGCCTTTGCGCAGAAGGCGCAGGTGACGATGCTGCAACGCTCGCCCACCTATTTCTATTGCCATCCCAACCAGAATGAACTGGCCGACCGGCTGCGCCAGATCGGCATTGATGAACCCACCGTCCATCGCGTGGTTCGGGCGCAGGTGATGCACGATCAGGCAGTGATGGACAAACGCTGCGTCGATGAACCTGACGTGGTCTTTGAAGAGCTGAAGATGGCGGTGCGCGCCTATGCGGGCGAGGATTTCGAATTCGAACCGCACTTCACGCCAAAGTATCGGCCATGGCAGCAACGGCTGGCATTCTGCCCGGATGGCGATCTGTTTCAGGCTGCGGCGCAAGGGCGCGCACGTGTAGTTACCGATACGATTGACCGGTTTACCGAAATGGGCGTGCTGACCGCTTCTGGCGAGGAACTGGAGGCGGATATCATCGTTGCCTGTACCGGTTTCCACTTGAAAGTGCTGGGCGATATCCCGTTCGAGGTTGATGGCAAGGCGATCAACTGGGGCGACACCGTGACCTATCGCGGGATGATGTTTACCGGCGTGCCCAACATGGCGTGGGTCTTCGGCTATTTCCGCGCAAGCTGGACCTTGCGCGTGGACATGCTGGGCGATTTTGTCTGCCGCCTGTTGCACCATATGGACGAACGCGGGGCAAAGAAGGTAGAAGTGGCTTTCCGTGACGAGGATGCGGGCATGGACGTGCTGCCGTGGATCGAGGCCGACAACTTCAACCCCGGTTACCTGATGCGCGACATGCACAAGCTGCCCCGGCGCGGAAACAAGGAAGAATGGCGGCACAACCAGAACTACTGGCTGGAACGCGATGCCATTCCCGCCATCGATCTGGAAGGGCAGGAGTTTGTCTACGACGGGCAGCGGGTGGAAGCGCGGATGCCCGAAGCGGCGGAGTAACGCTGATTCTAAATCCGTTCTGACGCGCGGGCGGGCACCGGAAGGGCCTGCCCGTTTGCCATTGCGCGGCGCGCGCCGGCGGCCAGCTCCTTTTTCAGCGTGCGGACATAGTGGTCGAAATCTAGCTGGATGGTGTGTCGCCGCGCCGCATAATATTGCCCGGTGTAATAGGCCTCATCGGTCGCAATGGTGTTCTCCATTTCTGCAGGAGAAGGAGGGGCATATTCCCCGGCAAGATAGGCGGCGACAAGTTTGGACTGCTGTTCGGCAAAGTTCACCAGCGTCGGCAGCGGCTGGGCAAGGCCAACATAGAACAGGTCCGGCACACCGGGCTTCATGATGCGCTTGTAGAGCGGCGGCGGGCGGTTTTCGGCATCGGCCATCAGCGTAGGGTCGTCGAAGAACGGGAAGCGGATATCGTAGCCAGTGGCCCAGATGATCGCGTCGACATCTTCGCGTGTGCCATCGGTGAAGACCACGCTTTTGCCATCCAGACGTTCGACGCCAGGTTTCATCGTCAGATCGCCCGACCCTGCGCGCAGCAGGAATTCGCCGGATACCGTGCCATGGCTTTCGAACGGGCCGATTTCTGGTTCAGGCAGACCATAATCGCTCATCCGCCCGACCAGCTTTTTAATCATGCGGGTGGCCAGCCAGTTGCGCAGCTTTTTGGGCATCCACGCAGGGGCCGGGTTCTTGTCTAGCGGCTGGCCGCGATAGTACTTGGGCAGCACCCACACTCCGCGCCGGGTGGAGACAAACAGCTTTTGGGCGATGGGTCTCTGAGAAAGCTCTGATGCGATGTCCATCGCGCTGTTGCCCATACCTACCACCAGCACACGCTTGCCGATGCAATCGATCGGTTCAAATGGACTGCGGTAGGCGTGTGAATGGACTTGCGGTCCGTCGAAGTGCCCCGGATATTCGGGGATGCGCGCGGCCCAGTGGTGACCGTTGGCAACGACCAGCGCATCAAACTGTTCAGTTTCGCCCGTGGAAAGCCGGACGTCCCAGCCGCCGCCTTCGCGCCGGGAGGCTTTTTCAACTTTCGTATTGAAACGGATGTGCGGCCTTATGCCGAAATGATCGACGTAATCGTGGAAGTATTGCAGCAGCTGTGCATGATGGGGGTAATCCGGCCATTCTGCCGGGACCGGGAAATCTTCAAACGCCAGACGCCATTTCGACGTGTCGATATGCAGGCTTTGATAACAGGCGGACATGCCGTTGGGATTGTTGTAGTACCAGTTACCGCCGATGTCGTCCGACGCTTCATAGATGGTGAAGGGAATGCCATGATCGCGCAGGCGCTTGGCTGTGGTGAAGCCGGAGCATCCGGCCCCGATGATGCAGACACGCGGTAGCTGGCCCATCGATTGGCTCTCCCATCATGCCCGTCATGGTGCGCCGTGTCAGGCGGTGCCGTGCGGGCGTGACACGAGTATCTTTAGTCAAACGGTTAAAGTCCAGTGGCTTGCGGTGATCTGTCATGACTTGCTATCGAGCGCTTTTGATCCTCAGCGCGCGCCCGGCCCGCGCAGACCGCTTTTTCAACCAGATCACGACGCCGGTGACCGATAGCATGGTAACCAGCAGGCCCAGCACGGTGACGAACACGCGATAGGGCAGACCGAAGACATGGGCGGTGTGCAGCGCCATCAGCCAGTTGTTGAAGGTGTTGGCCCCATTAACGCCCGTCGGGATTTCGACGGCCTTCAACGCGCCAGTGTTGCTGTCGAAAGCGACGCGCGTGTCGCCGCCGTGGTGGCTGATATCGGCACGGGTGGTGAAGCCATAGACGTAAAGGCCGCTGGCGGGGACGTGCCAGATCCAGCGTTCACCCGAAGACAGCACGGCAAGCCCGTGGCGCGTGGCTTCCTGTTCGGCCAGCTTTTCGCCCAGCGCGGTGGCGGCGCGGAAGTCGAGTTTGGGATTGTTGCGCGGAGCAGCCAACATCGTCTGAGTGAAGACCGCAGCGGGGTCTTGCGCCCCGAACATGGCCATGACCGGCCCAT
Source organism: Novosphingobium sp. SL115 (assembly GCF_026672515.1). Lineage (GTDB taxonomy): Bacteria > Pseudomonadota > Alphaproteobacteria > Sphingomonadales > Sphingomonadaceae > Novosphingobium. The sequence goes on along the minus strand of NZ_JAPPRG010000002.1, from coordinate 2,284,464 downwards.
GGACCTGCGGCAGGTTGAACGACACGCTGGACCACGCAAACACCAGCAGCAAGGGCCAGACCCACAGCCCGCCTGCGCGATGAAGATCGAAGTTCAGCTTATAGGATGTGGATTTCCAGCGAACCCGCCAGCTTGGTTTCCAGCGCGCGAAGAACGGGGGGGCAGGGCGCTGACCCAGTGGCTTCGGCGCCTTTGGTGGCAAGGTGAGATAGAAGCCGACAAAGCAATCCACCGTCCATAGGATGGCGGCAAGGCCGAATATGAACAGGCCCACGTCATCCAGCGCCAGACTGTAGTGCAGGCGATAAAGGAACGGCATGAGGTTCTTCACGCCCTGGTCGATGGCGCCCCATTGGCGGCGGCCCTGTTCTTCGCCGGTAACGGGGTTGAGGAACAGGTCATCCCAATCGGGCACGCCGGCGGTGCCATGTTCTCGTGGCAGGCCGGTTTTGGCGTCGGGCCATTGCAGGTAAAGGCGGATGGCCTTGCCCGGTTCGATAGTCAGCGGCAGAAATTCTACGGTTGACCCAGGGTAGCGCTGAACGACCTCTTCCCGCACACGAAGCGGATCGGCCATGCCCTGCCATTGCGAATTGTGCAGGTGGGGCGCTGTGGCTGCTTCCAGTTCCTCTATCCATGGCAGGAATGATCCGGTGGTGCCCGCGACTGCCAGAAACAGCGCCAGCGTCAAGCCTGCCCAGCGATGCGCGATCACCCAGAAAGAGCGTCCCGGCAGCGCAAACCGCCGGGACGAGGTGAGGGTGCCAGTCGGGGGTGCCGGCGAGGGTTGAGGAAGCAGCGTGGCCATCAGAAGGTCATCCTGATCGACCCCGTAACATTTCGCGGGGCGGCATAGAGCGCCTGTTCCCAGTACAGGCTGGTCAGGTGCTTGTGATTGGTCACGTTGGCGACGTTGAGGTTGAAGCTGACGTTATCGTTCAGCTTATAGCCTGCCTGAAGCTGGAGCGTGGCGTAGCTGTTCTGCCGGATCGTACCGAGTGCGGTGGTGAGGTAGATATCATCCTGCCAACGCATGGCCGCGCCCAGTTGCAGCTTTTCCACAGGTTCCCAGCGGACCAGTAGGTTGGCAGTGGTGCGCGGGACGTAAGTGCGGACCGGAGCGCCTGCCGTGTTTTCCAGCGACAGATGCGTGACTCCGCCCTGAACTGTCAGCCCCGGAGCGATGCGGCCGCCAAGCTCGGCCTCGATGCCCTGACTGCGCAGATCGATGCCGTTATAGAGCGTCTGGCCCAGTGCGACGTCATAGCCAGCGGATTCGGCAAGATTGGACTGTTCGGCACGGAACAGCGCAAGCGACCCGAACAGCGCCTTGTCCGCCGTTTCGCCCTTGATGCCCGCTTCCCAGCTTGTGCCCTTGGCCGAACCGAGGGGGGTAAGATCGGTGCCAAGTTCCTTCTGCGGATTGAAGATGTCGGTGTAGCTGGCGTAAAGATTGACGCCCGGAACGATCTTGAACGTCGCGCCGACAAAGGGGCTGACGGCGCTTTCGGCTCGCGCGGCGCTGACGCCAAAGGTGTAGCCGGTGGTCTTTACGTCCACATAATTCGCACCAAGGATCAGGTTCAGCCTGTCGCTGAGTTCCAGATCGGTCGCGCCACGCACGCGCCACTGCTTGTCATGGATATCTGCGCTTTCCACCGCGGTGCCGAATGCCGGGAAAGGAACCTCTGTACCGGTCCAGCCATCAGCCAGCGAGGGGAGCGCGCCCCACGCGGGATCTGTGCCGGGAACGGGAAAGGACAGGTATTCGAAACTTCCGGTGGTATATTGCACGCCAAGGTTCAGCTTCTGGTCGCGCCCGAACAGGTGATAGGTGCCCTGAACGCTGTTGTCCCAGATCCATCCGCGCGCATTGGATTCATAGCCACCCGGATAGCCGTAAAGACCAAGGCCGGTATCGGCATCAGGCGTGCCATAGACATAGAACAGCCGAGAAGGTTCATTCGTGACGCGCCGGGTAAGATGCGTCTTGGCGGTCCATCCGGGCGCGAAGGCCCAAGCGACTTCGCCAAAGGCGGTCTGGTCCGTGTTGTTCCAATAGGTCCAGTCCTGCGCGGTCGAGGTGGAGACATCCCATTCAAGCTGGTTGCCTGCGCTGTCGAGCAGCGGCAACGCCCCCCACATTGCCCCGCTGGCTTTGCTTTGCTGGCGGGTGTAGCCCAGCGAAACGCTGACATCTTCGGACAGACGGCCATCGACCACGCCCTGAATGGTGGTGCGGCTGGTGCTGTATCCGCGCAAGTAACTATCGCCATTCTGTGCCGCGCCAGTGATGCGCATGGCCCACGATCCGTCGGCGGTCAGCGGCGTGTCGAGATCAAATTCACCACGCACCTTGCTCCATGATCCGGCGGTCAGTTCGGCCGAGATGCGGCGTTCGCCGGTAGGATGCTTGCGGCGATAGTTGATTGTGCCCGACGGGTTGCCCACGCCCGAAAGCAAGCCGTTGGCGCCGCGCACGATTTCAATCGAGTCCCACGCCACGGTGTCGAGCGATCCGATGGTCGGTCCCCAGATGTTGGGAAGCTGAATCCCGTCGACCATGGCTTCGGTAATGTCGAAGCCACGAGCGTTGTAATATGTGCGGTCGGTTTCGACCTCTTCGACGTTTACCCCGGTGACATAGCGCAGCACGTCATTCGCTTCGTCAAAGGCGAAATCGTCAAGAACGCCGCGATCCACCACGGTGACTGACTGCGGCGTGTCGACAATGGCAAGCGGCAGGCCGGTTGCGCCGGTTGCCACGCCTTCGCCTTTGCTGCCAATGACGGTGATACGGTTTTCAGCCTCGGCAACGGCTTCGTCGGCGCGGGCGGGCGCGCCTGAAAGAACCATGGCAGCAAGCGATACGGCGGACAGTAGATATTGACGTTGCGACACGAGCGATTCCATTTCTGATTGTTGCTGCCGCTTAATGCGAATCTTTCTCATGAGTCAACGCTATTGCGAGTCATCCGCAAAAATGAATTATTCTTCCGATCATAAAGCCTAGTTGCCCCGCGCCGCGCGTGGGCCTAAAAGGCGGCATACCCCGGGGAGCCAGTGTTGGCTGAGAGGGGCTGGTCATGCAGCCCGACCCGTTGAACCTGAACCCGTTAGCACGGGCGGAGGGAAGGGCAGGGTCACCATACCCGCGCTCGCCATTCGTCCATAAGAGGAGCGCTTTATGGCCGACATCAATTCCAAGCTGGAAATCGGCGTGACCACTGGGCCGATCCGTGGCAGCCGCAAGATCCACGTCGAAAGCATGCGCTTTCCCGATGTCCGCGTGGCCATGCGCGAAATCACGCTTGAGGCATCGTCAGGCGAACCGCCGGTGCGGGTTTATGACACGTCGGGCGCCTATACTGATTCTGCGGTCAACATCGACATTGCGGCAGGTCTGCCCAAGTTGCGCCGCGACTGGATCATGGCGCGTGGCGACGTTGAAGAATATGATGCGCGCGATGTGAAGCCGGAAGACAACGGCTTGAAAGGGCCGGACCGGTCGGCCGGTGTTCCGCCGTTCCCCAATGTGGTTCAGCGTCCGCTGCGTGCCAAGGCAGGCCAGAACGTCAGCCAGATGCACTATGCCCGCCGGGGTATCATCACGCCTGAGATGGAATATGTGGCGATCCGCGAAAACCTGGGTCGCAAGCAGTTAAAGGATGCATTGGTCCGTGACGGGCAGGATTGGGGCGCGTCGATCCCCGATTACGTCACGCCCGAATTCGTGCGTGAAGAAGTGGCCCGTGGCCGCGCCATCATCCCCAGCAACATCAACCACCCTGAATCCGAACCGATGGCCATTGGTCGCAACTTTCTGGTGAAGATCAACGCCAACATCGGCAATTCCGCCGTGGCGTCAGATGTTGCCAATGAAGTGGACAAGATGGTCTGGTCGATCCGCTGGGGCGCGGACACTGTGATGGACCTTTCGACCGGGCGCAACATTCATGACACGCGCGAATGGATCATCCGCAACAGCCCCGTGCCCATCGGCACGGTGCCGATCTATCAGGCGCTGGAAAAGGTCGGCGGCATTGCCGAAGATCTGACATGGGAAATCTTCCGCGACACGCTGATCGAACAGGCTGAACAGGGCGTCGACTACTTCACCATCCACGCTGGCGTGCGCCTGCCCTACATCCCGCTGACCGCCAAGCGGGTGACCGGGATTGTCAGCCGTGGCGGATCGATCATGGCCAAGTGGTGCCTTGCCCACCACAAGGAATCGTTCCTCTACGAACACTTCGACGACATCACCGAAATCATGAAGGCCTACGACATCGCCTATTCGCTGGGCGATGGTCTGCGCCCCGGATCGATTGCCGATGCCAACGACGAAGCCCAGTTCGCCGAGCTCTACACGCTGGGTGAACTGACCAAGCGCGCCTGGGAACAGGACGTGCAGGTGATGATCGAAGGGCCGGGCCATGTGCCGATGCACAAGGTCAAGGAGAACATGGACAAGCAGCTTGCTGCCTGTGGCGAAGCGCCGTTCTATACGCTTGGGCCGCTCGTCACCGATATTGCGCCGGGGTATGACCACATCACCAGCGGCATTGGCGCGGCGATGATCGGTTGGTTCGGCACGGCCATGCTGTGCTACGTCACGCCCAAGGAACACCTTGGCCTGCCCGACCGTGATGACGTGAAGGTTGGCGTGGTGACCTACAAGCTGGCCGCCCACGCGGCGGATCTTGCCAAGGGCCACCCCGCGGCCAAGCTGCGCGACGATGCGCTCAGCCGCGCACGCTTCGAATTCCGCTGGCGCGACCAATTCAACCTGTCGCTCGATCCCGAAACGGCGGAACAATATCACGATCAGACACTGCCCGCCGAAGGGGCAAAGTCGGCGCACTTCTGTTCGATGTGCGGGCCAAAGTTCTGTTCGATGAAGATCACGCAGGAAGTGCGTGAATTTGCCGCCAAGCAGAACCAGCCGGTCGAAACCTTCGTCGCTGCCGATGAAGCTGAGGCCGGGATGAAGGCGATGAGCGAAAAGTATCACGAAATCGGTCGTGAGCTTTATATCGGCGCAGGCGGGCGCGAGCACGACTGAATACCAATACGGTTGTAACGGAAAGCGCCTTCCTCTTGCAGTGATGATGTGAACGGGGCACCCGCATCACATCATCAAGCAAGTGAGGTGTTTTTCCGATGACTGATCCAAAAGCCATGATCCAGACGATGATCGCGCTCGCTTCGGCATCGCTGGGACTGGTCGCTGCGCTGGCGTGGAACGAAGCGATCAAGGCTACGCTGGCACTGTTGGGCATGGGCGATAACCTTGCCGGGCTTTACAGCTACGCCATCGTGGCGACACTGCTGGCGGTTATAGTCCTTGCCGTGCTTGGCCGCATCGCGGCGCGGATTGGCGGCACCGCCGCATTCGAGCGTGAAGCGGAAGGCTGATTGCTGAATAAGCGTCGCGTCATATCAGACAGATATGCAGATGCTGGCGGGAACACAGTGGCCCGCCAGCCATTGCCATTGCAAGCGGGTGCCAATCGCGTGCGCCCCATCTCAACGCAATGGAGTAGGTGCCATGAAAAAGGCCCTGATGCTTTCCGCCCTTGCCGCAGCCACTTTGACCACCGCATGCACCAGCAACGATTATGGCCGCCCCGGCTATGCCAACAACGGCGGCTATGATGAATGGGGCTATTACGATCGCGGTTATTATGATCGTAATGGCCGGTATGACTGGAATAATCCCGACCCGCGTTATGGCAGATATGACGCCGACCGCTATTACCGCAACAACGCGCGCTACCGCGAACGTCAGCTTTCGAACGATGATCGGGTCTATCGCGGTCGCGATGGACGGTACTATTGCCGCCGTTCAGATGGCTCTACCGGCCTGATCGTTGGGGGCCTTGGCGGTGCAGCGGCGGGCGCAATAATTGCGCAGGGCGACAGCAAGCCGCTTGGTGCCATTATCGGCGCTATTGGTGGTGCCGCGATTGGCGCTGCGGTCGATAGCGGAAATCGCAACAATAGTGTCCGCTGTCGCTAACCGGGTTGGTCTGCCCGCTCTCACTAAACGGGCAGCGGGCAGACCTGTTCATCGGTCAAGATAGCAGGCTTGCCCAATAACACTGCTCCCGGCATCTTTGCTAGCATCGAAGAGGGAGAGAGCTGATGAAAGCTGCCATGACTGGTGGGTGCCTGTGTGGTGCGGTACGATATGATATCGCAGGCTCACCTGCCATGCAGGGCGTGTGTCATTGTCGTAATTGTCAGGTGCAGGCAGGATCTGCCTTTTCCATGATCGTCGGCGTAACAGAAACCGCGCTGACAATAACAGGAACTACGAAAACCTATTTGGATCAAGGTGATAGTGGAAACGCCGTGCATCGTGCGTTCTGCGGAAATTGTGGTTCGCCGCTGTTCAGCAGGATTTGCGGAATGCCCGATATGGTGTTCATCAAGGCTGGCACGCTGGACGACACCAGCAGCTTTTCACCGACATTTCAGGTTTGGGCCAAAAGCCGGCAAAGGTGGGTTGATCTGGGGAATTTGCCTTCCTTTCAAACCAATCCGCAATAAGCAAATTGACCTTGTTTGGCCCTACTGCGAATCCATTCGCCAAACATGGCCCACCATGCTATTGCGTCTCCGCTGACGTCGAATTTTGCGACGGACTTCGGCAGTGAATCTCCGCTTTCTTGCACTTTTGTGCAGCGACTTGCGGCTTTTGACGACGATTTCCTTTCAGATGACGATTTTGACGCACGACCTGTCTGCACTTCTGCGGGCGGGCAATCATCGTTCTTGAAAGGAACATCCTATGCCGATCGGCACCGTGAAATTCTTCAATACCGAAAAAGGCTATGGCTTCATTCAGCCCGACAACGGCGGCGCGGACAGCTTTGTTCACATCTCGGCCGTGCAGGCTGCCGGAATGGCCAGCCTCGATAAGGACCAGCGCCTGAGCTATGAAGTCGAAACCGGCCGCAATGGCAAGGCTTCGGCTGTCAATCTGGTTTCGGCCTGATTGTGCATCTGGCGGTGCCGAAAGGCACCGCCAGTTACTTGAAGACCAATTGCTTCCGAAGGGCTGGTTCGCGCAAACTATTGCGCCCCTTCACAACCTGCGCTGCACCTGCCATCGCGCGGTTCATGACCACTTCTGCACAAACTGATCTTGCCATTCGCCTTGCCCGCGCCACGTTCAATCGTGCGCTGGCCAATGCTGATCTGGCCTCCATTGGTCTGCTGCTGGTACCTGATGTGGTGCTGGTCACCGGAACAGACAGCGCGGTAATCGCCGGGCGCAAGGCACAGTTGCAGGCATGGAAGCGCGAATTTTCTGCGCATCCCAGAACGATCTATACCCGCACTACGCACAGCGTAGAGGCATCAGCCGTTGAACCGATCGCCATGGAACATGGTCATTGGCAGGGTGTGGCTGACGGTGCCTCCGTTGCGCTTGCGTCGGGCAGCTATGCCGCCAAATGGCGCAAGGTGGGTGAGGATTGGCTACTCGTGGCGGAAATATTCGTCACGCTGACATAAGGAAAGGGCGCCCCAATCGGAGCGCCCCTTACTTTTACCGGTTCAGCGCGAAGCTGGCGCGGTTCACAGATTTCGCACTTGCCCCTATCTGCCGTGCGGCAAATTCGCGGGGAAGCTCCGTGTTGCTACGCTTTCAATCAGCAGCGTTGGCAGCCTTGCTTGCGATCGGCTTCACGTCCTTGACGTCGAACGAAACCGGGCGACCGTTGAAGCGGCCGGTAACCGCACGCTTGGTTACGCGCAGTTCGAAGGGCACCTTGCCGGCGTAAGCCGAACCCTTGAGGACCTTGACGTCACCCTGCTGTTCGGCAGTGTAATCGTACTTCACGCCCTGATAGGTGAAGCTGCCGTTTTCGGCTTCTGCGGCGCTGGCAACAGCCGGAGCAGCAAGAAGGAGAGCGGCGGCGGTGATGGCGAACGACGAATTGAACATGGCAATGTCTCCTGGACGATAAGGAAAGATTGCCTTCAGCACCCTTATCTTGTTGCGTTGCAGCATAATCTTTGTGTGCATCGCGGCAATTGTATTTCGGGACCGGATGGTTGCATACATTGCAACCGTAATACTGCTATCCAGAAGATTCAGTGCTTTAGCCCGAAAATAGGCGGTTTTACCCATTCAAAAACGTATGCAGTGCATACGAATGGGCTGCATTCGGACTACCGTCCGCCGATTCCCAGTGCAGCCATCAGGCGTGATCGACATCAGCGCTTGCGAACGAATTCCGCGCGCAGCACCAGCCCTTTGATGCCAGGGTATTTGCAGTCGATCTCTTGCGGATCGCCGGTCAGGCGGATCGACTTTATCAGCGTGCCCTGCTTCAATGTCTGGCCCGCACCTTTGACATCAAGATCCTTGATGAGTGTTACCTGATCGCCATCGGCCAGAAGATTGCCGACGGCATCGCGCACTTCCACAGTGCTGGCCGCGGCCTGACGTTTTGCGAGTTCGGATGCCGGCATCCATTCGCCGCTATCTTCATCATAGACGTAGTCTTCATCACCGCTCATCGCTATCCTCCTTGAATGGAGAGGCCGTGGCAGCGTGGCGGTCAAAATGCCAGCGCTATTGCCGCAAGACAGGACCGCAATGGAAAGAACTATCGTTCGACTGAACGACGCTCACAAGCAGGCCGCCACGGCCACGCTTACGGCAGCGTTCATGGATGACCCGGCCATGTGCTGGATGTTGCGTGGTGATGCCAATCGCGCGCGCCGGTTGCCACGGTTGATCGCGTGGATGTTCGACGATCATCTGCGCCATGGCATGGTGCTGGGCACGCCGGGATGCGAAGTGGTGACGATGTGGCGACCGCCCGGCAGTGTCCACGATCATGCCCCGCTGACGCCGCCTGCGCTGGTACGGTTCGTAAAGATACTGGGCCGCGGGGTGCTTCGGGCAGAACGCGCCGACCGGATGATTGGGCACCACTTGCCCAAGGGCGAGGGGCAGTTCTATTTGCGTATGGCAGGCGTCAGACCTGATCGGCAGGGGCAGGGGCTGGGCGGTCTGGCCATTCGCGCCGGGCTTGCTGAAGCGGACGCGGCGCACCTGCCTTCGGTGCTTGAAACGGCAACGCAAAACAATGTTGGCCTCTATCGATCACTGGGGTTCGACGTGATCGATACGTGGCGCGTGGCGCGTGATGGTCCTGTGTTCTGGACCATGACCCGCCCGGCGCCGTTCAGCCAAGGCCATCAAGGATAAGCTTGCCGCCCAACAGGACCATAAGCACGTAGATGATGGTATAAAACCGCGTCGGATCAAGCACGCGAACCAGCCTGACGGAGAGCAGCGTGGCGATGATCGCCAGCGGGACCAGCATGGCCGCAGCGATCACGACATCGTGTGTGAATGCGCCAAGCAGAACATAGCTTGGAACCTTGATCCAGTTGATCGCGGCAAACAGGATGGAATTGGTGCCAGCATACGTCAGGTGCGGCAGCTTGCGCGGGGTTACCCACATCTGGAACGGTGGGCCACCAGCATGGGCGACCTGGCTGGTAAATCCGGTCATCATACCGAACAGCGCACCAACCCATCCGGGCGATGTCGATGCGGCCACAATGCGGCTACCCCGTTCGATCCACAGGCGGTAGAGGCCGAACAGCAGTGTGATCGCGCCCAGAACGGCCATCAGCGTCGCTTCGTTGATCCCCGCAGCCATTGCCCAGCCAAGGCCAACGCCGACAAACGCGCCGGGCAGCATCCAGCCAACGATCCACCTGTCCCAAGAATGACGGAAAGACCAGACGCTGACCACATCCTGCACGATCAGGATGGGCAGGAGTATGGCGGCGGCGGTGGATGGGGGAAGGGCCAGTGCGGCAACCGGTGTCGCCAGCGCGCCAAGGCCGGAGAACCCGCCTTTGGCCATGCCTACCACGACCACTGCAATCACGCAGGCGATCAAAACCGCCGGGTCTGCAAGCAACATATCGATCAGGCCTTGCGAGGGCCAAGCGGCCAGTCTGTCACGCCGCCAGTCCACAGCGCCAGCCAGATCAACATCGGCTGCGCAAACATGCGCGGAACGTGGTAGCCAAGGCCTGCGCCGCCGTCTGCTTGCGCCATATCCATGATGAAGTGGTTGATGTTCGCAGGAAAAACACACACAGCATAAAGCGCCAGGCCCACCGCTGCGGCACGGCGTAGCGGCATGGAAAAGGCTTGCGCCAAGCCGATCGCGCCCAGCAATTCGGCAATGCCTGTCCACAACACTACCTGTTCAGCGGCGGGCACCCATGCAGGCATGATCTTCAGAAATGGCGTGGGCGACACGATATGAATGAAGCCCGCCAGAAAATAGAATGCAGCCAATATCCAGCGAAGACCTGTGCGTATCATCCGATGACGTTTGCGGTCTGGCTGCCTGCTGTCAATCACCAGTGCGCAGGAAAAAGGGCCAAACCACCGCCATCCATGGCGTGCCAGCCCAATTCTGCAATCACATCGTTGCTTTCGCGCGCCACGCGACCTTCGGCCAATGACCAGGTTATGTGCCAGGTTTTCCCGTCCGGGCGCACGGTAGAATCATCAATGGAAACCACCATCGCTTCTACGCCCAATCCATCGTCGGCACGGCCCACGATTCTTGCATGGCTGACTTGATGGGGCGCCTGTGTTCCGCCCACCGATAAAGTGACGTGATCTGCCACGACGTTGGCATACCGGGCAGGATAGGCGGCAAGCAAAGCTGCGCGACATTGTTCTGTCAGCTTCCAGCCAATCGTCATTGCCGCCCGATTATCCTATTTGATAACAACGCTGGTATTGCTGAACAGTGCTGTTGGCCAGCGTTACTGAGGCGTCGTCAATGCCCCGGTCACCCAGATCACTGTCAACGCGCCGATGGCCAGAAACAGGCTGATCGCCAGTATCCAGCGCACCACGTTAAGGCCTTCGCCCGCGCGGACTTCCTCAGTTGTAATGTGCGTTTCCTGACCGTGACGTTCCATGGCAGGTCTCCTTTGCATAAAGCTTCGGTACTTGCCGAGTCTACGCGCAGAGACGCCTCCTGTTCCGCCCCGCTACCGATGTTTGGCGGCAGGACGGGGCAGGACCATGGTAAATCAGTCGCGCAGCAGTTCGTTGATACCGGTCTTGCTGCGGGTCTGGGCATCCACTGTCTTGACGATGACGGCGCAGTAAAGCGACGGGCCAGGGGTGCCATCGGGCAACGGCTTGCCGGGCATCGCGCCGGGAACGACTACGGCATAAGGCGGCACGCGGCCAATGTGGACTTCGCCCGTAGCGCGGTTGACGATCTTGGTCGACGCGCCAAGGTAAACGCCCATCGAAAGCACGGCGCCTTCGCCAACGATCACGCCTTCGGCCACTTCCGAACGTGCGCCGATGAACGCCCCGTCTTCGATGATGACCGGGCCGGCCTGAAGTGGTTCCAGCACGCCGCCGATGCCAGCGCCGCCGGAAATATGCACGTTCTTGCCAATCTGGGCGCACGAACCGACCGTTGCCCAGGTGTCAACCATTGTGCCTTCATCAACGAACGCGCCGATGTTGACGAAGCTGGGCATCAGCACCACGCCCTTGCCGATATGCGCACCGCGCCGTGCAACCGCGCCGGGCACCACGCGGAAACCAGCATCGCGAAAACGGTTTTCGCCCCAGCCGTCGAACTTCGAAGGCACCTTGTCGAACGCCGGAGCGCCACCGGCGCCATTGTCGATCACCGCGTTGTCGTTCAGGCGGAACGACAGCAACACGGCCTTCTTCAGCCACTGGTTGACCTGCCATTCGCCGTCGACCTTTTCGGCCACACGGGCTTTGCCGCTGTCGAGCAATTCAAGCGCGGTTTCCACCACTTCGCGCACGGCATCGCTTGCGGGCGTCACATTGGCGCGATCTTCCCATGCGGCTTCGATGGCGGCTTCGAGCTGTGCGGTCATGATGGTTCTCCGTAAGCCAGATATCTGGAACAAAATTGCGCGCCGCCTAGCCCAGCATGGGCCGGTCGGCAAGGCTTGCCAGCGTATGAGTCAGCCATTGCTGCACATCGTCGGCCACCACATCGATTGCGGCATCATCCTTGGCGCGGTCACCCCAGTCAGTGGCAAGATCAAGCCACACGGTCTGCATGCCCAAAGCTTTGGCGGGCGCGAGATTGCGCGCCATATCCTCGACGAAAACGGCGTGTTCAGGCGTGATGGCAAATGCATCAACCAGCCCGGTATAGGCCGATATTTCCGGCTTCGGGCGATAGTTCATCGCGTGGATGTCCCACATGCCGTCGAATACGTTGTTCAGGTCAAGCGCGTTCAACACCCGCCGGGCATAGGCATCGTCGCCGTTGGTGAACAGCAGCTTGCGCCCCGGCAGCGCGGAAAGCAGTGGGCCAAGCCGCGGTGCCGCAGCCAGCGGCGCAAAATCGATGTCATGCACGAAACCCAGAAAATCGTGGGGATCGATCGCGTGATAATGCATTAGCCCGGACAGCGTAGTGCCGTGATCGTGGAAATAGAGCTTCTGTACCCGCCTTGCCTCAACCGGATCGCAGCCCAGCAAGTCTTCGATGAACGCGCCCATCCGCAGGTCGATCTGGTCAAACAGATGGGTTGATGGCGAGTATAGTGTGTTGTCCAGATCAAAGATCCAGCAATCCACGATTCCAGGATCGAAGGCCATATTGCGGTGTTTCCGTCCGATGCCGCATCATACGGCATGTGTCTTAACGCGGTTATCAACAAGCTTCATGCAAGGCTATCGGGCCGGCAGATTTTCAGGGGCGGGCGCAATATGCCGCAGTTTTCCGCCTTCACCATCCTCCAGCACATAGAGGCTGCCATCCGGTGCCTGCTCGATTTCGCGGATGCGGTTGCCAAGGTCGATACGTTCCACTTCGCGCGCCTTTTCCCCCTCGATTGACACGCGCACCAACCCGCCTGATCCCAGCCCTGCGATCAATGCCTGTCCCTGCCATTGGGGAAATGCCTTGCCGGAATAGAAGATCATGTTGCCCGGCGCGATCACCGGGTTCCAGCTCAGGGCAGGGGCGCTCAGATCAGGTCGGGTGTCGTGGCGCGGGATCGGCTTGCCGTCATAGTGGTCGCCATTGGACACTAGTGGCCAGCCATAGTTTCTGCCCGGCTGCACCAGATTGATTTCATCGCCGCCCGCCGGTCCATGCTCCAGATCCCACAGCCGCCCATCGGGGGCAAAGGCAAGGCCCAGAACATTGCGGTGCCCGTATGACCATATCTGTGCCGAAACCCCGCCCTTTGCGGCAAAGGGATTGTCTGGTGCCGGAGTGCCATCCGGCATCAGACGCAGAACTTTGCCCAGATTGACGGCCAGATCCTGTGCCGGAGTGAACTTCTGCCGGTCCCCCGACGAAACGAACAGGTATTTGCCGTCGGGCGAAAACGCTATGCGATGGGAATAGTGGCCTTTTCCCGATACCTTGGGCGTCTGACGCCAGATTACGGAAAGTCCTTCCAAGCGCGGCGTGCCTTCCAGCACCAGCTTGCCTCGCGCCACAACCGCGCCGCGCGTGCCGCCTGATCCTTCTTCAGCCCAGCTCAGGTACACCGTCCCGCTGGTTGCATAATCCGGCGCTGCCACCACATCGCCAAAACCGCCTTGTCCGCCGTAGGCAACATCTGGAACACCGGCGACATCTGTGCTGGTCGATGCGCCCGTGCGCCACAGTTTCAGCTTGCCCTCCTTCTCTGTAATCAGGGCTGCATCGGTTCCGGGCAGAAAAGTCATCGCCCACGGTTGGTCAAAAGTGGCGACATCGCTTACCGTAATACCCGCGTTTTGGGTGTTCTGGGCGGAAATTGGTGCGCCGCAGCTTGCGACAAGCAAGGCGAGCGGCGATAGCGGGCGCAGGATCGGATTCATCATGGCGCTAACAATGCCCGTAAGCCTCGTCAGTGCCAGCGATTTCTTGCCGCACCCGATTTTATCGCAGGTGACAATCGGTGTTGACGAAGCCGGGCGCGGACCACTGGCCGGGCCAGTCGTGGCAGCGGCAGTGATCCTGTGCAAACCGCGTCCTTCCGGCCTTGATGATTCCAAGAAACTTAGCGCCGCTCGCCGCGCCGTTCTGGAAGAAAAGATCAAGCGGCGCTGCCGTTGGGCGGTTGGCGTGGTGGAACCCGAAGAGATCGACCGGCTCAATATCTTTGGTGCCACCATGCTGGCCATGACGCTGGCCGTGGCGGCACTGTGCGAGAAACTGGCGCAGGATGAGGCTGTGGGTGAAGTGCTGGTGGACGGCAACATGACCCCGCATGGCCGACGCACGGAATGGTGCTGGCCTGCGCGCGCCATTGTTGGCGGTGATGCCATCGAACCGTGTATTTCTGCCGCATCGATCATCGCCAAGGAGCATCGTGACCGCCTGATGCGTGAAGCAGCGCTGGTCTGGCCGCATTATGGGTGGGAACGGAACGCAGGCTACGGCACGCCACAACATTTGGCGGCCCTGCGTGAATACGGACCGACCCCGCTTCATCGCCGCAGCTTTGCACCCGTCGCACAGTTGCAGCTGCTTTAAGAAAAATTTCCATGCTGAAGCTTTGTCAGGGCACCACCACATATTGAGTCTGTCTTGCGGACAGAGACTCTACATATCGATTCGGACTCTTTCCGTTCTCATCCCAAACACCTTGCGACTCGCCTAATTCCGGCGAGTCGCGCCTTGACGCGGGACTCGTGATGACTCAAACGGGGCCTCAACCACAGGGGCAAGGACACGTCATGGCAGTCGCAGTCAAGGAACGAGCAAAAGCGCTTCGCGCCGCACCGGCAAAGGTGCTCAAAAGCGAAGTGACGCTGCCGCTCAACCGTATCCTGCGCGGCGATTGCATTGAGGAAATGCGCAAGCTGCCCGATGCATCGATCGACATGATCTTTGCCGACCCGCCTTACAATCTTCAGCTTGGCGGTGATCTGGCGCGGCCAGATGGCAGTCACGTCGATGCGGTGACCAACGACTGGGACAAGTTCTCCAGCTTTGCCACTTATGACAAGTTTACCCGCGAATGGCTGGCGCAGGCGCATCGCCTGTTGAAGCCAAACGGTTCGATCTGGGTAATCGGCAGCTATCACAACATCTTCCGCGTCGGCACGATCCTGCAGGATCTGGGCTTCTGGATCCTCAACGACATCATCTGGCGCAAGGCCAACCCGATGCCCAATTTCAAGGGCACACGCTTTACCAACGCGCACGAAACGCTGATCTGGGCATCGAAAAGCGAAAAGTCGAAATACACCTTCAACTATCGCGCGATGAAGACGCTGAACGACGAATTGCAGATGCGGTCCGACTGGGTTTTGCCGATCTGTTCCGGGCCTGAACGCCTGCGCCGCAATGGCACCAAGGCGCATCCCACGCAAAAGCCCGAAGCGCTGCTCTACCGCGTGATGCTGGCCACGACCAACAAGGGTGATGTGGTGCTGGACCCGTTCTTTGGCACCGGCACCACCGGCGCTGTGGCCAAACGTCTGGGGCGTGACTGGATCGGGTGCGAACGCGAAACCGACTACATTGAAGTGGCCGAAGAACGCATCGCACTTGCCCTGCCGCTGGATGAAAGCGCCCTGGTGACCATGCAGTCAAAGCGCTCTGCTCCCAAAGTCGCGTTCGGTGCGCTGGTGGAAAGCGGATATCTGACGCCGGGCACTCGGCTGACGGCAAAGAAGGGCCGATACGGTGCGGTTGTCCGCGCTGACGGTTCGCTTCAGTCGGATGCCGAAATCGGTTCGATCCACGGCCTTGGCGCCAAGTTGCAGGGCGCGCCATCGTGCAATGGCTGGACCTTCTGGCATGTAGAACACGAAGGCGAAGTGAAGCCCATCGATGCGCTGCGCCAGCTCTATCTGCTCGCGGTCGAGGATTGATCGCCCCTTTGGTCGGCCAGCAGCGCGAGGGCGGGGACGCAGCAACCATGCAGAAAATCTACATCCGTCCGATCGCCTTGGCCGAAAGTCCGCAATCGGAAGAGGGCGAGGCGATCCGGCTTGGCGGCGGACTGGTCTATGCCAGCCGCTTTGCGCTGATCGTCCGCGAAGGCGGACGAGTGGTGTCGCGGCAGCGGTGCGGTGCCGCCGATGTGCCCGACGCCATCAATGCTTTGCCCGATGCCCTGTGTGCCGATGCTGCGGCGCAATGGGATGATCTCAGGCGTGCTCACCCCGCGCTCGTGTGCGGTTCGCGTCACCTCAGGCTCGATCAGCCACAGGTCATGGGTATTCTCAATGTCACCCCGGACAGCTTCTCCGACGGCGGCCAGTTTCTCGACAATCCTGATGCCGCGCTGGATCACGCTCATGCCATGCTGGCCGCAGGCGCAGCGATTATTGATATCGGCGGAGAATCCACGCGGCCCGGCGCTGCGGCGGTATGGGAAGGGGATGAGGTCAAGCGCGTCGTCCCGGTGATCGAACGCCTTGCCAGCAGCGGGGCTGCGCTGTCCATCGACAGTCGCCGCTCTACCGTGATCGAAGCCGCGCTGGCGGCAGGCGCGCATATCGTCAACGATGTCTCGGCCATGCGCCATGATGCGCGCACGGTAGAAATCGTCGCCCGGTCAGGTGCGCCACTGGTGCTGATGCATGCGCCGGGCGCACAGGGCGATCTTCATGCCGACGGTGATTATGCCGACGTGGCGCTCGACGTGTTCGATGACTTGCGCGAACGGCGCGATGCAGCGCTGGCGGCGGGCATCGCGCGCGAAAGGATATTGCTCGATCCGGGCATCGGCTTTGGTAAATCGCTCGCGGAAAACCTGACGCTCATCAATGCCTTGCCGCTGTTTCACGCGCTGGGGCAACCTATCCTGTTCGGTGCCAGCCGCAAACGCATGATTGGCGCACTGTCTAACGAAATCCCGGCCCATCAACGCATGCCGGGGTCGGTCATGCTGGCCTTGAAAGCGATGGACGCAGGTTGCCAGATCGTGCGAGTCCACGACGTTGTCGAAACGGTGCAGGCTTTCCACGTCTGGCGTGGCTTGCGCGATGCCGCGCTAACCGATTTCAGTCAGTTGGCCTGAACTCTCACGCAGCGTTATCGATGCCCAGTTCCGAAAGTTTGCGATAAAGCGTCGAACGGCCGATCCCCAGCCTGCGGGCCACTTCGGTCATTCGTCCACGATAGTGGCCAATGGCCAGACGGATCACATCGGCTTCGATGTCTTCCAGCGGGCGCAGGTTGCCATCTGGTGCAAACAGGGTGATGCCCGCGCCGTCGGTCACGCTCGGCGTGCGGCGGCTGCTTTCACCAATCATGTTCGAAAGGCTGGGGAAATCCTGCGCGGTCAGGGCTTCACCGTCGCAGAATACGGCGGCACGAAACAGCGTTGCCTGCAACTGGCGCACGTTGCCGGGCCAGTCATAAGCCCCCAGCAGCGCCAGTGCGCCGTCAGTGATGCCCAAGGGGCGTAGCCCCGGCTGTTCGCCGATGCGTGACAGGAAGTGGCGTGCCAGTGCAGCAATATCGCCCGATCGTTCGCGCAGGGCGGGCAGCATCACCTGAGTCTGGGTCAGCAGGGCGTGCAGATCGGCCCGGAAATCGCCAGTTTCCACCAGGTCGCGCAATCCTGCATTGGCGCAGGCAATCAGCCGCACGTCCACCCGGAACGAATGGCGCGCCCCAATCGGCTGCACATCGCCGCGCTCCAGAAACCGCACCAGCCGTTCCTGCACCGTGTCGGGCAGGCGGTCGATTTCATCGATGACCAGCGTGCTGCCGTCAGCATGTTGCAGCAGGCCGATATGGCGTTCAAATGCGCCTGCAAATGCACCTTTTTCGTGACCGAACAGCGCGGATTCAATCTGGTTGGCCGGGACCCCGCCAGCGTTGATAGCGCGCAGGGCAATTTTCGATCGCGGGCTGGCGGCATGCATCGCGCGCACCAGCATTTCCTTGCCAGTGCCGCTTTCGCCTTCGATCAGCACGGTCGAATGGGTGCGGGCAGCCTTTGCCGCCACGGCCAGCGCGGCGCGAAATGCTGGCGCGGCACCGATCATCGAATCAAAATCGAGAGTTGACCCGATTTTTTCCGTCAGGGGCTGCAACTCGCTCGCTTCGGTTTCACGCGATGTGGCACTGCGCAACGCTTGCAACAGACGTTCCGGGGCAACCGGTTTTATCAGGTAATCGGTCGCGCCTGCGCGCATTGCCTCAACCGCCAGCAGCGGAGAACTGCTGGTCGTCAGCATCAGGATGGGCAGCGCGGGACGGCGGGCTTTCAATTCGGCGATAAGGGCGCAGGCGTCGTCGCCGGGAACCCATTGGTCAAGGATAATGGCGTCAAGCTGCATGCCCTGCCGGGTGCCCAGCATGGCGATGGCGCTTTCGGAATCGCGTGCTGTGATCGTGCGCCAACCTTCCCGCGAAGCAAGCGCCGAAATGAGGCGGCATTGCGCGGGTTCGTCGTCGATCAGCATGACAAGGCGCTGTTCGGACTCTTCCATGACCTAGCCTTTTGACTCCCCCCGCATTTGCAACAGGGGCAGATCGATAGCGGGATTGGGTAAAGAGGCGATTAAGCGCGCATCATTGCGTGCCAGTGCGGCCATACGGCCTTGAGAGAAATCGGGCAGGCCGCTAGAGATCAGCGGTCGCGCCGGGTTGGCGCATAACTATGGGGAAGAAAATGGCTCCTGCTAACGACATCAAGGCCGCCGAAGCGACCTATGCCGGTTTTGTGAACATGGTAAAGTGGTCAACGCCGATTATCTGCGTGATCGTTTTCTTTATCATCCTGGCGATCCAGTAACAGAACTGTGGCGGGGGCAATGAAGATCGCCGTCCTTCGGGAACGCGCGACAGGGGAGAGCAGGGTCTCGGCAACGCCAGAGACTGTAAAGAAATTCATTGCCCTTGGGGCCTCGGTTGTCGTGGAAAGCGGCGCTGGCGTCACGGCATCGATTTCGGACGACGATTATCGTGCGGCAGGGGCGGACATCGCCACCGCCGCTGCGGCAAGCGGCGCTGATATCGTGCTGGGCGTGCAGGGGCCTGAAATAGAAGTGCTTGCAGGCGCAAAGCCGGGCGCATGGATTGTAGCGGGGCTGGACCCGTTCGGCCAGCGCGCGCGGGTTGATGCCTATGCCGCTGCGGGCCTTGAAGCGCTGGCCATGGAATTCATGCCGCGCATTACCCGTGCGCAGTCGATGGATATCCTGTCCTCGCAGTCCAACCTTTCAGGTTACAAGGCGGTGCTGACTGCCGCGAATCTGTATGGCCGCGCTTTCCCGATGATGATGACAGCGGCAGGCACGGTTTCTGCTGCCAAGGCGTTCATCATGGGCGTCGGCGTCGCCGGGCTTCAGGCCATCGCCACCGCGCGCCGTCTTGGTGCGCAGGTTTCGGCCACCGACGTGCGTTCCGCCACCAAGGAACAGATCCAGTCTTTGGGCGCAAAGCCCATCTTCGTGGAAAGCGTTGCCGGGATCGAAGGCGAAGGCGCTGGTGGTTATGCCACGGAAATGTCGGAAGAATACCAGAAGGCGCAGGCCGAACTGGTGTCCAGCCACATCGCCAAGCAGGACATCGTCATCACCACCGCGCTCATTCCGGGCCGGGCCGCACCGCGCCTGATTTCGGACGCGCAGATCGCCACGATGAAGCCCGGCTCGGTCATTTTCGACCTTGCTGTGGCCCAAGGCGGCAATGTTGAAGGTTCGGTAGCGGATCAGGTGGTCGAAAAGCACGGCGTCAAGATCGTCGGCTATTCCAACACGCCTGCGCACCTGCCCGCAGATGCCTCGGCGCTGTTCAGCCGCAACCTTTATAACTTCCTCTCAGCCTTCTGGGACAAGGAACAGGGCAAACCTGTTCTGGACGAGGAAATCGGCAACGCCATCCGCCTGACGCAGGGCGGCAAGGTGGTCAACGAACGTCTGCTGGGCTGAGGGGGAAGACCATGGACTTCATTTCGATCCTGAGCATTTTCGTGCTCGCCTGCTTTGTCGGGTATTACGTCGTCTGGTCGGTCACTCCGGCTTTGCACACGCCGCTGATGGCGGTGACCAACGCGATTTCTTCGGTGATCGTGGTTGGCGCGCTGGTCGCTTCGGCTGCAGCCGGTAGCCCGGCTGCCAAGTGGCTGGGCCTTGGCGCGGTGGTGCTCGCTTCGGTCAACATCTTTGGCGGCTTTGCTGTCACCGCACGCATGCTGGCCATGTACAAGAAGAAGGAGCGCAAGTGATGGAACACGTCGCTGCTTCTCCGTGGGTCGCGCTGGCCTATCTCGTATCGGGCGTGCTGTTCATTCTCGCCCTACGCGGACTTTCCAGCCCTGCCACAAGCCGCGCGGGCAACCGCTATGGCATGATCGGCATGACCATTGCTGTGGTCACAACGCTGCTTACGCATTCCATTGCCAGCCTGCCTGAAATCCTTGTGGCGCTGGCCATCGGCGGCGGGATCGGCTTTGTCATCGCCCGCAAGATCGCGATGACCGACATGCCGCAGCTTGTCGCCGCGTTCCACTCGCTGGTCGGCCTTGCCGCCGTGCTGGTAGGGCTTGCCGCCTATCTCAATCCCGATGCGTTCGGCATCATGCTGCCGGATGGCCAGATCAATCCCGTCAGTCGCATTGAACTGGGCCTTGGCATCGCCATCGGTGCGATCACCTTCTCCGGGTCGGTCATCGCGTTCCTCAAGCTGGCTGGCAAGATGAGCGGATCGCCCATCCTGCTACCGGGACGCCATGTGCTGAACCTCGGCACGTTGATCGCGATCGTCGGCCTTGTGGCGTATTTCACGCAAGATCAGTCGGCCTGGGTGATCGCCACGCTGACCGTGCTCGCCTTCATCATCGGCTTCCTGCTGATTATCCCCATTGGCGGCGCCGACATGCCGGTGGTCGTTTCGATGCTGAACTCCTATTCGGGCTGGGCAGCGGCGGCGATGGGCTTCACCCTGCACAACACCGCGATGATCGTGACGGGGGCGCTGGTGGGGTCATCAGGTGCGATCCTGTCCTACATCATGTGCAAGGCGATGAATCGCGGCTTCCTTGCCGTCATCGCGGGCGGCTTTGGTGCCGAAGCTGCTGCCGCTGGCGGCGCGGCAAAGGAACAGCGCCCATGGAAGCGTGGGTCTGCCGAAGACGCGGCCTACATGATGAAGGAAGCTGAAAACGTCATCATCATTCCGGGCTACGGCATGGCGGTTTCACAGGCACAGCACGCCTTGCGCGAAATGGGTGACGTGCTGAAAAAGGAAGGCGTCAACGTCAAATACGCCATCCACCCGGTTGCGGGCCGCATGCCCGGCCACATGAACGTGCTGCTGGCCGAAGCCAACGTGCCTTATGATGAAGTGTTCGAGCTGGAAGACATCAACAGCGAGTTTGCGCAGGCTGACGTCGCCTTCATCATCGGCGCGAACGACGTGGTGAACCCGGCGGCAAAGACCGACAAGTCCAGCCCCATCTATGGCATGCCCGTGTTCGACGTGGACAAGGCCAAGACGATCTTCTTCGTCAAACGCTCCATGGGCGGGGTCGGCTATGCCGGTGTCGACAACGACGTGTTCTATATGGACCAGACCATGATGCTTCTGGCTGACGCCAAGAAGATGGTTGAAGATATCGTCAAGGCGCTCGCGCACTGATGAGGTATCGCATTGCCCCTGCTGTGATGGCGCTTGCCTTCACGGCGGGGGCGTGCGCTCCTGCCAAACTGGCAGAAGGTCGCGTGCGTTCGGCCTTGATTGATGCGGGCGTGTCCGACGCAAACGCCACATGCATGGCCGAACGGATGACCGACCGGCTATCTATCGGGCAATTGCAGCGTCTTCAGGCGCTGCAAGGCATAAAGCGCGGCATGGCTGATTACATTTCCGCCGTTAAACGGCTTGGCGATGCCGAACTGCTTGGCGTCACCACCAGTGCCGCCGCGCTTTGCGCCAGCGGTTTCGCGCCTGAGAAGCGCTAGTCACCGGGGAGGGCTGGACCTCCTTCGTCACCTTTCGTAAGGCCGTTCCCAACAGGGGCCAACCATGGCTGTTCATGGCCTGCATCGGGAGTATCGGACTTTGCGCAAGATTGGCCTTATCGGCGGGATGAGCTGGTTTTCCACCCGCACCTACTATGAAGACATCAACCAACTGGTGCAGGCGCGTACCTCAACACTGTCAAGCGCGCCGCTGCTGATCGAAAGCCTTGATTTCAATGGGCTTGCCGGGCTGACCACAGCTGAAGAATGGGCGCACGCGGCGCAGGTTCTGGCTGACAGCGCACGCCGTCTGGAACAGGCTGGCGCAACCGCACTGGTGATCGGCGCCAACTCGATGCACAAGGTTTATGACAAAGTGGCAGAGGCTGTGGGCATTCCGGTGATCCACATTGCCGATGCCGTTGCCACGCGAATGAAGACCAATGGCGTCACCACTGCAACGCTGCTGGGCACGCGATATGTCGTGATGGAAAGCTTCTATCGCAAGCGTCTGGTCGCCCACGGCATTACCTTGCTCCCGCCCCAGATGGACGAGATCGAGGAAACCGACCGTATCATCTATGACGAACTGATGCAGGGCAAGGCCACGCGCGCCGCAGAACGCACCTTCAAGACCATGCTGACTAACATGGGGCAGCGCGGCGCACAGGCAGCAGTTCTGGCCTGCACCGAACTTGACATGGTGATCGATGTCGATGCCAATGTCCTCCCGATCTACGATGGCACACGCATTCACGCCGAAGCGGCAGTTGACTGGATTATGGGCTGATCCGATCCATGCCTGAAGGCTGCGCCCCTTACGCCAGCGATCCGGCGCGCACGCGCGGTCGCGAATTTGGCGTCGATCCACTGGCCGCACGCGGTCCGCGCAGCGCGTTTCAGCGGGATCGCGACCGTATCGTTCATTCCATCGCGTTCCGCCGGTTGCGCCACAAGACGCAGGTATTCATCGCGCCCGATGGCGATCACTATCGCGTGCGCCTGACACACAGCCTTGAAGTGGCGCAGATCGGGCGGGTCATCGCCCGCGCCTTGGGGCTGGACGAAGACCTGACCGAAGCGCTGTGCCTTGCCCATGATATCGGCCATCCGCCTTTCGGCCATGCCGGGGAAGACGCGCTGGAAGCCGCCATGGCACAGGCGGGCGGCTTCGATCATAACGCCAACACGTTGCGCGTGCTGATGCGGCTTGAAAGCCCCTATTGCGGGCATGAAGGCCTGAACCTTAGCTGGGAAGCGCTGGAAGGCTTAGCCAAGCACAATGGCCCAATCCTGAAACCCACCTGGGCGCTGGCAGAACTCGACGCGGCGTTTCCGCTCGATCTTGCCAGCCATGCCTCGCTCGAAGCGCAGGTGGCGGCGATTTCGGACGACATTGCATACGATAACCACGACATTGACGATGGTCTGCGCGCGGGTTTTCTGTGTCTGGATGATCTGCTGGAATTGCCGTCCATTGCTGAGCAGTGGCGCGGTATCGAACGTCGCTTCCCCGGCGCGCCGCAGGACCGTATGTTGCGCGAACTGGTGCGGGGGCAGATTGGCCGCATGGTCAATGATGTGATTGATGAAACCCGCGCGAATATTGCTCAGTCAGGCGTAGCCAGTGTTGATGATGTCCGCACCGCAGGACGCACGCTGGCAGGCTTTTCTTCTGCCATGGGTGAAGAAGAGCGCGCGCTGAAACAGTTCATGTATCGGCGGCTCTATCTGCACGAAGAACAGTGTCAGACGGCTGATCGCGCGCGCGATGTGATCGCCGCGCTGTTTGCGGCCTATGCCGCCGACCCTGCACAAATGCCGGAAAGTTGGCGGCACAGCCTGCCTGAAACGGAACCTGCCCGGACACGCCATATCGCTGATTTCATTTCCGGAATGACGGATCGCTACGCGATCGACAGTTATGCCAAACTGTTCGGCAAGACACCGGAGGGCCTGCGCAATGTCTGACCAAACCCGCATCGTGCTGGTCGGTGCGACCGGGCTGATCGGTCGGGCTGTCATGGCCGAAGCAGTGGGGCTGGCTGACATACACCTTGTCGCCGTAGCGCGCCGTGAAGTGCCTTTGCCCAAAGGCGCGCGCATGGAAATGCTCTTGTCCGACACCTCGCATTGGGCGGATGCGGTCGCAGCGGGGCGCCCGCATTGCGTGGTCATTGCGCTGGGCACCACGATCAAGGCGGTGGACGGCGACAAGCAGGCCTTCCGCGCTGTGGACCACGATCTTGTTCTGGAAACGGCGCGGGCGGCAAAGGAAGCGGGCGCGCGGCAGTTGATCGTCATTTCATCGGTCGGCGCGCAGTTCGCGTCGAAGAACTTCTACCTTTCGGTCAAAGGCGAGGTTGAGGACAAACTTGCCAAGCTGCATTTTGACCGGCTTGACCTGATCCGTCCCGGCCTGCTGCGCGGCCACCGTGAGGGACCGCCGCGTCCTGCTGAGCGCATTGGTATGATGTTCAGCCCTCTGCTCGATCTGTTATTGATAGGCAAATGGCGCAAGTACCGCTCTGCGCGCGCCAGCGACATTGCCCGTGCTATCTTCGCTCTTGCCGGCGCCAAGCAGCGTGGCCGCTTCGTCCATGAACACGACGAACTGCGCCGCCTTCTGCGCCGTTGATAAGGGCGCCGTGCCCCGGTTGACTTCATCCCGCGTCGCCGC
The DNA here is from genome assembly GCF_026672515.1 of Novosphingobium sp. SL115. GTDB lineage: Bacteria > Pseudomonadota > Alphaproteobacteria > Sphingomonadales > Sphingomonadaceae > Novosphingobium. The sequence continues at coordinate 2,259,841 of NZ_JAPPRG010000002.1, read as the reverse complement.
GACAAGGCACCGTCGCTGATCGCGCGGGAGAGTTCTCTCGATTCGCTTCAGAATTGAGAGACGCCGAAGGAGCAACCGCCCCGGAATCTCTCAGGCATAATGGACCGCGTGGGTCGATAGCGACACTCTGGAAAGTGCCGCTTCCCGTAAAGGGAAGGGCCGCCGAAGGGGTAACCCCATCCAAACCCGTCTGGAGAGGCGGGCGGGGGAAAGCTCTCAGGTTTCCGTGACAGAGGGGGCGCCGCATGGCGTCTGAACTGCACGGGAATGATATTTGTGAGCGACACATACAAAATTCATGGTTGTGAAGAACTGGATGGCGGTGGCACCGTTCAACTGCCTATGCCGCTTGACCAATGGCACCGCACACGCGGCGGTCGCATGGTCGATTTTGCCGGTTACTGGATGCCGGTGCAGTTTGAAGGCATCATTGCCGAACACCTGTGGACCCGGCAGAATGCGGGCTTTTTCGACGTTTCCCACATGGGCCAGCTCTATGTGTCGGGGCCGGAGGCGCAATCCGCGCTTGAAGCGGTCCTGCCCATCGACCTGTCCACCCTTCCACTCGGCGGCGTGCGCTATTCACTGCTGCTGAACGATCAAGGCGGCATCCTTGATGACCTGATGGTCACGCGCTGGGGCACTGGTTTCTACCTCGTGGTCAACGGCGCGACCAAGCATGGCGACATCGCCCACTTGCGCCAAAGCCTGCCTGAAGGCGTGTCGTTGCTGCACCTTGCCGACAGCGCCCTGTTTGCGCTGCAAGGCCCGAAGGCGTTTGAAGCGCTCGAACCGCTGGTAACCGGCGAATATCCGCTTTCGGCGCTGGCCTTCATGCGCGGCGGGCAGTTCATGCTGGGTGGGGTAGAGGCATGGATCAGCCGGTCCGGCTACACCGGCGAAGACGGCTTCGAAATTGCCGTTCCTGCAGAAAACGCCGCTGCCCTTGCCGATCTGATTTGCGCCCAGCCGCAGGTAAAACCCATCGGTCTTGGCGCGCGTGACAGCCTGCGTCTTGAAGCGGGCCTGCCGCTCTATGGCCATGACATGAAGTCCGACATCGATCCGGTCAGCGCCAATCTGCTGTTCGGCATCAACAAACGCCGCCGGATTGAAGGCGGCTTTCCCGGCGCGGATGTGATCGTGCCACTGATCGCCAGCGGAACTGAAACCCGCCGCGTCGGTCTTGTCATCGAAGGCCGCATGGCCGCGCGCGAAGGGGCAAAAGTGCTGTCCGATGATGTCGAAGTGGGCGTGGTTACGTCCGGCGGTTTTTCGCCCAGCCTCGAACGCCCCATTGCCATGGCTTATGTCCGTGCCGACCTGACCGCGCCTGGCACCCCGCTTACCCTTGACGTTCGTGGCCGCAAACTGGCCGCGAGCGTCGTTCCCATGCCGTTCGTCCCCCATCGCTACCACCGCAAAGGAGCCGCCTGATGACCCGCTATTTCACCAAGGACCACGAATGGATCGCGGTTGAAGGCCATGAAGCGACTGTTGGCATCACCGACTATGCGCAAAGCCAGCTTGGCGACATCACGTTCGTCGAACTGCCCGGCGAAGGCAGCGAAGTGACCAAGGGCGATAGCGCGGCTGTGGTCGATAGCGTCAAGGCTGCGTCCGACGTTTACGCGCCAGTGTCGGGCAAGGTTACCGCCTCCAACACTGCGCTCGAAGACCAGCCCGAACTGGTCAACACCGATCCCGAAGGCGAAGGCTGGCTGTGGAAGATGGCGCTTGCCGACACGGCCGGTCTGGACGGCCTGATGGATGAGGCCGCCTATCAGGCCTTCGTCGCGGAGCTTTGATCCGATGCGGTATTTACCTCTGACCGACGCTGACCGGAGTGCGATGCTCTCGGTCGTAGGCGCGGCATCCATTGACCATCTGTTTGCCGATGTGCCCGCCGCCGCGCGCCTGCCGGGACCGATCCCCGGTCTGCCGATGCACGCCAGCGAAATGGCGGTTGAACGCCACATGGCGCGCCTCTCTGCCAATAACACCACCGCAGGGTCGGTGCCGTTCTTCCTTGGCGCTGGGGCTTATCGGCATCATATTCCCGCCACCGTGGATCACATGATCCAGCGCGGCGAATTCCTGACTGCCTATACCCCCTATCAGCCGGAAATCGCGCAGGGCACATTGCAGGTGCTGTTCGAATTCCAGACGCAGGTAGCACGCCTGTTCGGCACTGACGTTGCCAATGCTTCGCTTTACGACGGGTCCACCGCCTGCTGGGAAGCCGTGGTCATGGCCGCGCGCATTACCAAGCGCAAAAAGGCCGTTCTCTCAGCCGGACTGCACCCGCACTATGTCGAAACCGCACGCACCATGGCGCGGTTCACTGGCGATGTGCTGGATACTGCCACCCCGGAATTGACCGCAGATGCCGATGATGCGGCTTTGATCGCCAAGATCGATGCCGAAACGTCGTGTGTCGTGGTGCAATATCCCGACATTCTCGGCCGCATCCCCGATCTTGCGCGCATCGCCACTGCTGCACAGGCGCAAGGCGCGCTGCTGATCGCCGTAGTTACCGAACCTGTGGCGCTGGGCATCTTGCAAAGCCCTGGCAGTCTGGGCGCCGATATTGTGGTGGGTGAAGGCCAGTCGCTGGGCGTCGGCCTGCAATTTGGCGGACCATACCTCGGCCTGTTCGGATGCCGCGAAAAGTATCTGCGCCAGATCCCCGGCCGCCTGTGCGGCGAAACGGTGGATGCCGATGGCAAGCGCGGCTTCGTGCTGACCCTTTCCACGCGCGAACAGCATATCCGCCGCGAAAAGGCGACGAGCAACATCTGCACCAATTCTGGCCTGTGCGCTCTGGCGTTTTCCATACATCTGACCTTGCTGGGTGGTGAAGGGCTGGCTTCAATGGCCAAACTCAGTCACGCCGCCGCTCGCAAAACCGCCACTCGTCTTGCGCAGGTGCCCGGCGTAACCGTGGTCAATCGCCACTATTTCAACGAATTCACCGTAACCCTGCCGCACGACGCGCGGCAGATCGTGCGTGAACTGGCCGACCGACATGTGTTGGGCGGCGTTTCGCTTGGCCGCCTTTATCCGCAGGAATTCGCGCTGGCGAATGGCCTGGTCATCGCCACCAGCGAATGCACCACGGATGATGATATCGCGGCGCTTGCCGCTGCGCTGGAAGAGGTGCTGGCATGAACGATCTCAACCCCTCAGGCTGGCGTCCCGACATGGGTGGCGCGGCCTCGGTCGAAGCCATCCAGACTTTCACCGGCAACCGTGCGCTGCAACTGGAAGAGCCGCTGCTGTTCGAACTCGGATCGGCAGATCGTTCCGGCGTCGATTTTGAAGGCGCTGACGGCATCGATCTGTCGGCACTCGGCCCCATGGCCCGCACCGAACGCGCCGATCTTCCCGGCCTGTCCGAACCTGAAGCGGTGCGGCATTATACCCGCCTGTCTCGTCAGAACTATGCGATCGACCTCGGCCCGTTCCCGCTGGGATCGTGCACTATGAAACACAACCCGCGCCTGGATGAAAAGGTCGCCCGGATGCCGGGCTTTGCCGATGTCCACCCGCTGCAACCGGTGCAGACCGTGCAGGGTGCGTTGTCCGCCATCAACGAACTGGCTTTCTGGCTGATCGAACTGACCGGCATGCACGGTGTTGCCATGACGCCAAAGGCTGGCGCTCATGGCGAGTTGTGCGGCCTGCTGTGCATTCGCGCCGCGCTGGAAGCCAAGGGCGACCCGCGCGAGGTGATCCTTGTGCCCGAAAGCGCGCATGGCACCAATCCTGCCACCGCTGCCTTCGCGGGCTTCCGTGTCGAAAACATTCCGGCGACGGATGATGGCCGTGTCGATGTGGCGGCGCTTACCGCACGGCTTGGCCCGGACGTGGCCGGGGTGATGATTACCAACCCCAACACTTGCGGGCTGTTCGAACGCGATCTGAAAACCATTGCCGACGCGGTTCATGCCGCCGGAGGGTACGTCTATTGCGATGGGGCCAACTTCAACGCCATTGTCGGCAGGGTGCGCCCCGGTGACCTTGGCGTCGATGCCATGCACATCAACCTGCACAAGACGTTCTCGACGCCGCACGGCGGCGGCGGCCCCGGTTCGGGGCCAGTGGTCCTGTCTGAAGCGCTTTCGCCCTTCGGGCCGCTACCGTTCACCGCGCGGCAGGCCGATGGATCGGTGCGCTTGATCGAGGAAGAGCACGCCCATGAAGAGCATCCGCAGGCCTTCGGCCGGATGTGCGCGTTCCACGGTCAGATGGGCATGTTCACCCGCGCGCTTGCCTATATCCTCAGCCATGGGGCCGATGGCCTGCGCCAAGTTTCGGGCGATGCCGTGCTGAACGCCAACTATGTGCTGCGCAGTCTTGATAACGTGCTGGAAGCGCCGTTTGGCGCGGCAGGGCACTGCATGCACGAAGCCCTGTTCAGCGATGATGGCTTTGCCGATGGGTTCTCGACGCTGGATCTAGCCAAGGGCCTGATCGATGAAGGCTATCATCCGATGACGGTCTATTTCCCGCTTGTCGTCCATGGCGCAATGCTGATTGAGCCGACTGAAACCGAGAGCAAGGCTGGGTTGGATCAGTTCATTGGTGCGATGCGCTCCCTGGCTGAACGCGCGCGCGCAGGCGATGAGATGCTCAAAGGCGCTCCGTGGCTTGCACCGCGCCGCAGGTTGGATGAAACGCTGGCCGCGCGTAAACCAAAGCTGGTTTACAAAGCCGCCTGATATGAAAAAGGCCGCGCCGGATAACCGGAGCGGCCTTTTTTGCGCACCTTAAAAAGCAATCAGTTGATTGCTTCCTCGGTGGAATTGGCTGCGGATTTCAGGTCATCGCCTGCGCCGCGCACGGTATTGCATGCGGTTGCGCCAAGCAGCAGGCTACCCATCATCGTCGCGAATACGAACTTGCGGATCATGGTGCATACCTTTCAAAAAGGGTGTGAGACGCCGGATTTTTGGGGGGAGGGGGCCGGCGCCTCACAAACTGGACGAAGGGGATAACGCGGATAACCGCATCCGGTTCCATCAGTTTGAAGCTGCAGCCACTCGGCGCCGGGAAAGCAGATGTTCGCGCCAAGCAATCAGCAGGCTTGCCCCGATGATGATCGGCGCACCCACCCACGTCGATGCAGGCGGCATATGGCTGAAGATCAGCCAGCCCCAGAATGTTGCCCAGGCAAGCTGAATGTAATCCACCACGATCACGCTCGAAACCGAACCATAGCGCAGTGAAGCCGTCATCGCGATTTGTGCGAACAGCCCGCTCAGGCCAATACCACCCAGCATCAACCAGCCCGTCAGATCATGGCTGGCTCCGGTCTGGAACAGGAACAGCCCCAGAAATGGCGCGCTGAAGGCCGAGAAATAGAACACTACCGTGAGCGGTTCTTCAGTGCGGCCCAGATCGCGCACCTGTATGGTCACCAGTGCGACCATGAATGCCGCGCCAATGCCTACTACCACACCGAACAGCGGAAGGTTGCCGGTATCTGGCCCGGCAATAATCAGCACGCCGGCCAGTCCCATCAGCACCGCGGTCCACCGCCAAACCCCAACCTTTTCCTTCAGCACCAGTGCCGACAGGATCACCGCGAACATTGGCGTGGTAAAACCCAGCACTGTCGCTTCGGCCAAGGGCAGCAGGCGCACCACACCCAAGGTCAGGAACATACCCGATCCGCCAATCAGCGCGCGCCGGGCATGAATCCACCGTCGTTGCGTTTTCAACCGCTGCAATTCACCGCGCAGCGCCAGCCATCCCAAAATCGAGACTGCGGGCAGAGCCTGACGCCAGAAAAGCGTTTCGGGCAAGGCAATATTGCGTTCGCCCGTCAGCTTGACCAGCAGCAGCATGACCGAAAATAATACGGTGGCTGCAAGCCGCAGGCCAAGGGCCAGCATCGGACGGTCAAGCGAAGACATGCGAAGGCCTTAGGCGATAAGGCCTTGCGATCAACCCCTTCGTTGCCCATCTGGCGGGCAATGGAAGATTGGTTTGATTGGCAGTGGCAATTCCACGCAACCCTTGGCGCACTGGCGCTGGCGCTGTCCGTGCTTGCCATCTGGGCCGAACGTCGGCGGATCCGCCGCACCAATCTTGATGCGGTTGGCTTCATGCCATGGACGGTAATCTACTTGATTGCCTTCCTTGCCGCCGTCCTGCTTATCGGACTGGCAGCAAGGGAGTGGTTCGGCAGTTAAAGGCAGGCTTCCAGATAGGCCTGATCGAAGCCGAACTGCCGCGCCTTTTCCAGTGTGTAAGGGCGCAGGCCTGCCGGGCGGAATTCACCGATGATCTTGCCGTCGTCGGTTTCGTCCAGATATTCGAACTTGAACAGTTCCTGCGTGACGATCACGTCGCCTTCCATCCCGATCACTTCGGTAATGTTCGTCGTGCGGCGCGAACCGTCGCGCAGGCGCTTTACCTGAACGATCAGGTCGACCGATTCCGCAATCTGGCGGCTGATGGCTTCCTTCGGGATCTTGATGTCGCCCATCAGGATCATGTTTTCCATACGGCCAAGGCATTCGCGCGGGCTGTTGGCGTGGAGCGTACACATCGACCCATCATGGCCGGTGTTCATCGCGGCCAGAAGATCGAAACATTCCGCGCCACGAATTTCGCCCAGAATAATCCGGTCAGGACGCATACGCAGGGCGTTCTTCACAAGGTCGCCGATGGTAATCGCGCCTTGGCCTTCAAGGTTCGGCGGGCGCGTTTCCAGCGGCAGCCAGTGCGGCTGTTGCAGGCGAAGTTCGGCGGCGTCTTCAATGGTCAGCACGCGCTCGCCCGGATCGATCATCTTCGACAGGGCGTTGAGCATGGTGGTTTTGCCCGAACCCGTACCGCCCGAAATCACCACGTTCATGCGGCAGGCGCCGGCAATTTTCAGGCAGGTCGCCATCTTGTCACTCATCGACCCGAAATCACGGAGCATGTCGATGGTAATCGGCTTTTCGGAAAACTTGCGGATCGAGATGGCCGTGCCACGCAGCGAAAGCGGTGGGACGATCACGTTGACGCGGCTGCCATCCTTCAAGCGGGCGTCGGCCAGCGGCGTGGTCTGGTCAACACGGCGGCCAACCTGGTTCACGATGCGCTGGGCAATCTGAAACAGGTGCTGTTCATCGCGGAACCGGATCGGCGCAATCTGCAGCCGACCTTTCTTTTCGATGTAAGTCTGTTCCGGCCCGTTGACCATGATATCCGAAATGTCAGGGTCGTTCAGCAGCTCTTCCAGCGGCCCGAACCCCAGCAGTTCGTCGATCAGCACCTTTTCCAGCGCAAACTGTTCACGCCGGTTCAGCGTAACTTTCAGTTCAGCCAGCACTTCCATGATGATCGGCCGGAATTCTTCGGAAAGCTCTTCCTTGGTCAGCGTCGCCGCCGCTTCGGGGTCGACGCGCTCAAGCAGGCGCGGCAGCACCTGTTCCTTGATCTTGTGGACCGATGCTTCAAATCCTTCGGCCTGAAAGTTTCCTTCGGCCACGGCATTGGCACGATCGGCAAGGCGGCTCATGGCATCCGATTTGGCGGCGGCTGCACTGCCGGGCATGTCGGCGCTGTCCATCGGCGGCAAAGGCGGGAACTGGTCACCTCCCATCGGCATCGGCACACTACCGGCCCCCGGTGTCGGCGCGGCGGCTTCGCCAGCCTTCATCGGACGCGCGACGCCGAATTGCGGCCTTGCGCTGGCAGGTGTGCCGCCAACTCCGTTACGTCGACCGAATGCGCTCATCTCGCAACAACCCCAGACATCGTTCCAAAGCCATGCGGCAAAAATGCCTAATCCATGACTGACCGGAATGGTGAATAGCCCGGAAACTTTGACGCTTTGCTAACGCGCGGCCACAAACTGCCTTCAACCTCAAGAAACTATACGATTTTACATCCGGCCATTCCCGCACGGCATTGCAAGCGCTTGTTTACCATTCGTCCTTCCCGGTTCTGCGCGCGATTGATCAAAAGGGTGCGATTCAATCTTGGGAAAATCAGGCAAGGCTATTACAGCGCACCTCCTGTAACCTGTGCTGCACAGGCTGGTTTTGATCGGAAAATCGTTGCAAGACAGTCACAAGTCCGCCCTGCTTCTGGCCTTGACGGGATTTGCGCTGTTGTCTGTCGGCGATGCGCTGGTCAAGGGCATGGCCGGGTTGTGGCCCGGTACGGCAATCGGCGCCTTGCGCTATCTGTTCGGGGCCATCGGGCTTGGCGTGGCTTTGCTGCTGCGTGAAGGTTTAGCCGGGTTCACATTTGGCAAACTGCCATGGCAAATCCTGCGGGGCTTCAGCGTAGCGTTGTCGGCGGTGACATTCTTCACCGCGGTTCACCTTATGTCGATGGGCGAGGCGACCGCCATCGGTTTCACCAGCCCGATGATTACAGCCCTGCTGGCGGCAATCTTGTTGAAAGAACCGCTGCGCCGCACAACCTGGATCGCCAGCGGTGTCGCGTTTGCTGGTGTCCTGCTGATCCTTCGTCCGAATTTCGCGCTGCTCGGTCCGGCAGCATTGCTGCCGATGGCGTCGGCAACCGGCATGGCCCTGCTCATCATCGCCAATCGCAAGGTCGCAGGCACCGGCAGCGCACTTTCAATGCAGTTCAACGTGGCATTCATCGGCACGATCTTTCTGCTCGTCACTGCCTTCGCCGGGCATTTCAGCGGGCTGGCATTCTTTGCCATCCCGGTGCCACCGCCGTCGGTCATTGCCAGATGCGCAATCATTGCAGTGAGCGCGAGCACCGCCCACGCGCTGATCTATATGGCGACCACGCGGGCAGGCGCATCCACCATCGCCCCGATGACTTACGTGCAATTGCTGATGGCAGGCGGCTTTGGCTGGGCACTGTTTGACGAACGGCCTGATGCCATGGCGGCTTTGGGCGCGGTCGTGATCGTAGGAGCGGGGCTGTATCTGTGGCGCGCTGGACGCGCCCCGGCCACAACGGACGGAAATGCCACTACCCCTACCTGATGAAAGCACCCTGTCAGGTGGCGATGCCAATTGTTGCCGCAGCGGTATATCCGGCCGACGTCGACCCCGTCATGGTCAGGGTCATCACTGCCATCTGCGCGCTGGTATTGTCGCCAAACACGTTGTCCGACGCGATCGAGATGTTGGCATAATTGGTCTTGCTGGAAGAATAGGCCGACAAGGCATAGACTTCGGCACAGGCCGACGATGCCATGGCGAATTGCGAGATCAGCCGCGCATAACTGGCGTTGGTCGCATTGGCGAGGCTGGAAAACACCTCGAAGTGGATGTGCGGAAAACGCCCGGAATAGCATCCCGGAAAAATCGTGGTGAACGTCACCTGCCCATTGGCATCGGTCACCTGCACTCCGCGCAGATAGCTTTCGTTGGGCAGGTTATACAGCGAATAGTTGCCGTCCTTGTCGCAATGCCAGATATAGATGGCATAACCGGCAAGCGGCGCGCAGCCGTTGTTCACATCGACGATGGTCACGGTAAATGTCACCGCCACGCCGCTGGCCACTGCCGTCGAACTGCCGACAAAGCTTGACCGGATATCGCTGCGCACCACACCTGTCGCGGTAAGTGCATTCGACGTCAGACCCGATGATGTGTTGGTGCCATCAGCGGGGTAGGGACCATTGGTTTCCGTCGCTGGAACCGAACAGGTACCCGACGTGGCTGTTGCCGTGGCAGTAGCTGTTGCAGTAGCTGTTGCCGTCGTCGAGGAGGTGGAAGACACCGTCACCGTAGAAGCGCTTGACGTTTCACCCGCACCGCATCCCAGCAACACGGCACTCCCGCCCGCCGATCCCAGCAGGGCCAGCGCGCGGCGACGGCCAATTCGTAATTGTTCAATCCGCGCCAGATCTGCATTCAGGCCTTCGTTGTCATGGTCGTCATGTTGCATGGCAGCACCCTCGGTTTGTTCGTCCTGCCCTTTCAACGGCCGGGCCAGCAAAACCCTGCGCGCTTCAATGCATTCGCCCCCTGCGCAGAGGGCAACCCTTTCTGCGCAGGGCGAAAAAACTTTACCGCAATGCGCGGACAGATTTTATTGCAATCGATTGTTGAAAACGGTTTCGGCTTGTGACATGCTTAACTGCAAGGCCAACGATGCCTTCGGGAGAGATCGCCATGAACGCCCACCGTCCATATCCGCCCCGGCCGCATCTGCCGCTATCGCGCATACTGGAAATGAATCTTGGCTTTCTGGGCCTGCAGTTCAGCTTTGGTCTGCAACAGGGCAATATGGGGCCGATCTACAGCTATCTGGGGGCCGATGAATCGCAGTTGCCGATGCTGCAACTGGCAGGCCCCATCACCGGCCTGCTGGTGCAACCAATCATCGGCGCGATGAGCGACCGCACAGACAGCAAATGGGGCAGGCGGACCCCCTATTTCCTGATCGGGGCGGTGCTGTGCGCCTTCGGTCTGTTCTTCATGCCGCTGTCCAGTTCCATCCTGATGGCCATGTCGCTGCTGTGGATTCTCGATGCGGGCAACAACATCACCATGGAGCCTTACCGGGCCTATGTCTCCGACCGGCTCAATCCCGATCAGCGACAGACTGGTTTCCTGTCGCAAAGCGCGTTCACCGGCCTTGCCCAGATGCTGGCGTTCCTGACGCCTTCGCTGTTGGTCGGCTTCGGCATGAATCAGGATTGGGTGGATAGCCACAATATCCCTTACACCGTGCGGATCGTCTTCATGATTGGCGCGGTCCTTTCGCTCACCACAATTGTCTGGTCGGTGCTGCGTGTGCGCGAACTGCCTCTGACAGCTGAAGAGAAGGCGCATATCGCGGCCCAGCCCAAGGGCGCGCTCGCCACCCTTCGCGAAATTGGCCACGCCATTGCCGATATGCCTGTTGCCATGCGCAAGCTGGGATTGATGAGCCTGTTTCAGTGGGTCGGCATGTCGGGCTATTGGACGTATGCCGTCTATTCGATAAGCCGCACCGTCTATGGCGCTGCCGATGTTCACAGCAGCGCCTTTCACAGCGCCGTATTGACCAATGGCGAAGTTGCCGCTTTCTACAACGCCATCGCATTCGTCACCGCGTTCACCATGGTTCCGCTGGTAAAGCGGATTGGTCCGGGGCCGCTTCATGCGCTGTGCCTGTTTGCAGGCGGCGCGGGCATGTTTGCGCTGCCGCATGTCACTGACAAGGCGCTGCTGTTCCTGCCCGCCATCGGCATTGGCCTGGCGTGGGGCAGCATCATGGGCAACCCCTATGCCATCCTCACCAATTCCATCCCGCCACAGCGCACCGGCGTTTACATGGGCATTTTCAACATGATGATCGTCATCCCGATGCTGCTGTTCGCGATTGTGATGAGCAGCCTCGATCTGGGCTTCGTCTCGCTCGGTTTCGATGCCTACAAACAGGTGTTGGGCGGTGATCCGCGCAACATGCTGATGTTCTGCGGTGTCTGCCTCGGCTTTGCCGGATTGTCAGTGCTGTGGGTGCGTGAAGGCCGGGTTCAGGCCATGCCTCAGCCCGCAGGTGCGGTGGCCTGATGCTGCAGCCGCTTTTCCTTCACGCCGGGCAGGGTACGCTAGCTTGGGAACAGCGCCCCGGCGCAGCGCCTGTATGGCGGCACTTCGGCGCGGCCATCGCGGCACAATCCTTGCCGTCGCTGGCAGACGTGCGCGGTCCTGCATCCTATTCGCTGGATGTCGATGTCCCTGTGTCAACCGCGCCGCCTGCCGGGCTAGGCTGGTTTGGACCTGCACTGCTGAACGCGCGGAAAAACGGGCAGCCGCTACTTCCGATCTTCGTGCAATCGGACCTGCGTGAAACGGCAGGCGCCGTCACCATCATTCTCGACGATCCACAGGCGGGGCTTCGACTTGAACAGGTGTTCGCGGTATCGGGCGGTGCATTCGTCTGCCGCAACACTGTGCGCAACACCGGCACCGAACCTGTCGATCTTGACTGGCTGGCCAGCGCGCTCTTGCCGCTGCCTGCCACTTGCGCTGAAATCGTATCATGGCGTGGGCGGCACAATGCCGAACTGGTGGAATGCCGCGAACCCATGCCACAGCAAATGTGGCGGCGGGAAAGTCGGCGCGGTATTTCGGGCCATGGTGGTCCACCGGGCCTGTTCGTGATGGATCATGGTGCAACCCACCACACCGGCACCGTGCGCGGCTTGCAACTGGCGTGGTCGGGCGATGCCCGCATCACGGTTGAGCGCGACGACGAAGGCTGCTGGACCCTGCTTGCCGGAGCCACGTTGCAGCCGGGCGAAGTGCGCCTTGCCCCAGGTGAAAGCTGGCAGACGCCCGACGCCATCTTCACTGTTTCCACTTCCGGTCGCAATGGTGCGGCTGCGGCCTTTCACAGTGCTGTCCGCGCCCGCCTGCAATGGCCGGATGGGGCCATGCGCCCGCGCCCGGTCCATCTCAATTCGTGGGAAGCGTGCTACTTCGACCATGATGAAGACCGCATCGCTGCACTGGCACAGGCTGCCGCCTCGGTCGGCGTCGAACGCTTCATCCTTGACGACGGCTGGTTCCACAACCGGGATGACGACACCGCAGGGCTGGGTGACTGGACGCCCGATCCGCGCAAATATCCGCGCGGCCTTGGCCCGCTTGCCCATCGCATCAACGCGCTGGGCATGGAATTCGGCCTCTGGGTAGAACCCGAAATGATAAACCCCGACAGCGATCTGTATCGCGCCCATCCCGACTGGGCGCTGGCTTTGCCGGGGCGGGAAAGGCCCACCGCACGCAACCAGCTCGTGCTCGACTTGCGCCGCGCCGATGTGCGCGACTACCTGTTCACTCGGTTGGACGCCTTGCTGTCGGACCTGCCGATCACCTATCTCAAATGGGATCACAACCGCGATCTCGCTCCCTCAGGCGGAGCGGCGCAGTTGCGCGGCGCCTATGACCTGCTGGCCCGCGTTCGCGCCGCACATCCGGGCGTAGAGATTGAGGCCTGCGCCGGCGGCGGCGGGCGCAACGATGCAGGCATGGCGGACTATTGCCACCGCTACTGGACCAGCGACAACATTGATGCCGTCAGCCGCATCGGCATTCAGCGCGGGTTCCTTGCCTTCCTGCCCCCTGAAGTCATGGGATCGCACATTGCCGCCAGCCCGGCTCATGCCACCGGGCGACGTCACGCACTGGGCTTCCGCGCAGCCATGGCCATGACCGGCCACCTTGGCGTCGAAATGGACCCACGCACGCTGGACGATGCCGAACGCGCCGAGTTGGCAGACTGGATCGCCTTTCACAAACAATGGCGCGATCTGCTGCATCAGGGCCGCGTCTGGCTGGGTGAGGGGGCAGATGCCACCGTCTGGCAGGCGCAGGGCAATGACGATGAAATGCTGCTGTTCGTTATCCGCGCCGAACCGCCGCAGGACCGCCGCCCGCAACCCCTATTACTGCCTTTCGTCGGCAGTCAGGGCATGTGGGACATCCAGCTTTTACGCATCGCCGGGGGCGAGGGTGGCCACGCTGCGCACAGCACCCCGCTGTTCGATGCGATGAAGGCCGGGGTGCAACCCTTTGCTGCAGACTGGCTGGCCTGCAACGGCCTGCCCCTGCCTCCGTGCAAGGCCGAAACTGTCACCCTGTTCCATCTGCGCAAGCGCGCCTGATCTCCAACCCTTTCGGCCCCTTCATCGGCCAAATTACCGGAACCCCCAGATGTCCGAAGTTTCGCAATCTCATCAATCGATTGCACCATTCACAGCTACGCATTGGCAACCCTCCGGCTATGGCAGTCCGCCGCGTATTGCGCCCATCGGCAAGGGTGACGTGGTGCGTCTGTTCGATCATCTCGACCTGTGGGATTGCTGGCCGCTGGCGCATGAAGATGGCCGCACGGTCTTGCATCAGGGCCGTCAGTGGTGGTTCTTCCTGTCATCGCCCGTTTTCCCCGATCCTGTGGATCGCCACGGCCATGCCCGCATCCGCCTGCTGTCGTGCGGCGACGATGGCTGGCAGGATCACGGCAACGCTTTCCCCGATGGCATGACCCCCGGCAGTCGCGAATGGGCAGGGTGTGCCGTGCTGATGGATGATGGCAAGACCGTGCAGCATTTTTTCACTGCCGCCGGACGGCGCGGTGAAAGCCCGCTCACCTTCGAACAGCGTATCTACGTCAGTCAGGGCACGCTGGGCGCAGATGGGCCGGGCCAATGGTGGTCGCCGCTTGAAATCTTTGCTGCTGACGGAGTGCGCTATGTGCTGGATCGGCAGGATCAGGGCGCACCCGGCCTTATCAAGGGTTTTCGCGATCCGGCATGGATGCGCGATCCGGCCACGGGCAAGGCGCACATCCTGTTCACCGGCAGCGCCGCATGGTCGGACGATCCGTTCAACGGCAATATCGGCATCGCCACGCTGAAAGACGGCAAATGGGTTCCCGGCGATCCACTGATCGAAGCCATCGGCGTGAACAACGAACTGGAACGCCCGCATGTGATCGTGCGCAATGGCCGCTACTATCTGTTCTGGTCCACCCAGCGCCACACTTTCGCGCCCGGTGCCATCGCCGGTCCCAATGGCCTCTATGCCATGGTGTCAGACAGCATCGACGGTCCCTGGCGTCCGGTCAACACCGGCGGTCTGGTCTGCGCCAATCCCGATGACGAACCCACCCAGTCCTACAGCTGGTGGGTTACCGGCGAAGGCGAAGTGTGGAGCTTTGTCGACTACTGGGGCATGCACGGCCGCAAGGTGGCCGATCATCCCGAACTGCTGCGCAGCAATTTCGGCGGCACACCAGCCCCGCGCTTCACCCTGCGCTTCAAGGGCGATAGTGTAAAACTGGCCTGAAACCTCAGGCGCTTTCACGCACCACAAGTTCCGGCACCATTACGGTGGAGGGGGCATCCTCTCCACCAATCCGGCGGCGAAGCGCATCCACCATCGCCCGCGCGCCGGCCGCAATGTCCTGCTTTACCGTGGTCAGTTGCGGCACCATGCGCGTGGCCAGCGGCAGATCGTCAAACCCGGTCACTGCCACCTGTTCGGGCACCGCCACACCGAGTTCATGCAGCAGCCGGATCGTGGTCATGGCAATCACGTCCGATGCGCAAACGATCCCGTCCACCGCGCCATTCAGTTCGCCCAGGTTCGCGGCAATCTGCGCGGCCATTTCCTCGCTCGCCAGATGGGTTGAAAAACTGCGCAGGCTGGCAAGCCCGCCCGTGGCATCCACCGCATCTTTCACGCCTGAAAGCCGCTCGGCAATTTCGGGCGCGCTGGCATCGCCAAAAAACGCCAGCTTCGTCGCCCCGCGTGCGATCAGCCGCTGCGCTGCAATTCGCCCGCCCGCGCGGTTGTCCACGCCCACGGTGCATTGCGCCTGTCCCTCGCGGTGGCTGCCCCAGATCACCAGCGGGCGATAGCGTTCGGCCACTCGCTCGATCACCTCGGTCTGGTTTGACTGCCCAATCACCAGCGCGCCATCCAGCATTCCGGAATCGACAATCCGGTCCAGCCATTCGTCATCGCCGGGTATCACGCGTGACAGCATCAGATCGTGCCCGCTTTCGGTCAGTTCATCCGCCAGATATCCGAACAGCGTCATGAAAAACGGGTCTGAAATATGCTGGCGACGTTCATGCCCCAGCGGAATCACCACGCCGATCACCCCGGTCTGCTGCGTACGCAAGCGCCGCGCCATCTGATTGGGGCGAAAGCCGTATTCGCGGGCCAGCGCCTGAATGCGCTCGCGCGTTTCCTTGTTGACCAGATCCTTGTCGGCCAGCGCGCGTGAAACCGTTCCCGCTGAAACCCCCGCCATTTTCGCGAGTTCCGCAATATTCCGTATTTTGCCGCGTGTGTGGGCGTCGTTCATCGAAACCGGATATCCTGATCGGGTGGCCGCGCAAAAGCCTGTTCATTCTGGGCGAACCGGTTGATGCGACGCCAAAGGCAAGACTGTCAACCGCCATGCCAACTACCACGCTTCTGCGACCCACCTTTGCCATGCTGTGACCGACCGTTTGCACAGGCTCCGTGTTGCACCTTATGTTGCAGCAAAGCCACGCCATACACGTTCTGCGCACGAACTATGCAATCGATTGTCAAAACATGTTGCAAACGATTGTTGTCAGGTCTATCCAAAGAATGACTCAAGTCCTGTGAAGCAACGCAGGACATGCTTTGGTGGGAGGAAATATGAAGCAGTCACCCCTTTACGCTTGCGCCTCGTTCGTCGCCCTTGCTGGTGCGATGCTCGCTGCGCCGGCAATGGCTCAGGACGCAGCGCAGGCTGAAAGCGCCGATGCCGTTCCTGAAAATGTCGGCCTTGACGCCATCGTTGTCACTGCATCCGGCCGCGACAAGACCCAGCTCAACACCTCGGTATCGGTCAGCTCGATCTCGGCTGAAACCATTTCCAGCCTGAAGCCGTCATCGGAAGCCGAAGTTTTCCGCACCATTCCGGGCATTCAGGTTGCGGGGACGTCCGGTCCTGGCGGTAACTCGAACATCGCGGTTCGCGGTCTTCCGGTCGCCACCGGTGGTTCGCCATTCGTCCAGATTCAGGAAGACGGTCTGCCTACCGTCCTGTTCGGCGATATCCAGTTCGGCAACAACGACTACTGGACCCGCTTTGACGCATCGGTCGCCAATATCGAAGGCGTTCGCGGCGGTTCGGCCACCACCTTCGCTTCGCAGGCACCGGGCGCGGTCATCAACTATATCAGCCACACCGGCAAACAGGAAGGCGGCTACGTCTCTGTTGGTAAGGG
Source organism: Novosphingobium sp. SL115 (assembly GCF_026672515.1). Lineage (GTDB taxonomy): Bacteria > Pseudomonadota > Alphaproteobacteria > Sphingomonadales > Sphingomonadaceae > Novosphingobium. The sequence continues at coordinate 2,243,136 of NZ_JAPPRG010000002.1, read as the reverse complement.
CCTTGGCTATGATGAAACCAAGGTTGATTTCCGCTATGGTGGTCCGATCAACGACAGCACCTATTTCCACGTCGGCGGCTTCTTCAAGAATGGTCGCGGACCGCTCCACGCCGATTACACTGTGTCGGATTCCATCCAGGTCAAAGGCAATCTGACCAAGGAATTTGACGGCGGTAAGGGCTATTTCCGCCTGCTGTTCAAATATGCCGACACGCAGGAGCCGAACTACACCGGCGCACCCGCTCTCGCCACGATCAACGGCAAGAAGGTGACGAATATCCGCCCCTTTGCCGGGTTCGATGGCCGCGACAGCTCGAACTACTCGATCTACAATCAGGACTTCCTGATCTACAACCGCGAAGGCAATCTTGAACGGGTCAAGATGGACGGCATCACCACCAACGCAAAGTCGTTTGGCGGCCAGTTCCATTATGATTTCGACAGCGGCATCACCGTCGACAACAACATGCGCTACACCAAGATGAGCGGTGGCTTCACCTCGCCGTTCCTCAACACTGCCACCACGTCCAGCGTGCTCGGCTCCACCGTCAATGGCAGCACTGTGGCCGCCATTCGGTATGCCAGCGGGCCAAAAGCCGGGCAGCTCTTCACCGACACCTATCTCGATAACAACGTCAATGTGCGCACCAACATCCGCGACATCGGCAGCTTTGCCAACGATCTGACCTTGGCGGGCAAGTTCGATATCGGTTCGGCCAAGGTCACCGCGCGCGGCGGTCTGTTCTACATGAACCAGAAGATCGCGATGGACTGGCACGTCAACAAGTCGTTGCGTGAACTGAACGGCGACAACCCTTCGCAGCTCGACCTGTTCGATAGTGCGGGCAACAAGCTGACGCAGGCTGGCACGTCGGGTTACAACAACAACTGGGGCAATTGCTGCGCCCGCGATTATGACCTGTCCTATGCCAATACCGCGCCATACATGTCGCTCGATTTCGACCATGACATGTTCGGCGTCGATGGCTCGGTCCGTTTTGAACGGGTCAAGGCGAGCGGTTATGCCATTGGCGGTGGCAACGAATTCAACATCGACAGCAACGGCGTCACCATCCCGACCATCACGTCCAACGGCGTGCGTGAAAATCTGAACTACACCCGCAGCTACACCTCCTACACCTTCGGCGGTCTGTTCAAGGCATCGCCCAACCTGTCGATCTTCGCCCGCACGTCGCGTGGTGGCCGCTTCAATGGTGACCGTCAGACCCTGGGCGGCAAGATCCGCAACGATGGCGCGCTCTGCACCTCGACCGACATCGGCTCCAACGGTTGTTCGGCCGATGGCGTCACCCCGTCGGTGGACTTCGTCACGCAGCATGAACTCGGCATCAAGAGCCGTGGCGATCTGCTGGGTGGGCGTTTCACGGTTGAACTGACCCTGCTGAAAGGCAACTTCAAGCAGTCGACCTATGAACTGTCAGCCACGCGCTGCCCCGGCGGTGCTGGTGGTTGCGTCATCGACGCCAAGTACAAGTCCAGCGGCGCAGAATTCTTCGGCACCTATCGTAACGGTGGTTTCAGCCTTGTCGGCAACGCCACCTATTCGAAGGCCAAGAAGCAGGCTGCAGGGGCCACCAGCTACACCCGCGCCGATGGTATTACCTGATCTGATCTACACCCTGTCGGCCAATTATGATCTGGCAGACATCGCCACTGTCGGCATGGCAGTGACGGGTCAGACCAGCGCAATCGACAGCGCCGGGTTCGAATATCCGGGCAAGGCCATCTTCAACCCGTCCGTCCGCGTCTATCCGATCCAGAACCTCGAACTGGGTCTTCAGGTCTACAACCTGTTCGACACGTTCGACCTTCGCGGCAACGGCGGCATTGCCGATGCTTCGGTCAATCCGACCGTGATCGGCGGCGCACCAGCCCTTGGCCGCACCATCTCGGCTTCAGTGCGCTACAACTTCTGATCTTCAGGATCAGATGCCGTTCCTTCGGGTCGCGAAGTGACGGATGAAGGGAGGGGCGGGGCGTCATTGGCGTCACCGCCCTTCCGTTCCAAAATCGCCGGTAGAGCGATATGCATGAAGCGGAATGGCCGTAGAGAGGGCAGTGCATGACAGGTTCCGACCAGATGATCCGTTCGGTCGCCATCATTGGCGGCGGCACCGCAGGCTGGATGACAGCAGCAGCGCTGGCGCAGGCCTTGCGCCACAACTGCACAATCACGCTGGTTGAATCCGATGACATCGGCACTGTAGGCGTTGGCGAAGCCACGATCCCGCCGATCCGCACCTTCAACGAAACACTCCAGATTGATGAGCGTGAATTTGTCCGCAAAACACAGGGCACGTTCAAGCTCGGTATCGAATTTGTCGACTGGGCAAAGTTCGGCAACCGCTACTTCCACCCGTTCGGCCCCCATGGCCGCGCGTTCGACATGGTCAACCTGCACCACTACTGGCTGCGCGCGCGTGATGCGGGTGACGATGCGCCGCTGGACGATCATTCAATGGCATGGGCACTGGCCAAGCAGAACCGCTTCGCCCCGCCCATGCCCAATCAGCGCAATGTCCTGTCCACTTACGATTACGCCTATCATTTCGATGCGGGCCTCTATGCCCGCTTCCTGCGCGAATATTCCGAAGCCAAAGGCGTCATGCGCATCGAAGGCAAGGTCGCCAGCGTGCAGCAGCATGCGCAGACCGGTTTCGTCATGGGCGTCACGCTGGAAGATGCGCGCAGCATCGAAGCAGATCTGTTCATCGATTGCTCCGGCTTTCGCGGACTGTTGATCGAAGGTGCTCTGCAGGCAGGTTACGAAGACTGGACCCACTGGCTACCGTGCGACCGGGCCATGGCGGTACCTTGCGAAAATGCCTATCCGTTAACGCCTTACACCCGCTCCACCGCGCGCGAGGCAGGTTGGCAGTGGCGCATCCCGTTGCAGCATCGCACCGGCAACGGCTACGTCTTTTGCAGCCAGTTCCTGTCCGAAGACCAAGCTGCGGAAAAGCTGCTGTCCCGGCTCGACGGCAAGGCACTTGCCGACCCTCGCCCCTTGCGTTTCGTCACCGGTCGCCGCAAAAAGTTCTGGGACAAGAACGTCATCGCCATCGGCTTGTCCAGCGGGTTCATGGAACCACTGGAATCCACTTCGATCCATCTGATTCAGGCGGGCATCTCCAAACTGCTGGCGCTTTTCCCGGACCGTACTTTCGATCCCATCGTGATCGAGGAATACAACCGTATCGCCACCAGCGAATTTGAACGCATCCGCGACTTCATCATCCTGCACTACAAACTGACCACGCGCGATGATTCCGCATTGTGGCGTTATTGCGCGGCGATGGACATTCCCGACACGCTGGCGACCAAGATCGACCACTTCCGCCGCTATGGCCGCCTGGTCCAGCGCGATGCCGATCTGTTCGGCCCACCATCATGGCTGGCGGTTCATATCGGTCAGCACAACTTCCCCGAACGCACCGATCCGCTGGCGGATTATCGCGGCATCGATGGCCGCGAATGGCTGGCCAAGTTGCGCGCGGCGATGGCTCATGCTGCGCTGCAACAACCAACGCATGAAGGCTTCATCGCAGCAAACTGCAAGGCGGGATGACAGACGCGCAGTCCTTTTTGCAACGTGCCGTCGCGTTGCGCGAAATTCAGGACATGGACGGTGCCCTTCAGGCCATTCTTGATGCCGCCCGCCATGCGCCAGCGGACGCCAATGTCGCTTTAGGTGTCGCTCAGGTATCATTCGAATCCGGCCTCGATTCCGCTGATCTTTACGCCCGCGCCGCCCTGCTTTTGCCCGACAGACTGGACCTTCAACGCAGCCGGGCCAGCGCCTTGGCAGCCGAAGGCAGACTGGCGGAAGCCGAGGAATTACTTGAAGAATTACTCACCCGGTACCCTGCATGGATCGACGGCCACCGCTGCCTGTGCGGCCTTCGCGCCACTGCCGGACAGGCAGATTTCGCACGCAGCTTTCCCGCCAGCATAGAACGCGACCCCGGCAATTTCGGCCTGCGCATGGCATGGTTCCACACTCTTGCCACCGCCCGCCAATGGGACACTGCCCGCGCCGTAATCGCCGATGCCGAAGCGCATCTGGGAGAACGACAGGCTTCCGTTCTGGGCAAGCTGTTGATCGCCAGCGAAAGCGGGGAAAAATCTGATAATCCAGCGCTTTTTGATGCCGTCGAACACGTTCAGGACGTCGGACTCGACTTGGCCCGCGTCCGCCATTTCCTGCGCGGCGGACAGATTGAACGCGCCCGCGACATCTGCACTCGCCACATGGGCCAGCCCACCATGCGCGCCTTCTGGTCCTACATCACGCTGGCCTGGCGACTGCTGGATGATTCACGCGCGCAGTGGCTGGATGGCGGGATGCGCTATGTCCGGGCTTATAATCTTGATTTAACGTCTGAAAATCTTTCAGAACTAGCAAACAGCTTGCGCCGTCTGCACACCACGCAGCAGCCTTATCATGAACAATCGGTCCGAGGCGGTACGCAAACCGAGCGCCCGCTTTTGCTGCGGATTGATCCGGTGATCGCCAATGTCCGGCGTAAGATCGAACAGGTGGTGCGCTGTTACATTGACGATCTGCCTGCCGCAGATCCAGCCCATCCGCTGCTCGCCGCGCCGCGTGAAAATTTCCTGTTTTCAGGTAGTTGGTCGGTTCACTTGCGCCCCGGTGGATACCATTCCGTCCACACGCATCCCATGGGCTGGATCAGTTCCGCGCTTTACATCACGGTGCCGGAAGCGTCGCAACTCGGCCCGCCACCTGCGGGCAACCTGCGCTTCGGCACACCGCCAGCCGAATTGAATCTGCCGCTGAAACCCTACGGGGAAATCACGCCAGAACCCGGCCGTCTTGCGCTGTTTCCGTCAACCATGTGGCACGGCACCGCCCCGTTTGCCGATGGCGAACGCATGACCATCGCGTTTGACGTGGTGCCCGCTCCGCCGCCCCGCTGAAAGGCCCTTAGATGCGCCCCGCCTATCATTATGCCCCCGCCGCCAACTGGCTCAGCGATCCCAATGGCCTGATCTGGCACGATGGCGAATGGCATATGTTCTATCAATATAATCCTCATGGCGAGGATTGGGGCCATATGTCGTGGGGCCATGCTGTCAGCAAAGACCTTGCCCAGTGGTGCGAACTGCCCGTTGCACTGGCGGAAGAAGACAACACCATGATTTTCTCAGGATCGGCGGTGATAGACTATGCCAACAGCGCCGGGTTTGGCGCAGACGCCATGGTGGCGATCTATACCGGCGCGCGGACGGACAGGCCGCACCAGTTTCAGGCGATCGCCAGCAGCACCGACCGTGGGCGCACGTTCACCAAGTTTTCCGGCAATCCTGTGCTGGACCGGAAGATGGCCGATTTCCGCGATCCCAGCGTGTTCTGGCATGAACCATTGCGGCAGTGGATTATGGCGGTTGTGCTTTCCGATGAAAACCGAGCGCTGATTTACAGCTCGCCCGATCTGAAAGACTGGCGTGAACTGTCCGAGGTTCCGCGCGACGATGCACCGGGGCATCTGTGGGAATGCCCCTATATGGTCGAACTGCCCATTGAAGGCAGTGACGAAACCCGCTGGTTGTTCAAGGTCGATGTGCTGTCAGGCGCGCCTGGATCAGGCTCGCTTTACCGCGTCGGTCAGTTCGATGGCGCCCGGTTCACGCCCGAAACCACATGGCTGGTGGCTGACCACGGCGATGAATTCTATGCCGCAATTGGCTGGCAGGAACCACGCGACAGCATGGGGCGACCGGTATGGGTCGGGTGGATGGGCAACCATGCGGTGCAGAAGCATCTGCCGAAGCAGGGCTGGCGTGGAGCGATGAGTCTACCGCGCCGCATGGGATTGCGCAGAATTGACGGACACCTGCGCCTTGTGCAGCAGATTGAACCTGCCTGCCGCGCCCTGTTCGACCAGAGCGAAACATTGCAGTTAGGAGAGGGTTGCCATCCCGTATCCGCAGCGTCCATGCTGCAACTATCCGGTCAAGCCGATACATGGCTGTCGTTGACGGACGATGCCGGGCGTTTAATCGATTGCCGGATTGTCAGTGGCCGCCTGACGGTGATACGGCGTGATCCCGTGACCCCGCAACTTGACCATGTGAGCACCATGGACATCACAGGTGGCGGAGTAGTGGAAATCTGGCTCGACCATGGCAGTATTGAAATTGTTGCGGATCGGGGAGCGGCCTGCCTCACATTGCAGCATTGCCTTTCCGGTGAGGCTTGGGCTTTGCGCGGCGACGGCGCTGCACGGGCGTTCTACATCCGCATAAGCGCCTGACGGCCCAGTTCGATGGCTCCGGTAATTCCAGCATCATCGCCAAGGCCGGGGGTGACGATGTAGCTTTTCAACCCGGCATCAAGGCGGGGATGCTGCACATAACCATTGAGCTTTTCCGCCGTGGCCACGCGAACGGCTTCGATCAGCCCCGGTGCCTTCATCACCCCGCCGCCAAAGATCAGCCGATCGGGCATGTGCAGCAGGACCAGCGTGCTGGCGAGATGGGCGATATAGTCCGCCACCAATTCCACTTCATCCTGCCCCAACTGGTCAAGGCTTCTGCCCCAGCGCCGTTCGATGGCTGGGCCACACGCCAGCCCTTCAAGGCAATCGTTATGGAACGGGCAGATGCCTGGGAAAGGATCGCGCGCACGGTCGTGCTGTGGAAGGATATGCCCGCTTTCGAAATGCGACAAACCCATCAGCGAGTGGCCATCCTGCACTATGCCGGTGCCAACGCCGGTGCCGATGGTGGTATAGGCGACGGTGCGACAACCTTGGCCTGCACCTGCCATCCATTCACCAATCGCCGCACCATTCACATCGGTATCCACCATGATTGGCGCGCCAAACCCTGACAGAGGATCATGAAAACGTGCGCCCGGCCAGCCCGGCTTGGGCGTGGTGGTAAAAGTGCCATACGCAGACGAGGCAGGATCGATATCGATGGGGCCGAAGCTGGCCACGCCAAACGCGGCGATGGCGCCATGCCGGGCGCTTTCTTCACGAAAAAACGCCTCCATCGCGGGCCACGTTTCGGCAGGGGTGTTGGTCGGCATGCGGGTACGGGCCAATACCTCACCCTCTGGCGTGGCAAGTGCCAGGACGAACTTGGTGCCGCCAGCTTCCACCGCGCCGATTAGTCCGCTTTTGCTCATGCTGAAATATCCTCTTGATCTTCGCGTTGGCGCAGCTTGAAAACTGCACCGTCAAGCACCGTTGGAAAATGCCGGAACTGCTGGCATTTGCCCCTGTGCGGAACGCCCATATGCGGCCATCTTGCGCGGCATAATTATCGATTGCAGGGTCTTACGTCGCAGAAACTTACGCCCTCTGCAATCGATGCGCATACGAATACCGCATCCGGTCAGCCGCCGCTGCTCGCGCGCGCTATCAGCCTTGCTGCCAACACGCGCGAGGCGTGAGGGCGGCTCTCCACTTGCGCCAGTAGGCAATCCACCAGCGCTTCGCCCGCAAGACGGGTGTCCTGCATGATCGTGGTCAGGGGTGGTGTGCTCAGGCTGGCTGCGGGAATATCGTCGAAACCGACCACGGCGACATCGTCCGGCACAGTCTGGCCTACTTCGGCCAGTGCGCGCATTGCACCGATGGCAATGAGGTCGCTGGCCGCAAATATTGCGTCGAACGGAAGTCCGGTTGCCTTGAGTTGGCGCGCACCGGCATATCCGCCATTTTCGCCGGACACCGTATTGACCAGCAACGCGCGGTCCGGTGCTATTCCTCCGGCAAGCATGGCGGCTTCCAGTCCAGCATGGCGTTGTTCGACTTCGGGGTGCTGCGAATCCACTTCTCCCAGAAAAGCAATGCGCTTGCGCCCGCGCGCCAGCAGGTGTTCGCCGGCAAGGCGCCCTGCGCCGAAATTGTCGGACCCTATCGTCGCACCGATAGGGTCATTGTCCGCTTGCCCCCAGCGCACGAAATGCGTGCCTGCCCGCACCAGTTGCCGCAAGCGCGGTTTGGAGAGAGGGCAATCGTCATAGCCCAGCAGAATAAGCCCGTCGGCCCGGTGGTTATCCTGATAAGATTTGTGCCAGTCGTCATCCTGTTTCTGAAACGAGATCAGCAGGTCCTGTCCTCGATTTGCGCAGTGCCTGATGATGGATCCCAGCATGCCGAGGAGGAACGGGTTAATGTTCGCTTCACCCGCCGTCGGTTCTTCAAAAAGCAGTAGGGCCAGCGTGTTAGATCGCTGTGAACGCAGTAGTGAGGCGCCCTTGTCGATCGTATAGTCCAACTGCCGGGCAATCGCTTCGATCTTCTGCCGGGTGGCAAGGCTTACCGATTTGCTGCCGCGTAGAGCGCGGCTGACGGTGGGTTGCGAAACGCCTGCAAGATAGGCGATGTCGAAACTGGTCGGCTTGTTGGACGGCCTACGCCCCATGCTCCGTTTCCTCCCGCCGCCCGGTGTGGTCCCGTGGTCGACGCGGCTGAGTGTATGCCTGAAGTGCGGGTCATGCAATTGGTGCCGGGGCTGGCTGGACAGCCCCTGTTCGACGGCGTTCGATCTTGCTTGATCTTCGCGTCTTTGGCAGCGCTATCTGCCGTGTCGATCCCTCCCCGGAAACCTGCCCTGATGACAAATCCTGAAACGCACCTAAACGCACCTCAAGCGCACCAGTCGTCCCCGTGGTGGCGCGGAGCGGCCATTTATCAGATCTACCCGCGCAGTTTCTGTGATTCCAACGGTGATGGCATTGGCGACCTGCCAGGCATCACGTCGCGGCTTGACCATGTTGCGCGGCTTGGCGTGGATGCGATCTGGATTTCGCCCTTCTTCACATCACCCATGCGCGACTTTGGTTATGACGTGGCGGACTATTGCGGGGTCGATCCGATCTTCGGCTCGCTGGAGGATTTCGACGCGCTGGTCACCCGCGCGCACGAGCTGGGGCTGAAGGTTACCATCGATCAGGTTTATGCCCACACGTCTGACCTGCACCCGTGGTTTGTGGAAAGCCGGCAGGATCGGGACAATCCGAAAGCGGATTGGTATGTCTGGGCCGATCCCAAGGCGGATGGGTCACCGCCGTCAAACTGGCAATCGGTGTTCGGCGGCCCGGCATGGACGTGGGATGCGCGGCGGCGGCAATATTTTCTGCACAATTTCCTGTCCAGCCAGCCGCAGATGAATGCGCACAATCCTGATGTGCAGGAGGCGCTGCTGGGGGTGATGAAGTTCTGGCTGGATCGGGGTGTGGACGGGTTCCGTCTCGATGCGCTGAATTTCCTGATGCACGACGTGACCCTGCGCGACAATCCGCCTGCGCCCGATGATGGCCGCCGCAAAACGCGGCCTTTCGACTACCAGTTGAAGATCTACAACCAGTCGCACCCGGACATTATCGGGTTCATCCGGCGGGTGCGGAACCTGTGCGATGACTATGGCGCGGTGTTCACCGTGGCCGAAGTGGGGGGCGATCTGGCCGAGACGGAGATGAAGGCCTTCACTGCGGGCGAGCAGCACCTGAACAGCGCCTATGGCTTCGATTTCCTGTATGCCGACAAGCTGACGCCGCAGTTTGTGCAGCAGGCGGTGGCCAAGTGGCCCGATGAGCCGGGGCTGGGTTGGCCAAGTTGGGCCTTTGAAAACCACGATGCCCCGCGCGCGCTTTCGCGCTGGTGTGTGCCCGAAGATCGCGAGGCTTTTGGCCGGCTGAAAGCCATGCTGTTCGCATCGTTGCGCGGCAATATCATCGTCTATCAGGGCGAGGAACTGGGGTTGACGCAAGTCGATATCCCGTTTGAAATGCTGCAAGATCCCGAAGCCATTGCCAACTGGCCGCTGACGCTTTCGCGCGATGGTGCGCGCACGCCGATGCCGTGGATGGTGCAATCGGGTGAGGGCGGGTTCACTACTGGGGCGCCCTGGTTGCCGCTGGGGGAAGAGAACCTGTCGCGCGGGGTGGACAGGCAGGAAGCCGATCCGCAATCGCTGCTGAACCTGACCACCCACCTGTTGCGCTTGCGCCGCAATAATCCCGCCCTGCGCGTTGGCAGCTTTGAAGTGCTTCATGCAGACGAATGCCTACTTGCGATCCGCCGCACATCAGGTAAACAATCGATTGCAGGATTGTTCAACCTGTCATCCCACCCGGCAGTCTGGCCCGAAGGGCTGGTGCGGGAAGGAAGCGAAATCGCGTCGGTCAACGGCGCAGGAAAAGGACAGCTTCCGCCATTTGGCGCGGTGTTGATCGAAGAGAGGATCTGATGCGGAATCTTCTGGCTTATGCAGCGCCGCTGGCGCTGACCCTTTCGTGCGCCTTTGCGACTCCTGTTCTGGCAGAAGCGGTAACGGCTTCGTCACCTGACGGCAGCCTTGTTCTGTCGGTCACCACCGACAACGACGGGCATCCGCTTTACAGCCTGACCCGCAAGGGCAAGCTGCTGATCGGATCATCGATGCTGGGCTTCATTGTCAGCGATGGCGCGACAATGCAGCGCGGGCAGAAGATCGTCGGATCGGAAAAGGCCAGCGCCAAGGAAACGTGGGAGCAGCCTTGGGGTGAGCGCCGGTTTGTGACCGATGACCACAACGAACTGCTGGTGAAGTTCGAACAGAGCGCCGACTGGGGCGCGCGGCGCATGAACGTGCGTTTCCGCCTGTTCAATGATGGTTTCGGCTTGCGGTACGAACTGCCCGAACAGGGCGCGATGAAAGTGATGAAGATTGCGGACGAACTAACCGAGTTCGCCGTGGCGCAGAACGGCACCGCATGGTGGATTCCGGGCGGCGAATGGAACCGCTACGAACAGGTCTATCAAAAGACCGCAATCGACGGCGTTTCCACCGCGCATACGCCGATCACCATGAAGCTGGCTGATGGCACGCATCTGGCGTTCCATGAAGCGGCGCTGGTGGATTATTCGGCCATGTGGCTGAAGCGGCAGACGGGTACATCTTTTCGCGCCACCCTTTCGCCATCGGGCAATGGCCCGAAGGTGACGCGGACGCTGCCGTTCAACACGCCATGGCGGACAGTGCGCATTGCCGACAGCGCCAAGGGGCTGGTCGAGAACGATCTGGAGCTGAACCTCAACGAGCCGAACAAGATCGGCGATGTGTCTTACGTGAAACCGATGAAATACATCGGCATCTGGTGGGGCATGATCCGGGGGGACTGGTCGTGGGCCGAAGGTCCGACCCATGGTGCGACCACCGCCCGGACGAAGCAATATATCGACTTTGCCGCGAAGCACGGCTTTGGCGGGGTGCTGGTGGAAGGCTGGGACAAGGGCTGGAACGGCACCTGGTTCGGCAGTGGCAAGGACTTTTCCTATACCCAAGCTACGCCCGACTTCGATCTGGAAGCGGTGACGAAATATGGCGCAAGGAAAGGCGTCATGCTGATCGGCCACCACGAAACCGGCGGCAATATTGCCAACTATGAAGCGCAGCTTGAAGACGCGATGAAGCTGTATGACAAGCTCGGCGTGCGCGCGGTGAAGACAGGATATGTGGCCGATGCGGGCGGTATTCTGGCTCCCGGCGATGCCCCCGGCACCTATCGCGCGGAATATCATGACGGGCAGCGGCAGGTGCAGCACCACTTGAAAGTGGTGGAAACCGCCGCCCGATATCGCATTTCCATCAACGCCCATGAACCGGTGAAGGATACGGGGCTGCGCCGCACGTATCCCAACTGGATCGACCGCGAAGGCGCACGCGGCATGGAATACAATGCGTGGGGCCAGTTCGCCAATGGGCCGGACCATGAACCCACGCTGGTCTATACCCGGATGTTGTCAGGTCCGATGGACTATACCCCCGGCATCCTGAGCCTTGAAGGCGCGAACAAGGTGCCGCTGGCATCGACGCTAGCCAAGCAGCTGGGGCTGTATCTTGGGATCTATTCACCCATCCAGATGGCGGCGGACTTTATCGAAAGCCTTGAGGCCCATCCCAAGGAACTGGCTTTTATCAAGCAGGTGCCCGCCGACTGGGCGGAAAGCCACCTGATTGCAGGGGAAGTGGGTGATTACGCAATCTTTGCCCGCAAGGACCGCAACAGTGCCGACTGGTATGTGGGCGGGGTAAACGATGCGACCGCGCGCAATGTGGCGCTGACGCTCGATTTCCTTGATCCGGGCAAGACCTATACGGCGACGATCTGGAAGGATGGGGAAGGGGCGACCTATGAAACCGAGGCGCGCCATCGCATTGCCTATGCCACGCTGAAGATGAAAAAGGGCGATGTTCTGCCGTCGTGGCTAGCGCCGGGCGGCGGGCTTGCGGTGCGGTTGCAGCCGGGGAAGTAACACCAAATCGGCAAGCCGGGATTGCGCATTGCCATGGTGCGATGCACAATCCCGCAGGGCCAGTTCTTCCCGTGCATAGCTATCCTGCATACTTATGCGCTCTGAACAGGTCGAAGATTAGGGTCTAGGGCGGTCCCGACAGGCAAGTGCTGCACGGATAGCCGCCCGGCCGCATTTGCCAGAGGGAGATTTCGCCGATGATCGAGTCAAGCTGTTCGGCCCTGCTGCTGTTCGGCGCCACCGGCGACCTTTCGCGCCGGATGCTGCTGCCATCGCTTTATGCACTGCATGAAGATGAACTGATCCGCCCGGATCTGCGCATCGTCGGTACGGCACGATCTGATCTGGACGATGCCGGTTTCCGCGACTTCGCGCGTGAGGCGCTGGCCGAATTTCTGCCTGAAGACCGCAAAGATGAAGTGAAGCTGGCCAGCTTTCTTGAACGGCTTGAATATCAGACGCTGGACGCATCGAACATCGATGGCTTTGGCGATCTGGCCAAGAAGCTGGGCGATACGTCGTGCGGGTTGTCTATATTCCTGTCCACTGCGCCGTTCCTTTTTGAACCGACAATCGAAGGATTGCGCCGCGCGGGCCTTGCGCATGGCAACGTGCGCATCGGTCTGGAAAAGCCGCTGGGCAATGATCTGGCGTCGTCCACCCGCATCAACGATGCGGTGGCCGCAGCCTTTGCCGAGGAACAGATTTTCCGCATCGATCATTACCTTGGCAAGGAGACGGTGCAGAACCTGATGGCCTTGCGCTTTGCCAACATGATGTTCGAACCGCTGTGGAATTCCGGCGGCATTGACCATGTGCAGATCACGGTTAGCGAAACCGTGGGTCTGGAAGGCCGCAAGGGCTTTTACGACGACACTGGCGCGTTGCGCGATATGGTGCAGAACCACATGCTGCAATTGCTGGCGCTGACCGCGATGGAACCGCCTGCCAGCCTTGATGCCACGTCAATCCGTGATGAAAAGGTCAAGGTATTGCGTGCGCTGCGCCCGGTGAGGGCGGACGAAATGGTGCGCGGACAGTATCGCACAGGCGCGGTGAAGGGCGCTTCGGTCAGCGGTTATCAGGACGATCTGGGAGCGGCTTCGGACACCGAGACATTCGTGGCGATCAAAGCCCATGTCGACAACTGGCGCTGGACCGGGGTTCCGTTCTACCTGCGCACAGGCAAGCGCATGGCCGAACGCCGCAGCGAGATTGTGGTGGAATTCAAGCAGGTTCCGCACAACGTCTTTGCCGAGCGTGGCGGAAAGCTGCGCGCGAATCGTCTGGTGATCCGCCTTCAGCCCGAAGAATACGTGCGCTTGCAGGTCATGGCCAAGGAGCCGGGGCTGGACCGTGGCGGCATCGTGCTACGCGAAGTCAACCTTGACCTGTCGCTGACCACTGCCTTTGCCAAGGCGCGCCGCCGCATTGCCTATGAACGCCTGCTGCTGGACCTGATCGAAAGCGAACAGACCCTGTTCGTGCGCCGTGACGAGGTTGAGGCGCAGTGGCGCTGGGTGGATGGTATCCGCAAAGCCTGGGCCGACAATGACATGGAAGCCAAGCCTTATGCCGCCGGAAGCTGGGGGCCGAATGCTGGTATCGCGCTGACCGAGCGCGATGGGAGAAGCTGGAATGACTGACCTTTCTCCCGTTGTCGTAAGCTGGGCCGATCCCGGCGATGCGGCGGCGGTGGCCGATCATATCGCGCGCGTGGTGTCTGCCAGCGGTGACAAGCGCATAGCGTTTACGGGTGGGTCAACGCCTATCAAAGTGCTGGCGCTGTTGAAGGATCAGCCGCTGGACTGGGCGAGCGTGACCATTGGCCTGACCGATGACCGGCGCGTGGCGGACGATCATCCAGCTAGCAATTTCGGCAAGATTCACGGCGCGCTGGGGGCATCGGGCGCGAAGTTTGAACGGCTTGAGGAAGGTGCTGCGGTTGCGCCTTTTGATCTGGTGTGGCTGGGCATGGGTGAAGATGGCCACGTTGCATCGCTGTTCCCGCACATGAACGCGCTGGTCCGGCCCGGCCCGACGGTGATTGCGACAACGCCGATACCGCTGCCGCCAGAAGCGCCGTTTGACCGGCTGACCTTGAATCGCAAGGCGTTGAAGGCGGCCAAGGAGATTATCCTCGTCGTCACCGGCGCGTCGAAGAAGGCGCTGCTGGAACAGGTGCTGGCGGGTGACGACAGCTACCCCGTTGCCGATTTTCTGTGCGGCTATGGTCCGCCGGTCACGATTTACTGGAGCGAATGATGGCCCTGAACCCTGTTGTCGCGCGCGTTACGCAGCGCATTATCGAACGGTCTGCCAAGACCCGCGCCGCCTATCTCGACATGATCGCGCGGGCGAAGGACAACGGGCTTAACCGGCCCCAGCTTTCGTGCGGGAACCTTGCCCACGGCTTTGCCGCTTCGGGTGAGGACAAGGGCGTGATCCGGGCTGGCAAGGCGATGAACATCGGCATCATCACCGCCTATAACGATATGCTGTCGGCGCATCAGCCCTATGGCCGCTATCCCGAACAGATCAAGATCTTCGCCCGCGAAGTGGGTGCGACGGCACAAGTCGCGGGCGGTGTTCCGGCCATGTGCGACGGCGTGACGCAGGGGCAGGATTCGATGGAACTGTCGCTGTTCAGCCGCGACGTGATCGCCATGGCGGCAACGGTGGGCCTTTCTCACGCGATGTTCGAAGGCGCGCTGCTACTGGGCATCTGCGACAAGATCGTGCCGGGGCTGCTGATCGGATCGTTGCGCTTTGGCCATCTGCCGATCATCCTTGTGCCCGCAGGCCCGATGCCAACCGGCCTTGCCAACAAGGAAAAGGTGCGCATCCGCCAGCTTTATGCCGAGGGCAAGGTGGGACGTGACGAACTGCTGGAAAGCGAAAGCGCCAGCTATCATTCAGCGGGCACCTGCACGTTTTACGGCACGGCCAATTCGAACCAGATGATGATGGAGATGATGGGGCTGCACATGCCCGGCTCCAGCTTTGTTCTGCCCGGCACCAAGATTCGCCAGGAACTGACCCGCGCGGCAACGCACCGCATCGCGCAGATCGGTTGGGATGGCGACGATTATCGCCCGCTGGGCCAGTGCGTGGATGAAAAGGCCATCGTCAACGCCATCGTCGGCCTGCTGGCAACGGGCGGATCGACCAATCATGTGATCCATCTGCCCGCCATTGCGCGCGCGGCCGGCGTGCAGATCGACTGGGACGACATGGACGAACTGTCGCGCGTGGTGCCGCTGATCGCCAGCGTCTATCCCAATGGCGCGGGCGACGTGAACTACTTCGCGTCGGCGGGCGGGATGCCCTATGTCATTCGCGAACTGATCGGTTCGGGTCTTGCCCATGCAGATATCCGCACTGTCTATGGCGCTTCGCTGGCCGAAGGTGCGCAGCAGCCGGTAATGGATGGCGATACACTGACGTGGCAGCCTGCGCCGGAAGTTTCGGGCGACGATGCGATGCTGCGGCCGGTGTCCGCGCCGTTTCAGGCAGAGGGCGGTTTCCGCCTGCTGAAAGGCAATCTGGGGCGGGGCACGATCAAGGTCAGTGCCGTCGATCCGTCGCGCTGGACAATTGAGGCACCGTGCCGGGTGTTCGAAGCGCAGAACGATGTGCTGGCAGCGTTCAAGGCAGGTGAGCTGGAGCGCGACGTGGTGGTGGTCGTGCGGTTTCAGGGACCGGGCGCGAACGGGATGCCCGAATTGCACAAACTGACGCCGCCGCTGGGCGTGTTGCAGGACCGGGGCTTCAAGGTGGCGCTGGTTACCGATGGGCGCATGTCGGGTGCTTCAGGCAAGGTGCCTGCCGCGATTCACGTTTCCCCCGAAGCCAAGCTGGGTGGGCCGCTGGCCAAACTGCGTGATGGCGATGTGGTGCGCGTTTGCGCAGAATCCGGCGCGCTGGAAGCGCTGGTGGACGCTGCAGAATGGGCTGCGCGTGAGGAAGCCATTGCGTCGGACAGCGCTGTCGGAGTAGGGCGGGAACTGTTCGCACTTATGCGGCAGCATTCCGACCCGGCAGAGCGTGGCGGTTCGGCAATGCTGGCGGCAGCAGGGCTGTAACGATGAGGCCCGGCTGAACGGGTCTGCGTTGGGGGATTCGATGCAAGTAGTTGCGGTGGATATTGGCGGAACGCACGCCCGCTTCGCCATTGCCGAAGTGGCCGAAGGGCGCGTGATCTCGCTCGGCAAGGAAGTGACGCTGAAGACCGCTGAACACGGCTCTTTCCAACTGGCGTGGGAAGAGTTCGGACGGACAGTGGGCGCTCCCCTGCCATCGGCAGCGGCGATTGCCGTGGCCGGGCCTGTTGGCGGCGAGGTTATCAAGTTCACCAACAATCCGTGGATCATCCGCCCTGCGCTGATCCCTGAAAAGCTGGGCGCGACCGATTACGTCGTGGTCAACGATTTCGCCGCTGTCGCCCATGCTGTGGCACAGGCCGATGACGATCATTTTATCCACCTGTCCGGACCGGACGAAGCGCTGCCTGAAAACGGCGTGGTCAGTGTTGTCGGCCCCGGCACCGGACTGGGCGTGGCGCAATTGTGGCGTCACGGCGGCGGCTATCATGTGCAGCCGACTGAAGGCGGGCATATCGATTATGCCCCGCTCGACGCGATTGAGGACGCGATTCTAGCAGGCCTGCGCAAACGTCACCGCCGCGTGTCGGTGGAACGTGTAGTGGCTGGGCCGGGCATCGTCGATATCTATGAAGCGCTGGCCCACCTGAACCATCGCCCGTTTACCCCGCGCACCGACCGCGAGCTGTGGCAGCTTGGCACTTCGGGCGAAGACAGTCTTGCCGCGGCTGCTGTTGATCGTTTTTGCCTGTCGCTGGGGAGTGTTGCAGGCGATTTGGCACTGGCACATGGCGCGACCGCCGTGGTCATGGCAGGCGGGCTGGGCCTGCGGATCAAGGACACGCTGGTCCGTTCAGGCTTTGCTGACAGGTTCCGCGCCAAGGGGCGGTTTGAAAACCTGATGGGAGCGATCCCGGTCAAGCTGATTACCCATCCGCAACCGGGCCTGTTCGGCGCGGCGGCGGCCTTTGCCCAGGCCCATGCGTATTGATTTGATTTGCCTGTTCAAACTGCGAATAGTTTTTCGCCCCGCGTTGCCATAGCAGCGCGGGGCGTTTCATATCAGCAAGATGGCAGATGTTAATCGTTCGATTAAAATGTTGTGGATTTGCGTCAATAATGCGGCCATGCTGATGCCGAGCGACGCGCGAATGCGGCTTTGAAGGAGAGGTTTAGGCGATGGATTACGAAACCATTCTGGTTGAACGTGTTGGCGATGTTTTGAAGATCACGCTCAACCGCCCTGAACGCCTCAATGCTTGCCCGCCAAACATGGCCATCGAACTAGCCAATGCGGTGAACGATCTGGACGGCGCGCGCGCGGTGCTGATTACTGGGCAAGGCCGCGCATTCTGTTCGGGCGCAGATCTGGCTGCGCGCGGTGAACGCTCGATTGCGGGCGGTCGCGGTGCTTACACGGCGCTTACCCAGTCCTATAACCCGCTGATGCTGGCACTTTCGCGGCTGTCGGTGCCGGTGGTGACGGCGGTGAATGGCCCGGCGGCGGGCGTCGGTTGCTCCATCGCGCTAGCAGGCGATTTCGTTTTTGCATCACGTAGCGCCTATTTCTTGCAGGCTTTCGTCAATATCGGCCTTGTGCCCGACGGCGGCGCATCGTGGATGCTGACGCGCCTTGTGGGCAAGGCCCGCGCCACCGAAATGATGATGTTGGGTGAAAAGATCGGCGCGGAAAAGGCTGAAAACTGGGGCCTGATTTATAAGGCGGTGGATGACGCAGTGCTGATGGACGAAGCCATGGCGCTGGCGACACGTCTTGCCGCAGGGCCAACGGTCGCGCTGGGCACGATGCGCCAGAATTTGGCAAAAGCGCTTGAGGCCGATTATGCGAGCGCGCTGCTGATTGAAGCCGAAGGCCAGTGGGCAGCCGGTGACAGCGCCGACGCGGGCGAAGGCGCAAAGGCTTTCCTTGAAAAGCGGAAGCCCGCCTTTACCGGGAAATAATGGCGAAAAGGCGCGCGTTCAGGCGCGCGCCAGTTCCCGGTCAAGGAATGCGGCTACATCGTTCAGGTCGACATTCTTGGCAAGGAATGTCTGTCCGATGCCGCGCATAAGCAGGAAGGGCAAAGTGCCCGCGTCCATCTTTTTATCGTGCAGCATGTGACCGGCCAGCTTGCGCCCGTCGCAATCCATGCCAAGCGCGCCTAAGGTAGCCGGAAGGCCTACGCCGCGGATATGGGCGGCGATACGTTCGGCATCCTGCGCAGTCATCAACCCTTGCGCGGCTGAAAAGCGCGCGGCGAGCACCATGCCAAGGGCCACGCCTTCACCATGCAGCAGCCGGTCGGAAAAGCCGGTTTCCGCTTCCAGCGCGTGACCGAAGGTGTGCCCAAGGTTAAGCAGAGCGCGCACGCCCGCCGTTTCCTTTTCATCTGCCGCCACAATCCGCGCCTTGGCCGCAACGCTTTTGGCAATCGCGGTTTCGCGCAGGGCTTGATCGCCCGCCAGCAGCGCGTGTCCATGGGCTTCGCACCATTCGAAAAAGGGCGCGTCATCGATCAGGCCATATTTGACCACTTCTGCATAGCCTGCACGCACATCGCGCAAGGGCAGGGTATCGAGCGCCAGCGGATCGGCCAGCACCAACGCGGGCTGATGGAACGCGCCAACAAGGTTCTTGCCCGCTGGCGTGTTGATCGCGGTTTTGCCGCCGACACTGGAATCGACCTGAGCCAGCAGCGTGGTAGGAATCTGTATGAAGCCGCAGCCGCGCTTCACGATAGCCGCGGCAAAGCCGGTAAGGTCACCAATCACCCCACCGCCCAGCGCGACGATGCGGTCCTTGCGTTCCACTTCGCACGCCAACAGCCAGTCGACCACGCTGGCAAGATGGTCCCAGCTCTTGGTGCTTTCGCCCGCAGGCAGCACCAGCCATTCGGCTTTGATGCCCGCTGCATCGAACGAAGCGCCGACCGTGGCGCGCCACTGGTCCGCGACGTTTTCGTCAGTGATGACGGCAACCCGGTCTTTTTGCAGGAACGGGCGGCAATGTTCGCCCGCACAAGCCAGCAGCCCGGCTTCGATCCGCACATCATAGGGCGCGCCAGCGATGGCAACGGGGATTACAGCCATTCGTCAATTGCCTTCAGAATCTTGCAGGCGGTAACCTGATGAGGTTGTGCGCCGCTGATAATCTTGATTGGGGCCTGAGAATAGAACGGTTCACGTTCAGCCTTCAGACGGGCCAGAATTTCGCGCGGATTGCCGTCTTTCAGCAAAGGCCGGTTGTTTTTGCGGCCGACCCGTTCGACCAATGTATCAACATCGCTGTCGAGCCACACTGCGATGGCGTCATGCAGGATCAACGCGCGGGTGGCCGGATCGCAAAATGCGCCTCCGCCGGTGGACAAGACCTTGCGGTCGACAAAGTGCCCCCGGCCAATCAGCCGTGCGATCACCCGGCGTTCGCCATCACGGAAATAGGGTTCACCATATGTAGCAAAGATTTCTGGGATGGGCATGTGCGCCGCCCGTTCGATCTCTTCATCCGCATCGACAAAGGGTAGGTGGAGCATCGATGAAAGCTTGCGACCTACCGTGGTCTTACCCACGCCCATCATCCCCACCAGCACCAAAGGACGGTCGATCCGCCGTGCGATGCGGCCGATTTCGGTCAGGTTAAGAAGGGTGGCGTCTTGTTCCATTGCCGCGCCGCCTATACTTGCGCTAGTGCCGGTTGCAAGTATCGCTTCTTGGCGGTCGCACTGTTCCGGGGACCGGATGCGCGTGATGAAGAAAATTGCCGTGGTTGGCGTGGGTATGCTGGCTGCAATTCTTGTAGTGGCTTGGATCAAGGGTGGGACGCAGCCGATGCAGTGGATCGAACAGCCGGTAAGCGTGCCGTCAGGACGGACCGAGGCCGCTCGATGATCCGAGCAAGACAAGTTCTGCTGGCTGGCGTTGCAGTGCTGGCGTGCGTTTCGGGAACACTGGTGGCGCAGGAATCGCTGCTGCCGCCTGGTTTCGATAATGCGCCTGCACGACCTGCCGCATCCCGCCCGACAACTGCGGCGCAGCGTTCGGCATCGCCTGCACCAGCACCATCGCGCAGTGCATCGGCCACCGTTTCTACACCTCCAACGCCCAGTGCCACGGCATCCCCGGTGGTTCAGCCTCTGCCGTCAGGCGTTGGCCCAGTGGCAACGGGCGGTGGGGGTATCAGCGATCAGGCGCTGCTTGATTCGCTTGATCCTGCCTTGCTGGAAAAACTTATCCAATCCGCCCATCCCAAATTCGACATTCCGCCTGCTGGCCAGCGCAGCACCGATATTGTCGGGGTTATGGCTGAAAGCGACGGCGGTTTTCCGGTTGGTTCGACGCACTATCTCAACGGAGCGTTCGTTGATGGGGTGATCGGCAAAAACCGTGGTCGATTCGTATCGCGCTGGGGCCATATTCTTGCGCGGCGGGCGCTGGTCAGCCGCCTGGCAACACCGGTTGGCATGAAAGGCGCAGACTGGGCTGCCATCCGCGCGCAATTGCTGCTGCGCATGGGCGAAGCTGATGCCGCGCGGGCGGTGGTGCAATCTGTCGACAGCGGCAATTTTACGCCCAAGCTGGAAGATGCCGCGATGGCCAGCTTCCTTGCCACGGCTGATCCGGTGGGCTTGTGCCCTATCACCGCACTGACTGCAGCAAGCCGTCCGGGTTGGGACTGGGAGCTTTCGCGCGCTATCTGTTCGGCCTTTTCCGATCAGGGTTCATCGGCCATGGCCCAGCTCGACCGTGCCCTACGGCGTGGCACCGGCAGCAAAGTCGACATCTTGCTGGCGCAGAAATTTGCAGGCGCGGCTACCAACACACGCCGCGCGGTAAAGATTGAATGGGACGATGTTGATACGCTGACGCCATGGAGCATCGGCATGTCTTTTGCGACCGGGCTTGAGCCGCCGCAAACGCTGCGAACAAAGGCAGGTGCGAGTTATGCTTTGCTGGCGTCACGCGCGCCCATGTTACCGCTGGAATCGCGGGCAGCCGCGGCAGATGTTGCAGCGGGCCGGGGGCTGCTTTCAGCCAGCGCCATGGTCGATCTGTACAGCCAGCTTTATGCTTTGCGCGGGGCAGATGGCACATCGAACGGGCCGGATGAATGGATGCAGCGCGCTGAAACGCTGCGCACCGCATATGTCGCGCCCGAAGCTGCGGCACGACTGGACGCAATCCGTGCGTTGTGGGGCGATGGCAGCAATCCTGATCGCGCCTATTCAGGCTTGGTGCTGACGTCATTTGCCGCAGCGCGGGTGCTGCCCAGCGAAGAGGCAGCCGATAGCGCGCCATCGCTGATCGCATCAATGTTGACCGCAGGACTTGATCGCAATGCGTTGAAATGGGCGCCTTTCCTGCCAGTGGGCAGCGAAGGCTGGGGGCTGGTGGTGCTGGCTAATCCTGGACGCGCCAATCCGGTGGGCAGTGAAGGGCTTGGCGCATTTTCCAGTGATGACGATTCCGAAGATTCGCTGCGGTCAAAGTTCCTTCTGGCAGGCCTGATGGGGCTTGACCGGGTGGATGGGGCCGCCGCGCGCGATATGGCGGGCAAGCTGAATGTCGATTTCAACCGGCAAACCCGCTGGACGCGCGCGATCAACGATGCGGCGCAATCGGGCAATCCGGCTCTGGTGTCGATGCTGGCTGCATTTGGCATGCAAGGCGAACGCTGGGACCGGATGACGCCACTGCATCTTTATCACATCGTTTCGGCGCTGCGCCGCGTCGGGCTGGATGCCGAAGCGCGGATGATTGCCGCCGAAGCGGTGGCTCGCGTCTGATCGCCATGGCGGGCAAGGCAGAGCCGGAGGTCGAGGACTTTCTGGCGATGCTGGCAGCACAGCGCGGGGCCGCAGCAAATACGCTGGCGGCCTATCGGCGTGATCTGGTAGGCGCGGCAGGTGTGCTGGGCGCGCTGGCGGGAGCAAGCCGTGACGATTTGACCGACCTGTCTGCGGTCTGGGCTGACCTTGCACCATCATCGCTGGCGCGAAAGGCGTCGGCCCTGCGCCAGTTTTACGGCTTTCTGGTGGATGAAGGCGTGCGCGACGATGATCCTTCATCAGCGCTGCCAAGGCCCCGCGCGCGCAGGTCATTGCCGCGCCTGCTGGGCCATGGCGAGGTGGATGCGCTGTTCCAAACGGCTGAGGAGGATGCGCGCGGACGGACGCCCGAAGGTTTGCGCATGCTGGCCCTGCTGGAACTGCTTTACGGGTCGGGCCTGCGTGCCACCGAACTGATGTCGCTGCCGCTGGCGGCCGTGCCGCGCGATGCGCCGTTTCTGACCATCACCGGCAAAGGTGGGGTGCAGCGCATGGTGCCAGTGTCGACACGGGCGATCCGGGCGCTGGGCGATTGGCTGGCTGCACGCGGCAAAGGCGGGCGCTTTGTCTTTCCATCACCACGCGGCGGCCACCTTTCGCGTGTGCGGCTGTTTCAATTGCTGCGCGATCTGGCGCTGCGGGCAGGGCTTGATCCCGAAAAGGTCAGCCCGCATGTCCTGCGCCACGCCTTTGCCACACATTTGCTGGAAGGCGGGGCAGACCTGCGCGTGCTGCAAACCTTATTGGGTCATGCCGACATCGCCACCACCCAGATATACACTCATGTCGATGCCGCGCGTCTTGTCGCGCTGGTCAACCAGCGTCATCCGCTCGCCAAGAGTTGACCAAATCCGCGCTCGCGCCTAGCGGAATGGCATGATTTCTTATCTGGAATTTGAAAAGCCGGTCGCTGCGCTTGAAGCCCGCATTGCCGAACTGCGTGAAACCGCGCAGGGCGGCGATATCGACATCACTTCAGAGATCCGTCGGCTTGAAGCGAAGTCCGCCGAACTGTTGGCCAGCACGTATAAAGCGCTGACGCCGTGGCAGAAGACCCAGGTTGCGCGCCACCCCGCGCGCCCGCACTTCAAGGACTATGTCGAAGCAATCTTTACCGATTTCATGCCCTTGGGCGGGGATCGGCTGTATGGCGAAGATCAGGCGATCATCGGCGGCTTTGCCAAGCTGGGCAACCGCCGGGTCATGCTGATAGGCCATGAAAAGGGCAACGACACGCAAAGCCGGATCCGCCACAACTTTGGCATGGGCAAACCTGAAGGCTATCGTAAAGCGATCCGCCTGATGGAAATGGCCAGCCGATTCGGCCTGCCAGTGGTCACGCTGGTCGATACGTCGGGCGCGTTTCCGGGGATCGAAGCGGAAGAACGCGGACAGGCCGAAGCCATCGCCCGTTCGACCGAAGCCTGCCTTGCGCTGGGCGTGCCGATGGTGGCTACCATTGTGGGTGAAGGCGGATCGGGCGGCGCAGTAGCGCTGGCCAGCGCCGAACGTGTGTTGATGTTCGAACACGCGGTCTATTCGGTCATCTCGCCCGAAGGGTGCGCGTCGATTCTGTGGCGCACGTCTGAAAAGGCGGCTGATGCTGCCGAAGCGATGAAGGTGACCGCGCAGGATCTGCTGGTGCTGGGTGTGATCGACCGCATCGTGCGCGAACCGGTGGGTGGCGCACACCGCAATCCCGCCGCTGCCACCGCGCTGTTGGGCACTGCCATTGCCGAGGAACTTGACGCGCTGTCGGGCAAGTCTGCGGACGAACTGCGGCTGTTGCGCGCGGATCGTTTCCTCCGAATCGGCGCCTGATTGCACGCGCCACTGGCGCGCGGGAACCGGATTTGCGACAAGTGGGTTGATGAACCGACTTTCTTCGGAAGGCGGACGCAATGCGTCATGTCTGGCCGTCGCAAATAAACAGGGAGCTTCCGATGCCATCAAGCCGTCGTGCGCGCATAGGCCTTTTTGTTGCAGGAGGTGTTGCCGCCGCCGCCATTCCGGCATTTGTGATACCGGATAATGGCCGGGTGCGTGCGCAGGCTGTGCAATCGATCAGCATTGCGGACAAAAAGCAGGGTGCCGAAGCGCATCCCCAGCTTTTGCAGGAATTTGGCGGCGCGATGACCGGCTCGCAAGCCAAGTATGTCGAATCTGTCGGCAAGACCATCGCGCTGCAATCCGGCCTTAGCAACGCTCGCAGCGATTTCACGGTTACGCTGCTAAACTCGCCGGTCAACAACGCTTTTGCGATTCCCGGCGGTTATGTTTACGTCACCCGCCAACTTGCCGCGCTGATGAACAATGAAGCCGAACTGGCAGGTGTGTTGGGCCATGAAGTGGGCCACGTTGCTGCCCGCCATGCACAAAAGCGGCAAAGCGCGGCCACGCGCAATTCGATTCTGGGTGCGCTGGGCACGATTATTTCCGGTGCCGTGCTTGGCAACGGCGCGCTGGGGCAGGTGGGACAGAAGATATTCTCCACCGGCAGCCAGCTTTTGACGCTGAAATATTCGCGCGGTCAGGAAACCGAGGCCGACAACCTTGGCATCGCCTATCTGCAGCGTGCGGGATATGATCCACGCGCCATGTCGTCGGTGCTGCAAAGCCTCGCGCGGCAGAATGCGTTGGATGCGCAGATCAAGGGCACGACGAATCAGGTTCCCGAATGGGCCAGCACGCACCCTGACCCGGCATCGCGCGTGCGCGCGGCACTGACCAAGGCTGGCAGTCGCACCGGAAAAACCAATCGCGACACGTTTCTCGCAGGGGTTACCGGCCTGACATATGGCGATGACCCGGCACAGGGCATCGTCGACGGGGCAAAATTCACTCATCCGTCGCTGAAACTGGCATTTCAGGCGCCGAACGGGTTCTATCTGGTGAACGGAACGCGCTCCGTTTCGATTTCAGGGCAGAGCGGCAAGGGCGAATTTTCCTCTGCCGCCTTCAATGGCAACCTGCAGGACTATGTGAAAACTGTTTTTGCCGGACTTTCCAGCGAACAGCAGGTCCAGCCCGATTCGCTGCAGACCACCACGGTTAATGGAATACCGGCAGTTTATGGTGCGGCGCGCGTGACCAGCGGCGGCAGCCCGGTGGATGTGGTGGTTTTTGCCTACCAATGGGCGCCTGCACAGGCCTTCCACTTCGTCACGATCAGCCAGTCGGGGCAGGCATCGCAATTTGATGGTATGTTCCGTTCGATTCGCCGCATCACATCGGTTGAGGCAAATGCGGTAAAGCCGCGTCGTCTTTCACTGGTTACGGTCAAGGCGGCAGATACATTGCAGGGTCTGGCTGCACGCATGGCCTATACCGATAATCAACTGCAACGCTTCCTTGTGCTCAATGGCATGACCAACGACAGCAAGCTGATAACAGGCCAAAAGGTGAAGATCGTCATTTATTGAGTGATGCTGCAACTTTATCAGCATATCGTCCTGAATTTTCTAAAATCCTTTACGAACAAACGAAAGCGGGCGGGAATTTCTTCCCGCCCGCCAACTAATCCGGTTTTACCGAAGATCAGTTCGTGCTGTCGATTGCAGTCGAAACCTGGGTGAACTTGCCTTCGAGCGAAGTGCCAAGTGCAGTCATCGCGCCAATTGCAGCAACGGCTACGAGAGCGGCGATCAGACCGTATTCAATTGCAGTGGCGCCGTCTTCGTTTGCGAACAGGTCACGGAAAAGCTTCATGGGTAGTCTCCTGTAAGTGTGTCTTCTTCTATCCCGGCCCGCTTTGTGTTTAACTTCGCAGCGGACATTGGTGTTTCTACGCAGCATTTCCTAATATGAAGTTAATCGCTGCCGAATGCTGCACGGGTCTTTTCGGCAATGCTGCTCCACATGGCTTCAGTTTCTGAAGCGACCGAACGGACCGAGAACATGATGGCGATAAAAATGAACGCCATGAGCAAACCATACTCGACAACCGTGACCGCTGTTTGGTCACGCAGCAGCTTCTGCAAAGTAGGTTTCACCATCACATCCTGTTCAATTCGGCAGCAAAGGCATATACGCGCCGGGTGCTAATAAATTCTTCAGACGGGTTAGGGGGGCAAACGGCCCCTGCGCATAACGCGATGCTGGTTGTCGCAGCGGGACTGGTTTCAGACGGCAAAGTGCTGATGCAGCGCCGTCCGGCAGACAAGGAGCATGGCGGCCTGTGGGAGTTTCCTGGTGGAAAGGTAGAGCCTGGCGAAACCCCGGAACAGGCCCTTGCACGCGAGTTGAATGAAGAATTGGCCATATACGCCAGCCCGGAACACTTTTGCGCGTTCACGTTCGCATCCGGCATATCGTCCAAAGGTCGGCCTGTCGTTCTACTGCTTTACACCGCTACGCAGTGGCAGGGACAACCTGTGTCGTGCGACGGCGCACAGATCGCCTGGTGTGATTGTGCAGGCCTTGGCGGGCTGCCCATGCCCCCGCTGGATGTGCCTTTGGCAGAGGCGATAAAAGTGCTGCTGAAATGACTTGCCAAGGAAGAATCAGCCCTCTAAAGGCGCGTCTCCCGGCACCCGTAGCTCAGCTGGATAGAGCATCAGACTACGAATCTGAGGGTCGGACGTTCGAATCGTTCCGGGTGCACCATTTCCTTTTGGGGGTGGGCATGGGATTAAAATTGGTAGGCACCCGTAGCTCAGCTGGATAGAGCATCAGACTACGAATCTGAGGGTCGGACGTTCGAATCGTTCCGGGTGCACCACCAACATCGTTTTTCAAAAGGCTCGCCCCGCGCGGGCCTTTTTCGTTTCAAATCATCCCGCAGCCGCGAAGTATGAACCCATTCGGTTCACAGATTTTGCATAGGTATCCGTGTAAGGTTCGTATTCACCGAACAAAGTTGCTTCGCCGCAAAGCTAGGGTATAGGCTTTGCCGCGCGGGCCGGACGTTACGGAACGCGAGG
Organism: Novosphingobium sp. SL115; assembly: GCF_026672515.1. Lineage (GTDB taxonomy): Bacteria > Pseudomonadota > Alphaproteobacteria > Sphingomonadales > Sphingomonadaceae > Novosphingobium. The sequence continues at coordinate 2,215,990 of NZ_JAPPRG010000002.1, read as the reverse complement.
CTGCCAGAAAAGGAATCCCAGACTTGGCCAAGTCCGTCAGGCCCAGTGCCGCCAAACCTGCCGCAAAACCTGCTGCCACGCGCCCTGCCGCACAGGCTGCAAAGCCCGCCGGGGCTGCTGCATCTGATCCCGTGATTGCATCATCGATCGCCGAAGAAGCCGCCTTTGCGCTGCGCAGCCTTCAGCAGGCCCATGCCAACAACAAGCGGTTCGATGCCAGCGACGAAGAACTGATGAAGTTCTACGAACAGATGGTGCTGATCCGCCGCTTTGAAGAAAAGGCCGGCCAGCTTTATGGTCTGGGCCTGATCGGCGGCTTCTGCCACCTCTATATCGGTCAGGAAGCCGTTGCGGTTGGCCTGCAGTCGGCCCTCAAGGAAGGGCATGACAGCGTCATTACCGGTTATCGCGACCATGGCCACATGCTGGCTTATGGCATCGATCCCAAGGTCATCATGGCCGAACTTACTGGTCGTGGCGCAGGTATCTCGCGCGGCAAAGGCGGTTCGATGCACATGTTCAGCACCGAGCATAAGTTTTACGGCGGCCACGGCATCGTCGGTGCGCAGGTGCCGTTAGGTGCGGGGCTTGCCTTTGCTCACAAGTATCGCGGCGATGGCGGCGTGTGCATGGCCTATTTCGGCGATGGCGCAGCCAACCAGGGGCAGGTTTATGAAACCTTCAACATGGCCGCGCTGTGGAAGCTGCCGATCATCTTCGTGGTCGAAAACAACGGTTATGCCATGGGCACCGCGGTAAAGCGCGGCTCGGCTGAAACTGAATTCTACCGTCGCGGCACGGCATTCCGCATCCCCGGCATGGACGTGAACGGCATGGACGTGCTGGAAGTGCGTCAGGCTGCCGAAGTGGCGCTGGAATATGTCCGCGCGGGCAATGGCCCGGTGCTGATGGAACTGAACACCTATCGTTATCGTGGCCATTCCATGTCCGACCCTGCCAAGTATCGCAGCCGCGAAGAAGTGCAGGAAATGCGCGACAAGCACGATCCGATCGAAGCTGCCAAGGCCGAACTGCTCAAGCGCGGTGTGACTGAGGACAAGATCAAGGACATCGACAAGCGCATTCGCCAGATCGTCGCGGAATCGGCAGACTTTGCCGAAACATCGCCTGAGCCGGATATGGCCGAGCTTTATACCGACGTGCTGGTGGAGAAGTATTGAGATGGCAATCGAACTGAAGATGCCCGCGCTCTCCCCGACGATGGAAGAGGGCACGCTGGCCAAGTGGCTGGTCAAGGCCGGTGACGAAGTGAAGTCTGGCGACATTCTGGCCGAAATTGAAACCGACAAGGCGACGATGGAATTTGAAGCCGTGGATGAAGGCGTGATTGCCGAAATCCTCGTGACCGAAGGTACTGAAGGCGTGAAGGTCGGCACTGTGATCGCCACGATTCAGGGTGAAGGCGAAGACGCTGCTCCAGCGCCTGTTGCCGCAGTTGCACCGGCCCCCGCGCCGGTGGCAGAAGCCACTCCGGCAAAGGCTGCTGCGCCGGTTGTTGCCACGCCTGCGGCTGATCCTGAACTGCCTGCCGGCACCGCCATGGTGCCCACCACGGTCCGCGAAGCTCTGCGCGATGCGATGGCCGAAGAAATGCGCGCCGATGACCGCATCTTCGTGATGGGCGAAGAAGTGGCCGAATATCAGGGCGCTTACAAGGTGACGCAGGGCCTGCTCGCCGAATTCGGCCCGCAGCGCGTCATCGACACCCCAATCACTGAATATGGCTTTGCTGGCATCGGCGCGGGCGCGGCCATGGGTGGCCTGCGTCCGGTGATCGAGTTCATGACGTTCAACTTCGCCATGCAGGCGATTGACCACATCATCAACTCTGCCGCCAAGACCAATTACATGTCTGGTGGCCAGATGCGCTGCCCGATCGTGTTTCGTGGCCCGAACGGCGCGGCAAGCCGCGTGGGCGCGCAGCATTCGCAGAACTATGGCCCTTGGTATGCCAACGTACCCGGCCTTGTGGTCATCGCGCCTTATGACAGCGCAGATGCCAAGGGCCTGATGAAGGCGGCGATCCGCAGCGAAGACCCGGTCGTCTTCCTTGAAAACGAACTGGTCTATGGCCGCACTTTCGACGTGCCGCAAATGGATGATTTCGTCCTGCCAATCGGCAAGGCGCGCATCGTGCGGCCCGGCAAGGACGTGACCATCGTGTCCTATTCTATCGGTGTCGGCCTTGCGCTGGAAGCAGCCGCAACGCTGGCCGATGAAGGCATCGATGCCGAAGTCATCGATCTTCGTACCCTGCGCCCGCTCGACAAGGACACCGTCCTAGCCTCGCTGGCCAAGACCAACCGCCTTGTGGTGGCCGAAGAAGGCTTCCCGGTCTGCTCGATCGCGTCCGAAATCATGGCGATCTGCATGGAAGAAGGCTTCGACAATCTCGATGCCCCGGTCCTGCGTGTGTGCAACGAAGACGTGCCGCTGCCTTATGCGGCCAATCTGGAAAAGGCTGCACTGATCGATGCGGGCCGTATTGCCGCCGCCGTGCGCAAGGTTTGCTACCGCTAAGACAGTCGGTTTCGACATCAGGCAAAAGGGCATTCGGGCAACCGGGTGCCCTTTTCCGTTTCTGCATCAGACGATAAGGGGACACATGCAGGACAAGCTCAGCATCAGCGCAGACATGCTCGATCCACCGCAGCGCATTGCGCTGGCCTACGCGCCCAAGCGGGTTCGGCCAGTATGGGAAGCGCTGCTCCTGCTGGAGCAACGGCTTGCCGATGCGGCGCGTCCCGGCCGCGATCCGATCATGATCCAGTTTCGCCTTGCCTGGTGGCGCGATCGTCTGGCCGAACCTGCCGGGCAGCGGCCGAAAGGCGAACCACTGCTGGCACGGCTGGCCGCGTGGGATGGCCAAACCGCCGCGTTGACCGCACTGGTGAATGGCTGGGAAGCAAAAATCGTGGGGGAAGACGGCGGCGCAGAACTTGCCCGCGCCCGCACCGAAGCTTTCGTCGCGCTGGGTCATCTGGTGGGAGTTGGAGATACCGAAGCGATTCGCCGTGCTGCACAAGGGCTGGCCGATCCGGCATCCGCCAAACCCGCTCCTGCCTTGCCACGGGCGATGCGTCCGCTGGCGGTGCTGCGCGCCATGGCTTTGCGTGATGCGCGTGGCGGAAAACCCACACCGTTTGCAGACATTGCCCGGGTCATGTGGGTTGGTCTTCTTGGACGCTGAGATGGCGCCAATCCCGAACTATCTTTGACTGCGAAAGTTGCGTTTTTGCGCAATACGATAGGGGATTTTCCTTATCGGGATGGCATCGATGGTTCGGGGTTTGCTGGGTGGTCTAGCCGCATTGCTGCTGGTGGCTGCAGGCGCATTCTGGTGGCAGGGCAGGGCAGAAACCGCATTTGGCGGTGAAGCGCCCGCGCTACCTGTCGAATCCGCGCCTGAGGCGGAGCCGGAAGGCCTGCCCAGCGCCGACGCCGATGGCCTGACCGGTGTCGCCCCGCCCGAAGCGAATGCGGTAGGCCGCGAAGCCCGCCGTTTCAACGGCTTGGACAAGGACCGCGACAGCCGCATCAGCCGCACCGAAATGCTCAGCCCCCGCGCCAGTGCTTTCCGCAAGCTGGACAAGGACGGCAACAACCTGCTGACGTTCGAAGAATGGGCAGTGACCACGGTTGACCGCTTCAAAAGCGCAGACAACAACGCGGACCTGTTCCTGACGCGCGAGGAGTTTGCCACCACGCGCCCCAAGGACAAGCCGAAACCCAAACCCAAATGTTCGTGCAAATAGCGTGTCAGGGCAGGGTTTTGACCCATTCCGCCATGTCGGCTTTGCCCCGCGAGGTATAGGCTTCTTTGCGGGCCTTTTTCTTCACCGATTCATCGACGGGAGGAAACAGGCCGAAGTTCACGTTCATCGGCTGATAGCTGTCAGCCTCAGCATCGCCGGTGATGTGCGACAGCAGCGCGCCCAGCGCAGTTGTGCGCGGCGGCGGTGACCATTCGCGCCCCGTAATCTGTGCCGCCGTCATCAGCCCTGCCAACATACCCACCGAGGCACTTTCGACATAGCCTTCGCAGCCGGTGATCTGTCCGGCAAAGCGGATGTGCGGCGCGCTTTTCAACCGTAATTGCCGATCAAGCAGGGTGGGTGAATTGAGGAAAGTGTTGCGGTGCAGCCCGCCAAGCCGCGCGAACTCTGCGTTCTCCAGCCCCGGAATAGTGCGGAACACGCGCACCTGTTCGGCATGTTTCAGCTTGGTCTGAAAGCCGACCATGTTCCACAGGGTGCCGAGCTTGTTGTCCTGCCGCAACTGGACCACGGCGTAGGGCCAGCGGCCATTGGGATGTTCGGGCGTTGCCCAGTGCGGATTGTCCAGCCCAACCGGCTTCATCGGTCCGAAGCGCAGCGTTTCCACGCCGCGCGACGCCATGACTTCGACCGGCATACAGCCATCGAAATAGGGGGTGTTCGCCTCCCATTCCTTGAACTCCGTCTTTTCGCCTGCCAGCAATTCCTCGCGGAAGGCAAAGTATTGGTCCTTGGTCATCGGGCAGTTGATGTAATCGCGTCCGTCACCGCCCAGTGCCAACGATGCTTCCGCCCCTTTGTCCCAGCGCGACGCCATCCACGCCACGTCCATGTCGATGCTCTCGCGATAGACGATGGGGGCGATGGCATCGAAAAACGCCAGCGAATCCGCCCCTGTCGCCGTGCCGATGCTGTTGGCAAGGGCGGGGGCGGTCAGCGGGCCGGTGGCCACGATGGTCAATCCAGCCGATGGCAGCACATCCACCCGCTCGCGCACGATTTCGAGCGTTGGCTGCGCTAGCAGCGCTTCTTCGACCAGTGCGGAAAACACGTCGCGATCCACTGCCAGCGCCGATCCTGCCGGGACCCGTGCCTTTTCCGCTGCCGCCATCAGCAGGCTGTCGCACCCGCGCATTTCGTGGTGGAGCAGGCCCACGGCGTTCTTTTCGTGATCGTCCGACCGAAAGGAATTGGAGCAGACCAGTTCGGCCAGCCCATCGCCATTGTGCGCTGCCGTGCTGTCACCGCCGCCGCGCATTTCCGACAGCCGCACACGAATGCCGCGCCGGGCAAGCTGCCATGCTGCCTCGCTTCCGGCCATGCCGCCGCCGATGATGTGAACCTGATGTGTCATGCCCTTGCCCTTGGCATTGCCGCGCCGCTGCTGCAAGACCGTGCGGGAACGTCGGGGAAGGGGACTTGTGCCGAAACGCGCGCTGATCGAAAAACGCCCATGGCTGGTGGCCAGCCTTGCTGCCGGTGTCAGTTATTGGCTGGCCGCAAAGGGGCAGGTTCCGGGGCTGTGGTTGATCGCGTGGAAGGGGGCAAGTGTTGCCTTCCTGGCAGCCTATGCTTGGGCGCATCATCCGTCGCGCAATGCCCACCTGATCGCGCTGGTCATGGCATTGGGCGCGCTCGGCGATATGGTGCTGGAAGTGAATTTTACCGGCGGTGCCATTGCGTTTGTGCTGGGCCATCTTGCCGCGATTACCCTGTATCTGCGCCATCGCCGGCTTAATCCCACCAGCAGCCAGAAGGCCGCAGCCGTCACCACGCTGCTCGCCGTCCCGCTGATTTCATGGCAATTGACCGGTGCAGCCGAAGTCGCGCTTTATGCACTTGGCCTTGGCGGCATGGCTGCGGCGGCATGGCTCAGCAGCTTTCCGCGCTATCGCGTTGGGGTGGGCGCGATGATGTTCGTTACGTCAGACCTACTGATTTTTGCGCGTATGGGACCACTGGCGCACAGCGCATTGGCCAGCCTGCTGATATGGCCGCTTTACTACTTCGGACAATTTCTGATTTGCACCGGGGTCATCGGCACCCTTCGGAAAAAGGGTGAGTTTTCGGCGGGCTAACCGGTAACTGGCAGCTTCACCGTGCTATCGGCATTGCGAACAAGTAGGCCATACGTCAGCACAGCGTTCAGCGGCAGGGCGCCGTAAATATGCGGAAATAACTGCCCACCGCGTGAAGGCTCCCACTTAACAGCCTCGCCCAAAACCGTGAGATCGACCGCCACAACATGAAGGTCGTCCTGCCCGGAAAAATGCTTGTTCACCGTTTCGGTCACTTGCGCGGCGGTTGACAGGTGGATGTAGCCATCCGCCAGATCGACCGGTGCACCTGTAAACACGCCATCGGTTTCAAACTGCGCCATCTGTGGCGCAGTCAGCACTTTATAGGCGACTTGCGGCGTGGCGGTCATTCGCCTGCGCCGTCGGTTTCCTCGCCGGTCACGTCTTCGACGTCCGCTTCAACTTCGGCTTCCTCGCTGGCTTCTTCCTCAGCAAGACGCACCGCGCTGACCACATGTTCATCGCCCGATACGTTGAACAGGCGCACACCGGCAGATCCGCGCCCGATCACGCGCAGCGAATTCAGCGGTAGACGGATCAACTTGGCCTGATCGGTCACCAGCATAAGCTGATCGGCCTGCGTAGCGGGGAAGCTGGCCACCACAGGCCCGTTGCGGCCAATATTATCGATATTGGTGATTCCCTGACCACCGCGACCGGTGCGGCGATATTCATAGGCCGACGACATCTTGCCATAACCGTTGGCGCAGACCGTGAGGATGAACTGTTCACGTTCGGCCATGAAGGCATAGCGCGCCTGATCGGCCATCTCGCCTTCCTTCTCGCCTTTCCACGGAGCGTAGCGCAGGTATTCCTCGCGCTCTTCAGGGTTGGCGCCAACGCGGTGCAGGATGGACAGCGAGATCACCTCGTCGTCGCCCTTCAATGTCATGCCGCGCACACCGGTAGAGGTGCGGCTAGTGAATTCGCGCACTTCATCACCGGCAAAGCGGATGGCCTTGCCCGCGCGGGTGGCCAGCAGCACGTCGTCGCTCGCCTCAAGCAAGGCAACGCCGATCAGGCGGTCTTCGCTGGGCGTCCCATCCTCGGCGGCATCGAACTTCATGGCGAATTTGCCGTTGGTCGGGATGTTGGCAAAGGCATCCATCGAATTGCGGCGCACGTTGCCCTTCGCTGTAGCGAACACCACGGACAGCTTGCCCCATTCCGCCTCGTCTTCAGGCAGCGGCAGCACTGTGGCGATGGTTTCGTCCTTGTCCAGCGCGGGCAGCAGGTTCACCACCGGGCGGCCCCGCGTGGTCGGCCCGCCTTCGGGCAGTCGCCATACCTTCAGGCGATAGACTTTGCCGGCGGTGGAGAAGAACAGCACCGGGGTATGCGTGCTGGTGACGAACATCGTCCCTACAGCATCCTCGTCCTTGGTGGCCATGCCGCTGCGGCCCTTGCCGCCACGGTTTTGCGCCCGGAACGTGGAAAGCGGAGTGCGCTTGATATAGCCGTCCAGCGTGATCGTGACGACCATGTCCTCACGCTCGATCAGGTCTTCATCCTCAATGCCGTCGGCAGGCGCGGTAATTTCGGATTTGCGCGGGGTGGCAAAGGCGGCGCGCACTTCGACCAGTTCCTGTCGCATGACGCCATACAGCTTCACACGGTCGGCCAGAATCGAAAGGTATTCAGCAATCGCGGTGGCCAGCCCTTCCAACTCTCCGCCAATTTCATCGCGGCCCAGGGCGGTCAGGCGGTGCAGGCGCAGATCGAGGATTGCGCGGACTTGCGTTTCGGACAGGCGATAGCTGGAAGCCGCAGCAACATCGATATCCTCGATCGCTTCGACCAGTTTGATATAAGGGGCAATTTCACCCATCGGCCATTCGCGCGAAATTAGCGCCTCACGCGCGATTGTCGGGTTCGACGATCCACGAATGATCCGCACAACTTCATCAAGATTGGTCACCGCGATGACCAGACCAAGCAGGATATGCGCCCGGTCGCGTGCCTTGTTCAGTTCGAACTTGGTACGGCGGGTAATCACTTCCTCGCGGAAGCGGACGAACGCCTCGATGATGTCTTTAAGGTTGAGCACTTCCGGGCGGCCGCCACGGATGGCCAGCATATTTGCCGGGAAGCTCGATTGCGCGGGTGTGTTGCGCCAGATCTGGTTGAGCACAACCTCAGGCGTGGCATCACGCTTGAGATCGACCACGACGCGCACGCCTTCGCGGTTGGATTCGTCGCGGATGTCGGAAATGCCTTCGATCCGCTTGTCCTTTGCGGCTTCGGCAATCTTTTCCACCAAGCCGGACTTGCCCACCTGATAGGGGATGCTGGTCAGCACGATCGAGCGGCGATCGCCCCGGCTTTCCTCAATCTGGTGGCGCGCCCGCATGATGATCGAGCCGCGGCCTTCGTGATAGGCCTTACGCGCGCCCGCCGTGCCAAGGATCAGCGGCGAGGTTGGGAAATCCGGTCCCGGAATGATCTGGATCAGTTCGTCGATCGAGATCAGCGGGTTGTCCATATAGGCAAGGCAACCGTCGATCACTTCGCCCAGATTGTGCGGCGGAATGTTGGTTGCCATGCCCACCGCGATGCCGCCAGCACCGTTGACCAGCAGGTTGGGGAAGCGCGCAGGCAGAACCTGTGGCTCATGCTCCGAACCGTCATAGTTCGGCGTGAAATCCACCGTGTCCTTTTCGATATCGCCCAGCAGCGCATCAGCCACTTTGGCCAGACGCGCTTCTGTATAACGCATCGAAGCCGGTGGATCGGGGTCCATCGAACCGAAGTTGCCCTGACCGTCGATCAGCGGCAGCCGCATCGACCAGTCCTGCGTCATGCGTGCCAGCGCGTCATAGATCGCAGCATCGCCGTGCGGATGGTACTTACCCATCGCGTCACCGACGATACGCGCCGATTTGCGATAGGCCTTGGTCGAAACGAAACCGTTTTCCTGGCAGGTCCACAAAATACGGCGATGAACCGGCTTCAAACCGTCGCGCACATCGGGCAGCGCGCGGCTGACGATCACGCTCATCGCGTAATCGAGATAGCTGGTTTTCATTTCATCGACGATGTCGATCCGCTGAAATTCGCCTTCCGGGGCGGGGACTGGGGGGTCGATGATCGTGGTGTCGTCGCTCACGGGGGCAGCTTTTCAGTTTACGTTTCAGGAATGGGACAGGCCCTAGGCCAATCCTCTGTCAAAGGCCAGCAACACCGGCCAGATCGCCCGGATTCGGGTGCGGTTTTCCACACTTGCGACCAGTTGCCTGAATATTCGGACGAGGCGTCATTCAATCGCCATTCACGGCGAAAAGGATAGGCCACGGCAGTTGCCAAGGTCTGATTTCCGCGTCAGTAGCGGTGCGGACCAGAGGTGAAAGGACACCAGGGTGCGCTTGGGGCAAAGGCGGTCGCCAGCTTTCACGCATCCGGTCGAACAGGAGACGATTTTTATGCGTGGTTCTTTCGGGTTGATCGGCAAGACGGCGATGGCACTCGTGCTTGCCACGGGCGCGCTGACGGTCGGCACAACCGCCGCTGTTGCCAAGGAAAAGGAACAGAAGGCTCCTAAGGCCAGCTATTCCAAGGAATTCGTGGCGGCTGCTGCACCGATCCAGAAAACGGTAAACGCGCTGGAAGAAGCCAAGAAAAAGGGCGCTTCAGCTGAAGAACAGAAGGCCATTCTCGCCACCGCTCCGGCTGAAATCGCTGCTGCCGAAGCCGCGATCAAGACCGAGATGGACCGGTTTGCCGCGGGCCAGTTCGCGGTCAACGCCGGTGGTCCGCTGAATGACATGGGTATGCGGCAGCGCGGCATGAAGAACATGCTCGACAGCGGCATGGTCCCTGCGGCCAACGTCACCGACTATCAGTTCTATCTGGGCAACTTCGCCTATTCGAACAAGGATTTTCCGACGGCTGTCGCGGCGCTGACTCCTGTGGTTCAGGCCAACTATAAGGACGAAACGGCGGCTGAGCTGCTTGCAGATTCTTATTCGCAGCAGGGCCAGAACGCGCAGGCACTCGATGCGCTGAAGATGGCGGTCGAAGCACGCAAGGCAGCAGGCGCTGCCGTGCCCGAAGGCTGGTTCAAGCGCGCCAACCTTATCGCTTACAAGAACAAGATGGGTCCGCAGGCGATCGAATGGTCGACCCTGATGGTGGAAAGCAACCCCACGCCGATCAACTGGCTGGGCGCCGGGCAGCTCGTGCGCGAATTTGGCCAGTTCACCAACCAGGAATCGCTTGATCTGGGTCGCCTGCTGCTGCGTTCCGGCGGCCTGCAGAACGATCCCAAGTATGTCGAACGCGAATATGTTGAATACATCGAAGCAGCCGATCCGCGTCGCCTTCCCGGCGAAGTGCTGAAGGTTGCAGACATGGGCGTGAAGGCTGGTGTCCTGAAGGCAAACGACGCTTTCGTGACCGACGCGATGACCCAGTCCAAGGGCCGTATCGCGGCTGACAAGGCATCACTGCCCGCGCTTGACCGTGATGCCCGCGCTGGCAAGGACGGCAAGAGCGCGCTGGCCATGGCCGACGCTTATCTTTCGTACGACGAACCGGCCAAGGCCGAGGAAATGTACAAGATGGCCATCGAAAAGGGTGGAATCGACAAGGATCGTGCGCTGACTCGCCTGGGCATCGCTCAGGTTGATCTGGACAAGTTTGCCGATGCTAAGGCAAGCTTTGCGCAGGTCACCGGCGTTCGTGCCCCGCTTGCCCGTCTGTGGGCGGCTTTCGCCACCACACAGGGCCAGCCCTGATATTTCAGGCTGAAGCCTGATTGCTACATAAGGAAAGGGCAGCCCGCAAAGGCCGCCCTTTTCGTTTGTCGATAGCCCAACCCTGTCAGGCAACCACGCCGAACTCGCCGCACGCTTCATCCAGCACATGCAGCAGCCCGTCGGAAATGGCGAAGAACGCGCCGCGCAGCTTCAGATCGCCGCGCGCTTCCTTGCGCTGAATGCAGGGAAAGGTGCGCAAATTGGCAAGACTGGCGCGAACGCCGGCAAATTCCATCGCCCGTTCGGCTTCATGGCCGCTGGTGCCATGCTTGTGGACTACCTCTTCCCGCGCATCGTCCAGCAGCGATATCCAGTCGGCGATGAAGCCGCCTTCGCCCGGCTGCATACCTTTCAGATCCTGCGTCAGCGCTGCCTTACAGCCACCGCACATGCCATGGCCCATCACCACGATTTCCTTGACCTTCAGCACCTGCACCGCAAATTCCAGCGCCGCTGAAACGCCATGATGGCCGGGGGTCGTTTCAAATGGTGGCACCATGGCCGCCACATTGCGCACGACAAAGATTTCGCCCGGATCGACATCGAAAATCTGTGCCGGATCAACCCGGCTATCCGAACAGGCCACCACCATCACACGCGGCTCCTGTCGCTGGCTAAGCTGACTCCACTGGTCCAGCTTGGGATGCCATCCAGTTGCGCGGAAGCGGCGGTAGCCGTCGATAAGCTGGTCCATTTCTGGCGAGCTGCTGGTGTCTGATGCGGGGATCGTCATGGCTTGCTAATGGAGCCTCCGATTGCCTCTTTCAAGTGCCGGAACTTGCGCCTATCTGGGCGGCATGAGCGAACCGGCACCGACTTCCCGCCCTGAACGCCCCGAACAGGCACGCCAACGCAAGCCTGATTGGATCCGCGTCAAAGCCCCGACCAGCAAGGGTTATGGTGAAACGCGCGCACTGATGCGCGAACTGGGCCTCAATACCGTGTGCGAAGAAGCGGCCTGCCCGAATATCGGCGAATGCTGGACCAAGAAGCACGCCACGGTGATGATTCTGGGCGATGTCTGCACCCGCGCCTGCGCTTTCTGCAATGTGAAGACCGGTATGCCCCGCGCGGTTGATCCGCTCGAACCGATGAATGTGGCCACCGCCGCAGCCAAAATGGGGCTGGAACACATCGTCATCACCTCGGTCGACCGCGATGATCTGCCCGATGGTGGCGCAAACCATTTCGTCAAGGTCATCAAGGCCTTGCGTGAACTCACGCCCCACACCACGATCGAAATTCTGACGCCCGATTTCCGCAACAAGATGGAAGCCGCAGTTGCGTCTATCGTCGAAGCTGGACCGGACGTTTACAATCACAACCTTGAAACCGTACCTCGCCTGTATCCTACGATCCGTCCCGGTGCGCGCTATTATGCCTCGCTGCGGCTGCTGGAACAGGTCAAGCGCCATGATCCGCGCATCTTCACCAAGTCTGGCGTGATGCTGGGGCTGGGCGAAGAGCGGCTTGAAGTGCACCAGGTGATGGATGATATGCGTTCGGCGCAGATCGACTTCCTGACCATGGGCCAATATCTCCAACCCACACCAAAACACGCCAAGGTGATGGAATTCGTCACACCCAAGGCATTCGGCGCCTATGGTGCCATCGCGCGGGCCAAGGGCTTTTTGCAGGTGGCAGCAAGCCCCCTAACGCGCTCCAGCTATCACGCTGGTGATGATTTCCGGCAGATGCGCGCCACGCGCGATGCGCAACTTGCCAAGGCGGCTGACAAGGCCGGCACAAAGGTCTGATCTTGCCGCGTATTACGGAAACCCGCGTTCTGCCTTGGTCGGCGGAACAGATGTTCGATCTGGTGGCTGATGTGCGCCACTATGGCGAATTTCTGCCATGGGTCGTGGCCACGCGGGTCAAGTCCGATAGCGATACGGTTATGATCGCCGATATGCTGGTAGGATTCAGCGCACTGCGTGAAAAATTCACCTCCCGCGTGGTCAAGGACCGTCCGCGCACGATCAAAGTCGAATATATCGAAGGTCCGCTGAAGCGTCTTGAAAACGACTGGACGTTCACTGCCCTGCCAGACGGCGGTTGCACCATCGATTTCTGCGTCGATTTCACCTTCCGCAGCGCCATTTTTGAAAAGCTGGCTGGGCAATATCTCGACGCGGCATTCCGAAAAATGGTCGCCGCGTTCGAAAAGCGGGCCGATCAACTCTACGGCAGCAACAGTTCCAGCGCCACCAGAGTCGCCTGATACCGCACTTCGGCGCGGGTCTTGGCCCCGTCAAACAGCTTCAGCTCCGCATTGGTCGCTTCGGGATCTTCGCCCACTTTGGCGCAGGCGAAGACGACCGTACCCACAGGCTTCTGGTCCGATCCACCGTCAGGCCCGGCAACCCCGGTAATCGCCACAGCCACGTCCGCGCCCGATTTCTTGAGCGCTCCCTGCGCCATTGACCACGCCACTGCAATGGAGACCGCGCCAAACGTATCGATCAGGTCTTCCGAAACTCCCAGAAGCTGGATTTTCGCTTCGTTGGAATAAGTGACAAAACCCCGATCAAGCACGGCCGAACTGCCCGGCACTTCTGTCAGCGCGGCGGCAACAAGGCCCCCAGTACAGCTTTCGGCAACCGCAACCTTGCGGCCAATCGCCACGTTCTCTTCGATCACCCGGCGCGCAAGCGCACCGATTTCGGGGGGGAGCAGGCTGTCCATAAAATCAGTTCGCCGCCTTGCAGATCGGCATCGCCGAAGGTTTGCCGTTCTTCGGCTTATCGGCGAGCACCACGACGAAAGCGATCAGTTCTGCGGTATTTTCAGGCGGCAGGGGAGCCAGAATCCGCACACCCCGCTCAATTGTCGTACACTGCGTCGCCTTGATTTCGCCGCCAACCATTTCGCTGACCATGCCTTCGACAAACGGCTGCAATGCCGTGTCGGGCAACGACTTGATTGTTTCGGTCATCTTGGGGTCTTTGGTCCCGCCAAGCTTGAGGAACGCGCCCTTGGCTACCGGCCAGTTTGCGTTCTTGCGTGCGGCATAACGGTTAAGGAATTCCCCGCCGCGCGTGGCGAAATAGCCGCTGGTTGAAAGGTGGGGCTTGCAGGCCTTCATTGCACCGTCGATTACCGAAGGCAGGGCATAGCCGACCAATCCGTTCACTTCGGTTTCGCTCAGGCATTCAGCGGCAACTGCCGCTTGTCCTTGCGCCAGCGCCAGACCTGCGCCCAGCGTAAAAAGTGTGCGGGAAAGCTTCATATCCAGAAACTCCAGCGGGCCTCAGCCCGGTATCACAGTCGCCACGGCTTGCGCCGCTATGCCTTCGCCCCGGCCAGTCGTGCCAAGGCGTTCGGTGGTCGTCGCCTTCACCGATACGGCGCTCAAGTCAACCTTCAGAATCCGGGCCAGTGCTTCACGCATCGCCAGCTTATGCGGCCCGATCTTCGGCGCTTCGCAGATGATTGTCACATCCACGTTGCAGATGCGATAGCCCGCCTCGTGCACAAGCTCGGCCGCGTGGGCCAGAAACCGATCGGAAGATGCACCTTTCCACTGCGGATCAGAAGGCGGGAAATGATCGCCGATATCACCCGCCGCAATCGCTCCCAGCAGAGCATCGACCAGCGCGTGAATCGGCACGTCCGCATCCGAATGGCCTGACAGACCTTTGCCATGGGGAATCTGCACCCCGCACAGCCAAAGCTCCTCGCCTTCGACAAGCCGGTGAACGTCAAATCCCATTCCTGTGCGCGGAAATCCGTCCATGTCGTGTTCCTCAAGATCGGCAGCAAAGGTCACCTTGCGCAATGCCTCGTCACCGTGGGTCAGCGCCACCTTGTGACCCGCCGCGACCGCCACTTGTGCATCGTCACCGGCATTCGGTTCGCCTTGCCAGCCGCGATGCGCTGCCAGGATGGCCTTGTAATCAAATGCCTGCGGTGTCTGCACACGATACAACTCTTCGCGTGCAACTGTTCCCGCCATCACTCCGCCATCGCCGCGCACCATGCTGTCCACCACTGGCAGAACCGGGATAGCCGCCATGTGTTTTTCAAGCGCAGCCAGCAGCCCGTCAATCACCTGTCGCGCCAGCACAGGCCGGGCTGCATCGTGGATCAGAACTTTGGCAGGTGCCGCATCCTCCAGCGTTTCCAGCGCTTTGCGCACGGATTCCTGCCGAGTCACGCCGCCATGGACAAAGCGGACACCGGCAATGCCGTTCAGCGCGCGCGCCGCCACATCATCCCATCCTTCGGGAACTGCCACCGCGATAGGCGTAACACCAGCATCGGCTAGCGCTTCAACGCAATGGCGCATCAAGGGTTTGCCCCGCCACAGCACGAACTGCTTGGGCACATCGCCACCAGTCCGCAAACCTTTGCCGGCGGCAACCACCACCGCCGCTACGGCGCCATTCATCGGGGGAGGGGCACTATCCATTCCGCGCGCCTCTACCAGCGCTTGCCTGCTGGGAGCAACCGTCTTGCCGTTTTGTCCGGAATCGATTAAGCGCTGCCTGTTTTTTAGGCAGTCATACGATTATGTCCCAAGTTCCCGTCCCGCCGCAGCTAAAACCCATTCAGGTCGGCACCGTCGCGGTCGATTGTCCGGTCGTGCTCGCGCCGATGACGGGGGTGTCGGACCTGCCGTTCCGCACCATCGTCCGCCGCTTCGGTTCGGGTCTGAACGTGACCGAAATGATCGCCAGCCCTGCCGCGATCCGCGAAACCCGACAGTCGATCCAGAAAGCGGCATGGCATGCCACCGAAGAACCGGTGTCGATGCAGCTTGTCGGGTGCGAACCGGATCAGATGGCTGAAGCTGCAAAGCTGTCGGAAGACAAGGGCGCGGCCATTATCGACATCAACATGGGCTGTCCGGTGCGCAAGGTCGTCAATGGCGATGCTGGATCCGCGCTGATGCGTGACATTCCGCTCGCCACGCGATTGATCGAAGCGACGGTCAAGGCGGTGAACGTGCCAGTCACCGTCAAGATGCGGATGGGCTGGTGCCATGACAGCCTGAACGCGCCCGAGCTTGCGCGCATTGCCGAAGATCTGGGCGCAAAAATGATTACCGTCCACGGCCGCACCCGGAACCAGTTGTATAAAGGCACCGCCGACTGGGCCTTTGTGCGCAGTGTCAAGCAGGCAGTATCGATCCCGGTGATCGTCAATGGCGACATCTGCACCATTGAAGACGTGGCCAGTGCAGTTGAACAAAGTGGTGCCGACGGCGTAATGATCGGGCGCGGTTCCTACGGGCGTCCCTGGCTGCTGGGGCAAGTCATGCATTGGCTCGACACCGGCCAGCGTCTGGCAGACCCGACGCTGGCCGAACAATATGCGATCATTATCGAACACTACCACGCCATGCAGGACCATTATGGCGAGGTGACCGGCGTGAATATGGCGCGCAAGCATCTGGGCTGGTACACCAAGGGCCTGCACGGCTCGGCCGATTTTCGCAACAAGGTCAACTTCATTGATGATCCCAAGGCGGTTCTCGCCAGCCTTACTGATTTCTACGGCCGCGCCATCGAACACCAGCTTGCCACAGCAGAAGCCGTGGCAGGCCAACAAGAGGCGGCATGATCGCGCTTCCCGAATGGCGGCGGCAAGACACGGGCAAGCCCGATCCCAAGCGCGTCGTGGCCAGCCTGCCGCTGGCCCTGCTGCAGCTTGATCCCGATCTTGTCGTGGCCGCGGTCAACCCTGCCGCCGAACAGCTTCTGGGGCAGGGCGCACGCCGGATCATCGGCAAATCCATTGCCGAACTGTTCGATTTTGACGAACCGCTGATTCTTGGCCGTCTGGCTGAAGGTGAAGCGCATCTGTTTGCGCGCGGGGTACGTGTGCATATCAGAGGGCAGGCTCCGCGCCGCTTTGACATCATGACCAGCGCGGTCACCCATTGCCCCGGTTGGCAATTGCTGATGCTGCACGAAGGCGTGGGCGTCGAAGCGCTGTCAGGCGATGGCAGCGGTGGCGGTGGCGGTGAGGGCGTGGCCTTGCGCGCGCCCGAAGTGCTTGCCCATGAAATCAAGAACCCGCTAGCGGGCATTCGCGGCGCGGCGCAATTGCTTGGCCGTAAGCTGAATGAACGTGACCGCGCGCTGACCGGCCTTATCACTGCCGAGGTGGATCGCATTGCCAAGCTGATCGATCAGATGCAGTCGCTTTCTCGCCGCAGCGCCGAACCTTCGCAGGATTGCAATCTGCACGAGGCCGCCCGTCGCGCTCAGGCCGTGCTGGCGGCGGCCACGCCCGGCACTTTTGCAATCGAAGAAGAATTCGATCCATCGCTGCCGCCAATCATGGCCAACCCGGATTCGCTGGTGCAGGTGCTGCTCAATCTGCTCAGCAATGCGCGCGAAGCCTGTCAAGGGGCGCCGCTGCCACGCATCGCGGTCCGCACCCGCTTTGCCAGCGGTATCCAGCTTCACGCCGGGCCGGGCGGAAAGCCACTGCGCCTGCCCATCGAACTGCGCGTGTCCGATAATGGTCCCGGCATCGATCCGGCGCTGCGCGACCACATTTTCGAACCTTTCGTCACCGGCAAGAAAAGCGGGCAGGGGCTTGGCCTTGCCCTGGTGCAGAAATTGGTGCGCGAGATGAATGGCCGCATCACCCACGATCGTGACGAGCTTGGCGGATGGACCCATTTCCGTATCCATCTGCCCGTTGCAGGATCGGTGCCCAAATGACCAAGCGTGTCCTGCTGGTCGAGGATGACTCCTCGATCGCCATCGTCATCACCGCCGCGCTCGAAGCCGAAGGCTATGACGTGGATCGCTGTGATTCCGTTGCCGGGCGCGACCGTTTCCTGTCGCGCGCGGACTATCATATCCTCCTGACAGACGTGATGCTGACCGACGGTGACGGTATCGAAACGCTGAACCGCGTGCGGGAAGCCCAACCGCATTTGCCGATCATCATCCTGTCGGCGCAGAACACGCTCGATACAGCCGTGCGTGCCAGCGATACCGGCGCGTTCGAATACTTCCCCAAACCGTTCGATCTTGAAGAACTGGTTCGCACCGTCACGCAGGCCATCGGCAGCGCTGAAGCGGCCAGCATCGATGCCCCGCAGGACGTGCCGCAGGGGTTGCCGCTGGTCGGACGCAGCGCGGCGATGCAGGCCGTCTATCGCATGATTACGCGCGTCTTGCGCAACGATCTGACGGTACTGATTCTGGGTGAATCTGGCACTGGCAAGGAATTGGTAGCCGAAGCGATCCACCAGTTGGGCAATCGTCGCGCAGGCCCGTTCATTGCGGTCAACACTGCCGCAATCCCCGCAGAACTGATCGAAAGCGAACTGTTCGGCCATGAAAAGGGCGCGTTTACAGGTGCGGTTGCCCGCACCATGGGCAAGTTCGAACAGGCCAGCGGCGGCACTCTTTTCCTTGATGAAATCGGCGACATGCCGATGCAGGCACAGACCCGACTGCTAAGGGCGCTACAATCGGGTCGCATCCGCCGCGTTGGCGGGCGTGAAGAGATCACGCTCGATTGCCGCATCGTCGCGGCCACAAATCGCGATCTCCTGCCGATGATCGCGGCAGGCACGTTCCGCGAAGACCTCTATTACCGCCTGGCTGTGGTGCCCATCGAACTGCCACCCTTGCGCGAAAGGGCCGACGACATCGAGGCGCTGTCACGCCATTTTCTGGCAAATGCCGTGTCTGAAGGCCTGCCGCGCCGCCAGTTGACACCGGCCGCCGCCAGCCTGCTTTCGCGCCAGCCATGGCGCGGCAATGTGCGCGAATTGCGCAATTTCATCTATCGTCTGGCGCTGCTGGCTCGTGATGAAATGGTTGACGTGGCTGCGGTTGAACCGCTGCTGGCACAAGCCGATGGCGCGCAACCAATGCGGATGGACGATACTCCATCGCGCAATCCTGCCGATCTGTCTGACGCGGTAGAGCATTGGTTGGCCGTGCATGAACCAATGCAGGGGCAAGTGTACGACATGGCGCTTGCCGCTTTTGAACGCCCATTGTTTCTCAACGTTCTGGGTCAGACCAGTGGCAACCAGCTACGCGCTGCCCAGATTCTCGGAATCAACCGCAACACCTTGCGCAAACGCTTGAGTGACCTTGGCATTTCCGCCGAAGATTACACTTCCAAAGATTGAGGGGCGTTGACAGCGCAATCGGCTGACTCTTGGCTGTTTTGCCCGCTCTTTACCCCTTGCATTCTTGCAACAGGGGTGTTGTAACCGCGCAACGATGGATCAGCAAGGCACCTCCAGAGTTCGCAAAATGCCCCGATGGTGGCGGCGGGTTCTTGTCAGCATGCGCCGGGCCAATCTGTTCCTTCTGCTGGAAATTGCCGCCGCCGCTGTGCTCGCGTTGATGGTCGCAACAAGCTGGCTTACGCTTACTGCATCTTCGGGCGAAGGGCAGATACTCCCGTCACGCCTTACATCCAGCCTGCTGGTTGGCACGCTCGTCCCTGCCATGACGCTGCTGGTCCTTGGTGGACGCCGCCTAGCCATACGTCGTGCTTCGCGCAGCGTGCTGGGTTCCAGCGGCCGCCTTCATGTCCGCCTGGTGTGGCTGTTCTCGCTCATCGCGGCCATTCCCACGCTGCTGGTCGTGGTCTTCGCCTCGATCCTGTTTCAGTCCGGCGTGGAATTCTGGTTTTCCGACAATTCTCGCGGCATGCTTGAAAATGCGAACAAGCTTGCGCGCGGCTATTACGAAGACAAGTTGCGCGATGTGTCGAACCAGACCGTCGCCATGGCAGGCGATATTCGCGACTTTCTCGATCAGGCTAACATCGCCTCCATCGAATTTGCCGAAGGTTATTCGTTTCAGGTTCTCAGCCGCCAACTTAACGAATCCGCCATTGTCGAACGTGGTCCCGACGGCACCTTGCGCACCGCCGCGATTGTCGACCCGGACAAGAACGACACGCGCGAACGGGTAACCATTCAGGACGTTACCCGGATCGAAAAGGGCGAAGGCGTAGTCGTCAAGGCTTCAGCCGAACGGATCGAGGCAATCACCCCGATTGATCGCAAGCGCGAAATCTATCTCTACACCGCCCGCAATTCCGACATGCTGGCGCTGGGCCAGTGGGAACGCGCGCAGACCGTTCTCAAGGCCTATGACATGTTGACTACGCGGGCGCGAGCGCTGCAATTGCGCTTCAACCTCGCGCTGTTCGGCGTCAGCCTTGCGCTGGTCGGGCTGGCGGTCTGGGCCGCGCTGCGCTTTGCTGACCGGCAGGTCGCCCCGCTGGCTGAACTCGTGTCAGCCGCTCGCACCATCGGCAGTGGCAACTTTGCCATGCGGGTTGCGCAAAACAGCGGCACGGATGAAATCGGCATGCTCGCCCGCGCGTTCAATCGCATGACCCAGCAACTGGAAGGGCAAACGCAGGCGCTCGTTTCTGCCAATGCCCAGCTTGAAGTGCGCCGCGCCTTCATCGAAGCCGTGCTGGAATCGATTACCGCCGGCATCATCTCCATCGGGCGCGACGGCGCAATCCAGCTCATCAATTCCTCTGCCCAGCGCTTCCTGCTGGCCGAAGGCGCGCCGTCCCCCATTAGCCGGCGTCTGGCCGATGTGTCGCCCGTGTTCGCCCAGCTTGTCGCATCGGGACAGCCCGGCAATGTCATCCAGCACCCGCTGGGGGGGGATTTGCGCACGCTTGCGGTGCGCGTGGTTGAAGACAACAACGGCCATGTCATCACATTTGAAGACATTACCCGCCAGCTGCTCGATCAGCGCCGCGCCGCATGGTCTGACGTCGCGCGCCGTATCGCGCACGAAATCAAGAATCCGCTGACACCAATCCAGCTTGCCACCGAGCGTTTGCGCCGACGTTATGGCCGCCAGATTGAAAACGATCCTGAGCTGTTCGAAGAACTGACCAGTACGATCATTCGGCAGGTTGGTGAACTGCGCAAGATGGTGGATGAATTCTCCTCATTCGCGCGTCTGCCAAAACCCGTGTTCCGTGGCGAAGACGCAAGCGATCTCGTCCGTCAGTCGCTGTTCCTTCAGGAAGTGGCGCACACTGCCATCGATTTCAGCTTTGCCAGCGATGCGCCTTCCATGCCGCTGCAATGTGACCGCCACCAGTTCGGCCAATGCATGACAAATGTTCTAAAAAATGCTGTTGAAGCTATTGATGCAAAATCAAAAAATTCTGATGTGGATTA
Source organism: Novosphingobium sp. SL115 (assembly GCF_026672515.1). GTDB lineage: Bacteria > Pseudomonadota > Alphaproteobacteria > Sphingomonadales > Sphingomonadaceae > Novosphingobium. Next base: position 2,195,214 of record NZ_JAPPRG010000002.1, on the reverse strand, counting down.
TCGCGGTCGTATCGCCATAACGCTTTCCGGTGATACCGACACGGTGATGGTCAGCGTTGCAGACAACGGCATCGGTTTGCCGGCAGAGCGTGAACGCATTCTCGAACCCTATATGACCACGCGCGAAAAGGGCACCGGCCTTGGCCTCGCCATCGTTCACAAGATTGTCGAAGAGCATGGCGGTGATATGGCCTTCACTTCCGAACCTGATGGCGGAACCCGCGTAACCATGCGGTTTGCCCGCGATCCTCTCGCCACTTCAGCTTCCACCCCTTACGCTTCCGAACAGGACTGACAGGACCAAGACCATGGCACTCGACATCCTCATCGTCGATGACGAACGCGACATCCGCGAATTGGTCGCCGGTGTACTCAGCGACGAAGGCTACGGCTGTCGTCTTGCGGCTGACAGCACCTCAGCGCTTGCCGCCATTGATGAGCGGCGGCCCAGCCTGGTCCTGCTCGATGTATGGTTGCACGGCAGTCCCATGGACGGGCTGGAAGTGTTGGACGAAATCAAGAAGCGTGAACCCGAACTGCCGGTCATCATCTTCTCCGGCCACGGCAATATCGACACGGCAGTTTCCGCGATCAGCCGTGGCGCGATGGACTTCCTTGAAAAGCCGTTTGAAGCCGAACGCCTGCTCCTGCTGGTCGAACGCGCAACGGAAACCGAACGTCTGCGCCGCGAAAATGCCCAGCTCCGTCAGGGCTTTTCGATGGCGGAGGAATTCACCGGTAACAGCTCAGCCATCAATCAGGTCCGCGCCACGTTGAAGCGGGTGGCCAACACCGGCAGCCGCCTGCTGATCTCCGGCCCGGCCGGATCGGGCAAGGAAGTTGCCGCGCGCCTGCTCCATTCGTGGAGCCCGCGCGCGCAAAGCCCGTTCATTACCGTCAATTCCGCTCGCATCACGCCCGAACGCTTCGAACAGGAACTGTTCGGTGAGGAAATCGACGGCAAGTTGGTGCGCGCAGGCCTGCTGGAAATGGCCGACGGCGGCACCCTGTTCCTTGATGAAGTGTCCGATATGCCCGCTTCAAGCCAGGCCCGCATTCTGCGCGTTCTGACCGAGCAGGCCTTTGTTCGTGTTGGCGGGCACCGCCAGTTGCGCGTCGATGTGCGGGTTGTTTCGTCCTCGTCACGTGCGCTGGAAAAGGAAATCGCCGAACGTCGCTTCCGCGAAGACCTCTATTACCGCCTCAATGTCGTGCCCGTTTCCATTCCCTCGCTGATCGAACGGCGGGATGATATTCCTGCGCTGGTCGATCATTTCTTCGCCCGCTACGCCAACGAACAGGGCGTATCTCCGCCCGTCGTTTCGCCAGAAGCAATGGCCGCGATGCAAAGCTATGACTGGCCGGGTAATGTTCGCCAATTGCGCAATGTGGTTGAACGCACCGTAATCCTCGCCCCGCGTGATCGTCTGGCCCGGATTGATTCGGACATGCTGCCGTCCGAAATCGTCAGCACCCACATCGGAGGTGATTCGGGTGGTTCGGCCCTCATGGGCGTGCCGCTTCGCGAAGCCCGTGAAAGCTTCGAACGCGAATATCTCAAGGTTCAGATCCGCCGGTTTTCGGGCAATATTTCCAAAACGGCCAGCTTCATTGGCATGGAACGCTCGGCCTTGCACCGTAAGCTGAAGCTGCTTGGCATGGTCGATCGTCGTGACGATGAGGATGAAGATTGAGCTTGTGAATACGCATTAAAACGGAACATTGTGCAATTTCGCAGGTTTACGCCGCGCTGCACAAGACATAAACTAGACACCGAACCCGGCCAGAATGGCAGATGCTTTTGGCATTTGCCGCGAAGGCCAGATCGCGAAGGCCCGTTAAGGGGCCAAGCCAATATAAAATGGAGTCACGTAAATGACCGGCAGAACGCTTTCCGCACGCCCCAAGGCCAAGCCTGAACCGGCGCCAGAGGCGGAAACGCCCCCTGTAGCTCCTGTCACCGGGCCAACCGGCGGGAAGGGCCAGAACCTTCAGGATCTGTTCCTTAACCATCTGCGAAAGAACAAGATTCCTGTAACGATGTTCCTTGTGAAGGGCGTCAAGCTTCAGGGCATTGTCACGTGGTTCGACAATTTCTCGATCCTGCTGCGCCGCGATGGCCAGTCACAACTGGTTTACAAGCACGCGATCTCGACCATCATGCCGGGTCAGCAACTTTCGGTCGCTCACTTCCAGACTGGGGGTGAGGAAAACGGCAAGAAGGCTCGTCTTTTGCAGGAAGTATTCCTGTCGTCGGTGCGTGATTCGGGCGTGCAGGTCACCATGTTCCTGGTCAATGGTGTCATGCTGCAGGGCAAGGTCGCATCGTATGACCTTTTCTGCATGCTGCTTGAACGTGAAGGCTACGTCCAGCTCGCTTACAAGCATGCCGTTTCTACAATTCAGCCTGCCGGCCATGTTGATCTTACCGGCGACTGGGATGGCGAGGATTCCTGAGCACTTTTGAATTTGGCAACAACACCGGCGAAGTTGCCGGTGAAGTCACCCGTGGCGCGCGCGCCGTCGTCATCCTCCCCGACATCAAACAGCGGGGAGGGGGCTTCGGTGTCGATGCTGATTCGCGCCTTGAAGAAGGGCAGGGTCTTGCCCGCGCCATCGGGATCGAGGTGGTCGACGCCTTCATCCTGCCCATCCGCGCAGTCCGGCCCGCAACCTTGTTCGGTGAAGGACAAGTGGAACGCATCGGCGTGGCCTGCAATCAGTCCGATGCCGAACTGGTCATCGTCGATGGCGCGCTGTCAGCTATCCAGCAGCGCAACCTGGAAGACCGGCTGAAACGCAAAGTCATCGACCGCACCGGGCTGATCCTTGAAATCTTTGGCGAACGTGCCGCCACGGCAGAGGGCCGCCTTCAGGTCGAACTCGCCCATCTTGATTATCAGGCCGGACGCCTCGTCCGCTCATGGACCCACCTTGAACGTCAGCGCGGTGGCTTCGGTTTCCTTGGCGGCCCCGGTGAAACCCAGATCGAGGCGGATCGCCGCCTGATCCGCAATCGTATGGCCCGCCTGCGCCGTGCACTCGAACAAGTCCGCCGCACACGCGGGCTTCATCGCGAACGCCGCCAGCGCGCGCCATGGCCAGTCATCGCGCTGGTCGGCTATACCAACGCGGGAAAATCCACACTTTTCAACCGCCTTACCGGGGCGGATGTCATGGCCGAAGACCTGCTCTTTGCCACCCTCGATCCCACCATGCGCGCGATCCGCTTGCCTGGCGTGGAAAAGGCAATCTTGTCCGATACGGTGGGCTTCATCTCCGACCTGCCCACGCAGCTTGTCGCAGCCTTCCGTGCCACACTCGAAGAAGTCACTGCCGCTGACGTCATCGTCCACGTCCGCGATGTCGCCAATCCCGCCACTGCCGATCAAAAGATCGAGGTTGAGGAAATCCTCGCCGACCTTGGCGTGATGGGGGAAGGGGGCACATCCATCCCGATTGTCGAGGCATGGAACAAATGGGATCTACTCAGCGAAGAAGATCAGGCCATCCGCCGTGATCTGATCGCCGCCAAAGTGTCCGAAACGCCAGTCGTGCCGCTATCAGCCATCACAGGTGAGGGAGTTGATGCCCTGCTGGACAAGCTGGGCACCATGCTCACCGGTGGCGCGCAGACGCTTGAACTCACCGTGCCCCTGTCAGACGGACAACGGCTCGCATGGCTTCATGCTCATGGTGAAATTCTGGAGGAAAACCAGATTAATAGTGACGCAAGTGAACCTTCCATGCGCATAAAGGTGCGCCTGACCCCACGCGAACTAGGGCGCTTCACCAGTCTCTGATTGATGGGTCTCTAGCCGCTTTACAGCCTGCCACAACTCTTCCTGCTGATCGAGGTTGAGCGTGGCAAACTTACCTTGCGCCAGCGCCTCCATACCACGAAAGCGGCGCTCGAACTTGGCGTTGGCCGCCCGCAATGCATCTTCGGGCGCAACACCATTCTTGCGCACCACATTGACCGCTGCAAACAACAAATCGCCCGCTTCTGCAACGCGCTCCTCATCTGAAGAAGCCTCGGCAAGCTCCTGAATTTCTTCTATAACCTTTGCAACCGCACCGCCCACATCAGGCCAATCGAAACCCTGGCGCGTCGCGCGCTTCTGCAGCTTTTCCGCACGCATAAGCGCCGGCAGGGCCAGTGCCACACCGGCCATCGCGCTGTCCGCACCCTTGGCTGCACGCTCCGCCGCCTTGGCGCTTTCCCAACGGTCTTCGCGCGATTGCCCGGCGTCCACCTCATCACCGAACACATGCGGATGGCGCGCTTCCATCTTGTCGGCAATTGCAGCGGCTATATCGTCAAACCCGAACAGTCCAAGCTCTTCGGCCATTCGCGCATGGAACACCACCTGCAACAGCAGATCGCCCAATTCTTCCTTCAGCGCCGCCATGTCGCCGCGCGCGATCGCGTCATCCACTTCGTAGGCTTCTTCGACGGTATAGGGCGCAATTGTCGCAAACGTCTGCGCACAATCCCATTCGCAACCGCTCACCGGATCACGCAGCCGCGCCATGATGCTCAAAAGCCGCGCGAGGTTTCGCTCACTGCCGTAACTTCCGTCAGAAATCATTTTTCCAGAAGCCATTTCTATCGTGTCCATCACATCAACTGGCGCGTTCCAAAGGAGGGCTCAAATGGCTCCCTCAGCACCTGTGTTTAAGTTTGATAATAAGTATTATGTAAATTACGCATCAATGTAAGGCAGCCGTTCACCACCCAAGCACCGAGAAAATCAGTGCGCCTGCCACGAACAAAAACGTCCACAGCGCGGCCATGCGCATGCCTTCGGAAAGTCCGATCCGTGCCCCGCGCAAATTCGCCACCGCCAGAACCAGCGCCATCACGATGCCGGTGATCCTGACGATCTCTTCGCTCAAAGCGTAATCTCCATGCCGTCAAAGGCCGGCTGAACATGCTCCGGCGTTTCCGCGCACAGTGTCCGATAATCCATCGATTTGTCGAGATGCGTCAACACGCCCCGATCGGCGCGCGTCGCTTCGATCAGCTCCAGCGCCATGCCAAGGTGCGCGTGCGTCGGATGTGGCTGACGGCGCAAACAGTCCACTACAAGCAGATCGACCCCATAGAACAGGTCGACCATTTCGCCGGTAATCTCACTGAAGTCTGTAGCGTAACCAATTGATTTTCCGCCCTGATCGAACCTATAAGCGGTTGATTGCGCTGGCCCGTGCGGCATTTGGCAATGGTTCACGCCAATACCGCAAATCATCCGCACCCGGTCGAGATTGTCCAGTTCGCATATCGTGTGATAGCCGTGCTGGCCTGCAAAGACATAGCCAAAACGCTGGCGCAACCGTCGCACTGTTTCGGACGCGGCATAGCCCGGTATTGGCCCGCCACGGCCATAACGCAACGGGCGCAAGTCATCGATGCCATGGCAATGGTCAGCGTGGTCATGGGTCCAGAACACCCCGTCCACCCGGTCGATTTCGCAGGCGAGAAACTGCTGGCGCAAGTCGGTTGGCGTATCCACCAGCAACCGGCTGCCATCGTCACCTTCGATCACAATGGCCACGCGCGTACGCCGGTTGCGCGGTTCGTTGGGATCGCAATCACCCCAGTCGTTGCCGATACGCGGCACCCCGGTCGATGTGCCAGCACCCAGAACGGTCAGCTTCACAGTGTGGCCTTGGTGAACAGCTTGAAGAAGTTTGCGCCCGTCACGTCTGCCAGCGCTTCTTTGGTCGTGCCGCGTAGCCCAGCAACAAAGGCGCAGGTGTCAGCGACGAAAGCCGGCTCGCAAGTCTTGCCCCGGTGCGGGACCGGCGCCAGAAACGGTGCATCTGTTTCCACCAGAATGCGTCCTTCAGGAAGATCGGCAGCTACGGCTTGCAAGTCCTTTGCATTCTTAAATGTCACGATACCGGAAATTGAAATCGTCAGACCCAGATCCAACATTTTGCGGCCAAAGTCAGCAGACGCGGTAAAGCAATGGATCAACGCCGGGAACGCCCCCTTCCCCATCTCGTCTGCAATAATCTGTGCGGTGTCGTCTTCCGCATCACGGGTGTGAATTATCAGCGGCAAGCCAGTTTCGCGCGCCACGCGGATATGCACGCGAAAGAGATCGCGCTGCACCTGTCGGTCGGAATGATCGTAGTAGTAATCCAGCCCGGTTTCGCCGATGCCGATCACACGCGGATGCGTGGTCGCTTTCAGCAGCACAGCTTCGCCCAGGTCGGCATGGGCGTCGGCTTCGTGCGGGTGAATGCCCACACTGGCCCAGACATCGCTTTCACGTTCCGCCGTGCCGACGATATCGGCCCATTCGCTTTGCCGCGTCGAAATGTTCAGGAACCCACGCACACCGGTTCCCCGCGCTCGGCCCAGCACAGCGGCTTGGTCCTCTACCAGTCCCTTGTAGTTGAGATGGCAGTGGGAATCGATCAACATCATGCCGTCACTGCCTCGTCAGGCATTTCAAGCCGGGGAAAAGCAGGAGTCGGAGCGCAAAGCTTTTCCCCCGTCGCCACCCGGCTCGTGAACCAGTCGGCATCGGTCAGCGCGGCAAAGCTGCGATCGTCAAGCGGAATGCCCAACTGGTCCAGCACCTTGGCAGCAGCATGGGGAACCACTGGCGCAATCGCGATGGTCAGGTCACGGATCGCCATGAACAGCGTCAGCAGCACCGCCTTCATCCGTTCAGGATCGGTCTTGCGCAGCGCCCACGGTGCCTGTTCATCGACATAGGCATTGCAGGCAAACACGGCCTTCATCCACGCATCGATGCCGGCAGAAAAATTCAGCGCGCGGAATTCACGCGGCAACTCCTCACGGCAGGCATTGAATACAGTAGCCAGCAGCAAGTCATCGGCCTCATCGCTCGAAAACTTCTCCAATTCACCATCCATGTTTTTGAAAATCATGGAAAGGGTGCGCTGAACCAGATTGCCATAGCTGTTAGCCAGTTCGGCATTGCAGCGTGTCACGATGGCCTCTGGCGAATAGGAGCCATCCTGCCCGAACGCCACTTCACGCATCAAGAAATAGCGTAGTGGGTCGACGCCGAAGCGTTCTGCTAGGCCCAGCGGATCGGTGACATTGCCCAGCGACTTCGATTCCTTCTGCCCGCGATTGAGCAGGAAGCCATGGCCGAACACCTGCTTTGGCAGGTCCAGCTTGGCGCTCATCAGGAAAGCGGGCCAGTAGACCGTGTGGAACCGCACGATGTCTTTGCCAATCAGATGGAGGTTCGCAGGCCAATACCTTGCCACATCGCCATTTTCTTCCGGGAAGCCAAGGCCCGTCAGATAGTTCGTCAGCGCATCCACCCAGACATACATCACATGCCCGTCGCTGCCCGGAACCTTGACACCCCAATCAAAGCTGGTGCGCGAAACCGACAGGTCGCGCAGGCCACCTTCGACAAAGCGCATCACTTCGTTGCGGCGGCTATCTGGCTGAATGAACTCAGGGTTCTCGTTATAAAGCGCCAGAAGCGGTTCGGCATATTTGGACAGGCGGAAGAACCAGCTTTCCTCGACCGTCCATTCTACGGGCGTCCCTTGCGGCGACAGCTTTTCACCGCCCTCACCCGCCACCAGTTCGCTTTCATCATAGAACGCTTCGTCACGGACCGAATACCAGCCTTCATAACGATCGAGATAAAGATCGCCATTGGCTTCCATCCGGCGCCACAGCTCTTGCACGGATGCGTGATGGCGTTCTTCAGTGGTGCGAATGAACACATCATAGGAGATGTTCAATTCATCACACATCTTTATGAAATGCGATGACATTTCATCTGAAAGTTCGCGCGGGGTCACACCCAGCTCCCGCGCCTTCTGCGCCATTTTCAATCCATGTTCGTCAGTCCCGGTCTGGAACCTCACGTCGCGGCCCATCGCGCGCTGGAAGCGGGCGATCACATCAGCTGCAATCGCTTCATAAGCGTGGCCGATGTGCGGTTTACCGTTGGGATAGGAAATGGCGGTGGTGATATAAAAGGGTTCGCCCATCGGGCCTGTCGCTTTCTGTGGGAATCTGGCTGCCGGGAATCTGGCAGGTTTACCGAACGCCTTCCCTAGTCGGCGCAGCCGATGCCAGCAAGGAGCCGATTTCCATCATCAGCATGCTGGGATCAAAGTTGTAGATTGGCGCTTCACCCGCAAGCTTCACCAGGCGCGCGTGAGCATCGGCCAGACGTAGCTTGCCAGCGTCGTCCACGCTGTCCAGCGCGCGCACGACTGTCATCCGGGCGGCCTCGATCACCACTGAAATCCGATCACGATCAGGCCGTGCCCCAATCGCCCCCGAAAGCGCCGCTCGCAATGACAGGTCAGGATCACCCCGCGCGATCAGGTGCGCAAAAATCGTCTGCGCCTTCGCCAGCCCTTGCCCGGCAAAAACCAGCGCCGCGCCGGGCGATCCGCCCGCCACCGCCAACGCCGCCGCCCGCGTTTCGGCATCAAGTTCGGGCGCGGCATCATCCAGCGCGCGCGCCACTTGTGAATCGCTCAACGGATGAAAGCGCACGATCAGGCAGCGAGATCTGACAGTCGGCAAAATCCGACCCAAGGCATGGGCCACCAGCAAAAAGAACGTGCCAACCGGCGGTTCTTCAAGACTTTTCAGCAAAGCATTGACCGCGCTTTTTTCCAGCAGATCAGCTGAATCGATGATGATCGCCCGTCGCGCCCCCAGCGTTGGTCGTGTCACCAGCCTGCGCTGCATCTCGCGCACCTGATCGACCGAGATCGACCGCTTGGTCAGGTATGGCTTGCCATCGTCGCGCTTCTTCACTTCCTCATCATTGGCGGGAAGCGGGGTCAGCCGCAGAATGTCGGGGTGTGATTCAACCGGTGGCTGCGGAACGCCGGGTTCGGCCACCAGTTCTGCCGCAGCCGCGCGGGCAAAACTTGCCTTGCCCAGCCCTTCGCGCCCCGCCAAAATCCAGCCGTGGTGCATTCTGGTGCCCGCCAGCGCGGTGCGCCACGCATGCCACGCTTCATCATGCCCGATCATGCCAGGATTCCTGCCAGTGCCGCCATGATCCGGCCATGCACCTCATCCGGTGCGCCTTCGGCATCGATCACGCCAAACCGCGTCGGTTCCGCATCGGCAAAGGCGCGAAACGCCGCCGCCACCCGCGCGTGATAGTCCGCCCCGCGCCCACCGATGCGGTCGGCTACATCGCCGTCGCGCAGCGCCAGACGTTGTGCCGAAACCGCCGGATCAACCGTCAACAACAGTGTAAGATCGGGCAATAGCCCTTCGCTGCCAATGCGATGCAGATCCAGCACATCACCGTCGCAAAGGCCCCCGCCCCCGCCCTGATAGGCACGGCTGCTGTCCACAAAGCGGTCGCAAACCACCCATGCCCCGCGCTCGACTGCAGGCCGGATCAGCTTGTCCACATGGTCTGCCCGCGCCGCTGCAAACAGCAGTGCTTCGGCCCGCGCGCCCCAGCCCTCGCCTTCGGTCGAAAGCAGCATCATGCGGATCGCTTCTGCCCCCGCCGTGCCGCCCGGCTCGCGCGTGGTTACCACATCCAGTCCTCTGGCTCGCAAGGCATCGGCCAACAGCCGCCCTTGCGTCGATTTGCCAACCCCTTCGCCGCCTTCCAACGCGATGAACCGCCCCATCGTCATAGTCCGACCATTTCCAGCGCCCCGTTGCGCAGCCGTGCCAGCGGGCCACCTTTGGCCACTGCTTCACCGGCTACCAGAGGTAGCACATGGACCGGTTCACCCGGCACCCGCACCAGCAGGCTGGCCACAGTTTCACCTTTGGCAATCGGCGCTTTCAGCGGCCCCTTATAGCGCAGTGAAAGCGTATATCGGGCGGTTTCCCCGCGCGGCATGGTGACCGAAAGCGGCCGTGGCGCGACCAAGGCCACATTCCGCGCTTCGCCACCCTGCACCACGGCATTGCCAACCGCCGCACCTTTGGCAAACAGCGGTTGCGCCGCCCATGCCGAAAAGCCCCATTCCATGAACAGCCGCGATTGTTCGGCGCGCGCATTGGGCCGGTCATATCCACCCAGCACCATCACCAGCCTGCGACCTTTGCGTTCGGCAGACCCGACAAAACCGTATCCTGCCTCGTTGGTGAATCCCGTTTTGATCCCGTCCGCGCCTTCGGTGCGGCCATACAGCGGGTTATGATTGGGTTGGGTGATCCCATTCCAGGTCATTTCCGCGTGCCCATAAAACCGGCGATACAGATCGGGATAGCGGGTAATCAACGCCCCGCTCAACGTGGCAAGATCGGCCGCGGTGACATATGTCTGGCCTTCATCCATCCATCCGTTGGGCGTGTTGAAATGGCTGTCGCGCATGCCAAGGCTGGCTGCGGCCTGGTTCATTGCGCCGGTGAATGCAGGAACCGACCCGGCCGCACCTTCGGCCAGCACCACGCAGGCATCGTTGGCCGATACCGTCACGATCGCTTCGAGCAATTCTGCCACCGTAGGGCGGGAATCCGCAGCCAGAAACATAGTGCTACCGACCCCGCGCCACTGACGAAAAGTTTCAGGTCGCACAGAAATGCGCTGATCCAGTCGCAACTTGCCCTTCGATATCAGATCGAACGCGACAAAACTGGTCATGATCTTGGTGATCGATGCCGGGACAAACCGCCGATGGGCATCGCGGGCATATAGAATGCGGCCCGATCCCACATCCATCATCAAGGCAATCGGCGCGTCGATTTGCGGCATCGACGCCTGCGTCAGTGCCAGTGGCGGCGGCACGGCGGCCGATGTAAGCCCTGACCATGGCATCACACAGGCCGCGAAACAGGCAGGAATCGCAACAAATTTCAGGCGCAACGCAGCATTTCCCCAAACTCTAAAGGGGCCGCCCGCACCCTTGCGGTCAGGGAGCGGTCACGACCTTCGCGTCGGCATAGCCCGCCGCGCGCGCCTTCGCCAGCGCTGCGTCAGTCTCGGCACGATCCTTGTTCGGCCCGATCCGCACACGCCACAGCTTACCCGCAGAGGAAACGCTTCCGCCAACCGCACCGGCAACCTTTTCGGCTCGATCCTTGCTGGAATAGGCGCCTACTTGAACATATCGCGCAGCGGTTTGCACCTTTTGGGTGACGTCCGCTTTGCCCACAGGCTTTGGCACGGCCTGCGATACTGGGGGCTTCTCAGGTGTTGCCGCAACCGGCGCTTTAACCTCAGGTTTCGCCGCCGCCGCTTTCGGCAGGGCCGGTTTGACTGCGGGTTTGGTCGCAGCCTTGACCACAGCTTTTGCTTCAGCCACCGGCTTTACCGTCTGCTTCGGCAGCGGAACGGGCTGATTCAAAACCTGCGGCACTTCCGGCTTGGCGGCAGGAACGCTCACCGTAACCGGCGCAATGCCGAGCTTGCGGCGTAGCGCGCCCAACAGACCCGGCGGCGTATCCATTCGCACCGGAGCCTGCGTCCCGGCGCGCAACAGTGCCCGCTCCGCCTCGGGTGGATTTACCCGGCGCACCCGCACTGGCAGGCGCACATCAGGCGTCTTTCCCAGTTGTGCCCATGCCGCTGGCGACAGCGCAACCAGATCACCTCCGGCTACCGGCCCGCGCCGCGTCAACCGCACTAGAATCGTCCGCCCGGTTTCCAGCGACGTCACCTCGACATAGCTGGGAAGCGGCAAAGTGCGGTGTTCGCCTGCTACACCATCGCCATCCGCGCCGACATGGGCAAAGCCGACCGAATCATAATTCAGGGTATCGGCCGGGGTATAAGTGACCCCATCGACGACAAACGGTTCGCCAAGAACCATCGGATAATCACCCGCTGGCCCCAATGCGGCACTCCCGGAAACAGCCGATTTTCCCTGTGCTTCGCGGGCATAGGCCCCGCCACTGGCCAGCAGCGCAAGCGCTGCGGAAACGGCAATCAAGCTAGCGGCTGATTTCATCTGCAAGAAGCCCCACGGACAATGCGTAAAAGTTCGAGCAGTTGTAATCGAGGATAACTCTATAATTTCCGGTTAGCAGATAAGCAGTCCGCCCGCGCCCATCCGGCTCAAGAAGGCTTGCCATCACATCGTCATCTACCGGCCATGTGCCTGATCGGGGCGCAATGCCAAGCGCACGCCATTCGCGCATGGTTTTCCAACCGGTGTGGCGTTCAAACACCCGCTCACATCGCGGGCTTTTCAACGTCGTGCCAAGCTGCGTGCGGTCCACGCCATCAGGTACGGTCACGGCAAAGCCCCATGGCTGCCCCGTCCGCCACCCGGCATCACGAAAGTAATTGGCGATCGAGGCCAGCGTATCGGCCCGGCTGTTCCAGATGTCGGCCAACCCGTCGCCATCGGCGTCCTGTGCCACGCGAAGATAGACCGACGGGAGGAATTGCGGGTTGCCGAATGCGCCTGCCCAACTGCCAACCAGTTTGGAACGTGGCACACCACGGTCCACCATCTTCATCGCGGCAACAAATTCGTCGGCAAACAATTCGCGCCGTCGCCCTTCATAGGCCAGCGTGGCCAGCGCGCGCGGCAGATCGAAATTACCGGTATATCCGCCGTAGTCGGTTTCATGCCCCCAGATCGCCAGCATGATCGGCCCCGGCACGCCATAACGACGCTCAATCTCGCCCAACTGGCCTGCAACCGCTGCATATTGGCGCCGTCCGCGCGCAATCCGCGAAGCATCCACATGCTGGCGACGATAAGGCTCAAACGCGGGAATCACCCCGCTTGATGATCCGGGCTGCGCCCGATCCAATTGAATGACCCGCTGATTCAGCGTCAGACCCTGCATCATCGCAGAAATCGTTGATTCCCGAACGCCTTCACCCCGCGCCCGCGCGGCCAAAAGCTGCAGATATCCCTGAAATCCAGCCTCTTCGGCATCCACCTGCGCCACAGCAGGCCCTGCAAGCCCCAACATCAGCGCGACCGCAAATGTGGCCCGCAATGCCTTTATACCTCTCAAAAAATTCATATCCCGGTGTCGCACAGACAAGAACCGATGGGAATCCCCTTTGCGTCCGGAACGGAACGCGCTAACGGCGAACCGTTCCGGCAAAGCCATGGATCGAACCGATTCATGGCCCAGCGTCAGCGCGGACAGGTGGCCGAGTGGTTTAAGGCAGCGGTCTTGAAAACCGCCGTGGGTGGAAGCTCACCGTGGGTTCGAATCCCACCCTGTCCGCCAACGCCTCTTTCCGGGCATCACCGATGCACTAAGGTTACATGTTCATAGCGCCGATGAGTTTGAGCGTTTTTACAGTCACATCTGCGGCTGAACGCCCCTCCACGGTCAGAATTTCAACTTTTTTTGCTTGTCTGGATCCTCGAAACGCACTGTCCGTCAAACCTCATCTCGGTCGTCGATGGTCCATTGGGGACGTCGTCGCCGAATGATATACGTGGCATCCGCCTTTGTTCGGCCTTCCTCTTGCCGCTCCCCTCGATACTGGCCTGGATCTACCGTCAATTCGTAGGTCGTTATCGTTTCGCGAGAGTGGGCATCCTTGAAGATTATCTGCCGCTTCCCAAGGTCAAAGGAACAGCAGGCATTCTTCTCCAGTCTCTACCGCCCCCGCCGGATCTCATTGATGACGTGCCCCGTACAGGCCAGCACGGTGCCAATCACCAGCGCTGCCAGTGTTCCGGCATGCAACATACTGCGTAGCCCCACGGCATTGATGTCAGCTCCGCCTGCATGCGGTGCCACGTTGACCGACCACGAATAGATCGTCGCAATCACGCTGACTTCGATAATCATCCAACCAGCTGGCAGCAGCAGGCTTCGCTCCGGCCTTGGCCGTTCCTGTTCTATTTTGCCAAAAGTCAGCCCCGACCGCATCAGCGGATCATCGCTTTGCACCACTGGTCTTGGCTGCGGCTCTTTCAGGCCTACAGCCAGCGCCAGCCCGATCGACACCAGCGCCACCATGGCGACAAGCATATATGCTGGCAAATCCATGGCATTTTACTCCTCTGGTGTTGCGGCTGAAGCCGCTTCACGGACGGGCTTTTCACCAGCCGTCGGTGCAACCCACACGTTTTGTTTCACAACCTGCGGACGTGAAGATACGAAAAGCTGCGGTGGCTCGTGCTTGCGCCTGACTGTTTTGCTCCTTAGCCTGGCAATCAAACCTATCCAGAATCTCATAGCGCCCCCGCTAAAGATGAATGTAATTTTTCGGATAAGTATTTGATTTTATTGCAACGTGAATGCGCAAACTCGCGCTTGAGGTCAGAAACTGACAACACAGTCAGAGCGGCATCGCGCGCCCTCACCTGCCAACTATCGGGTAAACCTGCGGCGTCCGATGCGATCCTTCGTCAAAGCTACTTCAAGAACGACGCTGTGAAAGCCATTCTGCCCTTCTTCCACCAACATCACCTTGGCCGTCGCCCCGTGACCTTCAAAATTGATCGCCGTGTAAAGCCAGTTGCTTTTGGGCACGTAACCAAGCGTGCGCCCTAGGAACGTCACGGCCACAATCGCTCTTTTATCGTTCGGATTGTCCGGCTCGGACAGCAGCTTGACCAGTTCACCGACGCAAAGGGATTTTACCGCGCTTTGATACTGCTGTTCATCCACCAGCCCCACCCGATATGTGCCGGGCAGCGCATCCTGACGGACATCTGGCGGTTCTGCCACGAGGTTTGATCGCGGCGCGCGCATGCGATTGCGCGCCTGAGGCTCTTCATGCTCGATTGGCTTGCCAGCCAGTCCGGCCAGCAGCCCCTGCCAAAAGCCCATTGAGCCCTCCCGATAGCGTCACCATGAATACGTGAAGTTCATGTAAGTAGCTGTTAATACGGGAAAGTCGGTGCGCGATGTCACATTTTTCGAACAGGAACTGACAGAGCGGTAAGTTTTCCTGCCCTGGAGAGCCCTCCGAGACGAAAGAAATGTGGGTAGTTCGCTTGCGTCCGGCGGCACACGCCACGATTAAACCGGCCCGTCACGATTTCTCGGACGGGCCTTATTATGTAAACCGTTCTAGACTAAGCCTCTTCAGACTCGGGTATTTCCAGCGCTTTCAGGCACATGTCGTCACGCGATACATGCTGTCCCGGCTTGCCCGTTGAGGCAACGCGCCATTCGTCCTGCCATGGCGTTGGGTTGATTGGCTCTTCGATCTCATATTCCATCGCATCTCTCCTGCGGACGTAACCCGCAGGGTTAGTCCGCGTTCCTTGGGATGCGGCAGAGCGTTTTGGGCGGTCGGTTGCCGCCTGTCGTGATGCACAAACAAAAACGCGGGCAGGTTTCCCTGTCCGCGTTTTGTTATTTTGCACCAATGCCTTGGCGGCAGGTCAGATATGAATGGCCCGTCCGTAAGCTGCCAGCACGCTTTCATGCATCGATTCGCTGATGGTCGGGTGCGGGAACACCGTGTGCATCAGTTCGGCTTCGGTGGTTTCCAGCGTCTTGCCCACGACATAGCCCTGGATCATTTCGGTCACTTCTGCACCGATCATGTGAGCGCCCAGCAGTTCGCCGGTCTTGGCGTCGAACACGGTCTTCACGAAACCTTCCGGCTCGCCCAGCGCAATCGCCTTGCCGTTGCCGATGAACGGGAACGTGCCCGCCTTCACGCTGTAGCCTGCTTCCTTCGCCTTCGCTTCGGTCAAGCCGACGCTGGCGATCTGCGGGTGGCAATAGGTGCAGCCCGGAATGTTGCCGCGATCCATCGGGTGCGGGTGGACATCCTTGTTGCCCAGTTCCGCTGCGATGGCTTCTGCCGCAATCACGCCTTCATGGCTGGCCTTGTGCGCCAGCCATGGTCCCGGCGTCACGTCACCAATCGCCCACAGGCCCTTCACGTTGGTCCGGCCATAACCATCAATCGCAATAATGCCGCGCTCTGCCTTCACGCCCAACGCTTCCAGCCCGATGTTTTCGGTGTTCGGCGCGATGCCCACGGCGACGATCACATGGCTGTAATCGCCCTCGGCAACCTTGCCGTCCTTGCCCTTGATCTTCGCCTTCACCCCCGATGCGCTGACGGCAAGGCTTTCCACGCCCGCGCCGGTCATGATCTTCATGCCCTGCTTGGTCAGCGCCTTTTCAAGGAACGCCGAAACGTCGGCGTCTTCCACCGGCACCACGCGGTCCATCATCTCAACGACGGTAACTTCGGCACCCATATCGTTGTAGAAGCTGGCAAATTCTATGCCGATCGCACCCGAACCGATAACCAGCAGCTTGGTCGGCATCACCTTTGGCGTCATCGCGTGGCGATATGTCCACACACGCTCACCATCGGCCTTGGCAAAGGGCAGATCGCGCGCCCGCGCACCGGTAGCGACAATGACATGCTTGGCGCTGATCGTTTCGGTGCCTTTATCGCCGGTCACTTCCACGCTCGTCGCGCTTTTCAGCACGCCCGCGCCCATGTGAACGGCGATCTTGTTCTTCTTCATCAGGTGCGTGACGCCCTGATTCAGCTGCTTTGCCACCCCGCGCGACCGCTTGACCACCGCGTCCAGATCAGCCCGGATGTTGTCGGCGGCCAGGCCATAGGACGCGGCGTGCTTCATATGGTTCAGCACTTCGGCAGACCGCAGCAGCGCCTTGGTGGGAATGCAGCCCCAATTCAGACAGATGCCGCCCAGATTCTCGCGCTCGACAATCGCGGTCTTCAGCCCAAGCTGCGCGCAGCGGATCGCCGCGACATAGCCGCCGGGGCCGGATCCAAGGACGATGACGTCGTATTGTTCAGCCACGCAATTGCTCCTGTCAGTCTTGTTGCGGCAAGGGCCGCGGTTTGCGGTCTTCGTCGATGGCGACGAAGATAAATCTGGCTTGGGTAACCATCTGGCGGTCTTCGCCAGTGCGGGCGCGACGCCAGGCTTCGACATCGATGGTCATCGATGTGCGTCCTTTGGCGGCAAGCGATGCATAGACCGACACTTCATCGCCGACGTGAACGGGATGATGGAATGTCATCCCGTCAACCGCAATCGTCGCCGCACGCCCTTGCGAGGTGCGCGCGGCAACAATGCCCGCCGCCATGTCCATCTGCGCCATCAGCCATCCGCCGAATATGTCTCCCGACGGGTTCGCGTCCGCTGGCATGGCGGTGATGCGAATGGCCGGTTCGCCTATCGGTAGCGGATCGCCCACTAGTGCGCCCCTGCGACTTGGATCAGGCGACCAAGCCCAGCGGATTCTCGATCAGGTTCTTGAACGCCTGCATCAGTTCGGCACCATCGGCCCCGTCAATCGCGCGGTGATCGAAGCTGCCCGTGGCTGACATGACCGTGGCCACTGCCAGCGCGCCATCGACCACATAGGGACGCTGTTCACCCGCACCAACGGCCATAATCATGCCCTGCGGCGGATTGATGACCGCTTCGAACTGCTTGATGCCGAACATGCCAAGGTTCGACAGCGATGCCGTGCCGCCCTGATATTCGTGCGGTTGCAGCTTGCCTTCGCGCGCCTTGCCGGCCAGCGCCTTCATTTCGGTCGCAATCGCGGACATAGACTTGTTGCCGGCATCCACGATGATCGGCGTAATCAGGCCCGAAGGCGCGGCCACCGCCACCGAAACGTCAGCGCGGGTAAAGCTGCGCAGTTCGTCACCTGCAAAGCTGACATTGCACTTGGGCACCTGCACCAGCGCCCTGGCCAGCGCCTTGATAATCAGATCGTTGACCGAAAGCTTCACGCCCTGCGCTTCCAGCGCCTTGTTCAACTGCCCGCGCAGCTTCAGCAGCGCGTCGAGTTGGATATCCACGGTCAGATAGATGTGCGGGATCGTTTGCTTCGCCTCGGTCAGGCGGCGCGCGATGGTCTTGCGCACATTGTTGAGCTTCTGCGCTTCGTAAGGAATGCCGAAATCGGGCACCGATGCTGGAGTCGGCACTGCGGCAGGCGCTGTCACCGGAACCGATGGCGCAGCGGCCGCAGCAACAGGCTTTGCCCCTTCAACGTCCGCTTTCACAATGCGGCCATTGGGACCAGACCCCTTCACGCCTGCCAGATCGACGCCCTTGTCAGCGGCAATCCGCTTGGCCAGCGGCGTTGCAATCACGCGGTCGCCCTTGGGCGCAGCAGCAGGCGCCGCTACAGAAGGAGCAGCGGGTGCAACGGCCGCAGGAGCAGGCGCAGCCTCGGCAGGCTTTGCCGCCGCGGGGGCTGCAGCAGGCGCAGGTGCGCTGGCATCTTCGTCCTCACCCGCGATTGTGGCGATGACGGTGCCCACTTTCACGCCTTCGGCGCCTTCGGCCACGTCGATCGAAACGATCACGCCTTCGTCCACCGCTTCAAATTCCATGGTGGCCTTGTCGGTTTCAATCTCGGCCATGATGTCGCCAGAGGAAACCTTGTCACCCACCTTCACCAACCACTTGGATAGTGTCCCTTCCTCCATCGTCGGGGAAAGGGCGGGCATCTTGATGGCGATGGGCATGGGCGTTTTTCCGTGTCCTGATTTGCGCAAGGCAAAGGTCGCCGTAACGGAAACCTCTCCTGCATCATTTCTCAGCTCCATTTCACCAGCATGGCGCGTCGGGTCAAGTGGCTTGCCGCTTGCACCGCATACGAATTTGCCGATACGTGGGGATCGGAAGGATCAAAACCATGTCGCAGCGCATCTACCTTGTCATTATGGACGAGACGGACGAGGCCCGCGCCGCCTTGCGTTTCGCCGCGCGCCGCGCCGTGCGGACCAGCGGCACGGTACATATTCTAGCTCTGGTGCCCCGTCAGGAATTTGTCGCGTTCGGTGGCGTGCAGGCAACAATCGAGGAAGAAGCACGCGACCGCGCCGAAGTTCTGGCCATGACCGCCGCAGGCAGCGTGGCAACCGAATCCGGTCTGACGCCGGTCATCGCCGTTCGCCAAGGCGATGGCCCACAAGTCGTCCGCGGCTATCTGGCTGACCATCCTGAGGTTTCGGCGCTGGTTTTGGGCGCAGCAGGCGGCAGCAATCCCGGCCCGCTGGTCACCCACTTTGCCGGAATCGCTGGCCAGCTTCCCTGCCCGTTAATGGTCGTTCCCGGCACAATGGCCGAAGACGATATCGACCGTCTGAGTTAACCGCTTATTTCTTCCGCCCTTGATGGCGGATGTTCGAAGGGCGACCTCGCTTGCCGGGCGTATAATTGCCCTGCTTGCGTGGCTTGTGTTCCATACGACCACCGCGCCGTTCTATCCGCTGCACGCCCTCGGCCACGTTTTCCGGTTCAAACTTCAACGCCCCGGTCAGTGGATTGGCTTCAGCCAGACGCAGCTTCAGGATCATGCCAATGGCAAACTCCTCGCCGCTCAATTCCCCGATCAGGCGCTGCGCCTTTTCATCAAAGCCAAATCGTTCTGCGCCCAGCGTTGATACCGGCACCAGCCCATCGCCACCCAGACCGATGATCGTGGCAAACAGACCGAATTTCTGAACCCCTGTGATGCGGGTAGAGAACACCTCGCCCACGCGCGTTGAAAGCCATGCTGCCACATAGCGGTCAATGGTTTCGCGCTCGGCTTCCATCGCGCGGCGCTCGGCAACGCTTAGCGCTTCCGAAATCCGTCCCAGATCGCTGCGGTCACGGTCTGAAAGACCGGACGTTGATGGAATATCCGCCTCAGGCCGCGGCTGTTCCAGCCCATAGGCATCGACCAGCGCGCGATGCACCAGAAGGTCGGAATAGCGGCGGATGGGCGACGTAAAGTGGGCATAGCTACCGAGCGACAGCCCGAAGTGCCCGGCATTGCGGGGGCCATAATAGGCCTGCGTCTGGCTGCGCAGCACGGCTTCCATGACCAGCGCCTTTTCCGCCTCGTCGCTCACGTCCTTCAACATGCGGTTGAATAGCGACGGCGTGATGACCTGCCCCAGCGCCAGCTTACGCCCGAACGTGGCAAGGTAATCCTTCAGCGCGATCAGCTTTTCACGGCTCGGCGGTTCGTGAATGCGATAGACCACTGGCGCAACCTTGGCTTCCAGCGCCTTGGCCGCCGCCACGTTGGCCGCAATCATGAAGTCTTCCACCACGCGATGGGCGTCCAACCGTTCTCGAATGGCGACTTCGGCAATCTTGCCCTGTTCGTCCAGCACCACCCGCCGCTCCGGCAGTTCCAGCGCCAGCGGATCACGGTCGTTCCGGGATTTTTCCAGCAGTCGCCATGCCGCCCACAGGTTGACCAGATGTGGTGCGGCCTCATCCGCATCAATCCGCCGCTGCGCTTCTTCATAGGCGATCACTTCGGCAATCCGCACCAGCGCGCGGGTAAAGCGCCAGTCCTTTATCCGTCCTTGGGCATCGATGGTCATGTGGCAGACCATTGCCGCACGATCCGCCCCACCTTTCAACGAACAGACATCTGCGCTCAACACTTCGGGCAGCATCGGCACCACGCGGTCGGGGAAATAGACCGAATTGCCGCGCTTGCGGGCTTCGCGGTCGATCTTTCCGCCCGGACGCACATAGAAGCTGACGTCGGCAATGGCGACAACTGCACGGAAGCCGCCCTCGCCATCAGGCTCGGCCCAGATCGCATCGTCGTGGTCGCGCGCGTCCGCCGGGTCGATGGCGACAATCGGCAAATGGCGAAGGTCTTCGCGGCGGTCCTCGCTCAGTGGCAGCGCGGCGGCGACTTGCGCCTCGTCCAGCGTTGCTTGCGGGAAGGCAAAAGGAATGCCGTGCTTGTGAATGGCGATCAGACTGAATGCGCGTGGCGCCAGCGGATCGCCCAGAATGCCGGTCACTTTCATGCCGGCACGCGGCGAACGGCCCGCAGGTTCGGCAAGAACAAGCTGCCCGGCCTCTGCCCCGCCAAGGTCGGAAATCAGCACGGCATTGCGCACGCGCTTGTCCACCGGCGCCAGCCAGCCCTTGCCCGCGCCGTCAATTTCGACAACGCCCAGCAACTGCTCATCTTCCACGGCCAGCTTCTTCATCGGATGGGCCAGCCAGCCCTTGCCTGCTTCCTCGGTGCGGGCCAGCACGCGGTCGCCCACTTTGAGCGCGGCGTTGCGTTCTCGCGTCTTGCCGCGCGGTTCGACGATGCGCAGGCGCGGCGGCGGGCTGGCATCATCGGGCTGCCACGTTTCGGGAATGGCAATCGCCTCGCCCTCGTCAATTTCGACGATGCGCAACACGGTTACGCGCGGCACTCCGCCCATCGCATGAAAAGCGCTGCGGTTACCGTCGATCAGGCCCTCTTCGGCCATGTCCTTGAGCAGCGCTTTGAGCGCGATCTTTTCTGTGCCCCGAAGGCCAAATGCCTTGGAAATCTCGCGCTTGCCTGCCGGTTCATCGGACTGCGCGATGAAATCCAGCACCTGTTCGCGCGTGGGGAGGCCTTGGGGATATTTGTGTTTTACCATCCCGGCCATGTGGTCCCTTCGCCCCCCGATGGCAAGCACCATCAGGGGACGGGAAAGGGATCAGTAGGAACGGGCGATCAGGATCTTTTCAACCGCCGGTTCTCCCGTGAAGGGACAAACGCCGGTCGGCTTTTGCGCATCCAGTGGGGTATTGCGGATGGTCAGCTTCAGCGCCTTCAGCTGCTCCACAACCTTGTCCAGCGCCGCGCCAGTTGGCTTGGACCAGCCCATTTCGACCCAGCCCGGAAACTTCGTGCTTTCAGCGAAATAGGCGGCAAGGCCGTCAAGATCGGTCACATCGCGCACGATCTGCGCATCACGTCGTTCGCGCGCCTGCGTATAAAGCGCCGCCTGAACCGCTTCCAACTCGCCAGATGCGGCCGCGATAAAGTCATCCTTGGCCTGCCCGACAAAGTTGGGCTTGGCATCGGCACGCCACAACTGGTCACGGCGCAGCACCGAAACCTGCCCGCCTTCGGCATCACGCCCGCCGATTTCCAGAATCAGCGGCACCCCCTTCTTGACCCATGCCCAGCGCTTTTGCGTCGCCTTGCCCGGGCGCTTGTCCAGCAGCACGCGCACACGCTCACCAAAAGCGTTCTGCTTCAACAGCGCCTTGCGGATGTCTTCACAATACGCCAGCAGCGCTTCATCGCCATCGTTTTCGCGCAGCATCGGCAGGATCACGATCTGCTGCGGTGCGACCTGTGGTGGCACCCGCAAGCCATCGTCATCGCCATGCGTCATAATCACGCCGCCGATCAGGCGCGTCGAAACGCCCCAAGACGTCGTGTGCGCCAAAGCCTGCTGGCCTTCCTTGTTCTGATATTGAATGCCCGCCGCCTGCGCGAACGTGGTGCCCAGATAGTGCGACGTGCCCGCCTGCAACGCTTTGCCATCCTGCATCATCGCCTCGATCGAGAACGTCTCGACCGCGCCAGGGAAACGCTCGTTTTCCGGCTTCGGCCCGGCGATCACCGGCATGGCCAGCGGACCTTCGGCAAAGGCGCGGTACATTTCCAGCGCGCGCAGCGTTTCGCTCATGGCGTCGGCTTCGTCGGCGTGGGCCGTGTGCCCTTCCTGCCAAAGGAATTCGCTGGTGCGCAGGAACATGCGCGTGCGCATTTCCCAGCGCACCACGTTGGCCCACTGGTTGACCATCAGTGGCAGATCGCGCCACGATTGCACCCAGCGCGCCATGGCCGCGCCAATCACCGTTTCCGATGTGGGGCGCACCACCAGCGGCTCTTCCAGCTTCGCTTCGGGATCGGGCGTCAGCCCGCCCTTGCCGTCCGACACCAGCCGGTGATGCGTAACGACCGCCATTTCCTTGGCAAAGCCTTCAACGTGTTCGGCTTCCTTGGCAAAATAGGACAGCGGAATGAACAGCGGAAAATAGCAGTTCTCGACGCCCGCGTCCTTGATCTCGGCATCCATCAGCTTCTGGATGCGTTCCCAGATGCCGTATCCCCATGGTTTGATGACCATGCAGCCGCGAACGCCGGATTCCTCGGCAAGTTCGGCTTCGGCAATCACGGCCTGATACCACTGGGCGAAGTCTTCGGTGCGCTTGACGTTAAGCGCGTGCTTGATAGCGGGCTGGTTCATGGGGACGCGCGTTAAGCCCCAAATTCATTTCCCGCAATGCCCAGTTTCGGTGCCGGGGATTGCGGGAAAGGATTGGCCAGCAAACTATTGAACAGCCTTACTTCGAAAGCTGTTCCAACTTCTTCTGCATGTCGGCCATCTGCTTGCGCAGGGCATCAAGATCATCGGCTTCTGCCGCAGGTTTGGCTTCACCCGCCGGCGCACCGCCGGGAACGAAAGCCGCAGCCGCAGCCTTGAACATTTCCATGTTGCGCTGGGCGAGTTGGGCCAGCGGGTTTTGCCCGATGCTGTCCTCGATCGCCTTGCGCAGCTTCACCTGATTTTCGCGGAAATGATCCATCGACGCTTCAAGATAGCCGGGCAGCAAAGCCTGCATAGAGTTGCCGTACATGCCGATCAGCTGGCGCAGGAAATTGGTGGGCAGCATCTGCTCACCGGTCGCCTCTTCCTCCATGATGATCTGCGTCAAGATCGAGTGCGTCAAATCAGCCCCCGTCTTGGCATCCATCACTTTGAAATCGATGTTCTCCTTCACCATCTGCGCGAGATGATCGAGCGTGATGTAGCTCGAAGTGCTGGTATTATAGAGGCGGCGATTGGCGTATTTTTTAATTATCACCGTTTCGCCAGAATTATTTTCGTTGGACATGGCTTGCGCCCCCACTGCGACGTGTATGCTTTTTTAGCATGTGCAGCATGTGCGGCGCAACAAGACTTAACAAGACCAGTTAATGTTCAAATTGGCGCGAAAAACGGCGGCCCAGCCCGGTCAAAAGTTCGTATTGCGACAGGCCGCTGGCTTGCGCGGCATCAGAAAGATCATAGCTGGCAGTCAGCCAGTCACCTTCACCACAATCGGGCACCGATGAAATATCAACGATAGTCAGGTCCATGGAAATCCGACCAAGTACCTGTAATTCCTTTCCATTCCACTCAAATTTACCCCTGCCGGTCCAGCACCTCAGATAGCCGTCGGCATAACCAAGCGTAAGTACGCCAACGCGCATCGGACGATCGGCCGAGAACAGCGCATTATAGCCCACCTTGTCGCCCCGCTGCAGCATACGAACCTGCACAATCGCGGCTTCGGGCCGGGCCACCTGCGAAATTTTTCCAGAAAATTCAGGACGCACCACCCCGCCATAGAGCGAGATACCTGGCCGAGTCACATCGGCATGGTAACCGCTTCCCAAAGCGATTCCCGCGCTGTTGGCCAAGCTGTATCGCTGCGCCGCAACCGCAGTGCGTACAACGGCAAAACGTCCACGCTGCACCTCGTTCTGCGGCACATCCTCATCCGCACTGGCAAGATGGCTAAGACAGATATCGATTTCGAGCCGCGACAGCGCTTCATCGCCAATATCGTCCATGGCAAGTCCCAGCCTGCTCATCCCGGTGTCGACCATAAGATGGCACGGCCCGCCACCAGAATCCAGCCAACGACGCGCCTGTTCAAGACTGTTCAGCACCGGGCGCACGCCTGTTGCGCGAGCATAGGCCGCTTCTTCCTGATTGCGCGGCCCGTGCAGCACCGCGATACGATCAGCCGGAACATGCGGCAAAATATCGGCCACTTCGCCCCAGTGCGCGACAAAGAAATCGCGGCATCCGGCCGCCCACAACACCTGCGATACCCGCGCTGCGCCCAGACCATAAGCATCAGCCTTTACCGCTGCCCCTGCCGCCGCGCTGCCTGACATCGCATGCAGCACCTGCCAGTTGGCGGCAAGCGCGTGCGGATCAAGCTGCAGACGAAGGGAGGACGAAGGCGCGGGAGGAAAAGGCAGCGAAGTGATGGCAGTCATCCATATTAGTCGTCAGGCTTGAAATCAGCGGGCAGTCCCGGCTTCAACCCCCACATCGCCACCAGCAGCGCCACCACGACAACCACCCAGGTGTACCACAGGCCCGAATAGGGATCGCCGGTCCGGGCAACGATGTAGCTGGAAATCAGCGGTAGGAAACCCCCGAAATATCCCGTTCCCAGATGATAGGGAATCGACATCGAGCTATAGCGGATGCGCGGCGGAAACATTTCGGACAGCAGTGCAGCCACCGGGCCATACGTCGCGCCCGAAAGCGCCATCAGCAACAGCAGTGATCCTATGACTGCCGCAATCCGCCAGGCCGAAGGCGTCACTTTGGCAAAGTCATAGCCGTGGGTGGAAAGTTCGCCCTGCAACGCCGCGATGCGCGCCGCCGCCTTTTCATTCCATGGCCAAGCCGCCAGATTTACCGGCTTGCCGCCAACACTCATGGTAAATGCAGGCGCAACCTCAAGGCTATATGTCACGCCCGACGATGCAAGATCGGCCAGCAACTTGCCGCAATTGCTGGCCTGTTCGGATGCGAACGGGCTGTAATTGCAGTCTGGGCCAGCGACCACCACCGGGTTACGTTCAGCCGCTGCGACCAGTGCGGGGTTGGCCGTGCTACCCATCAGCCAGAAGGCCGGAAATAGCAGCAGCAGCGTCATCGCATAACCGATCACGATGGGCTTCTTGCGCCCCAGGCGGTCGGACATATTGCCGAAATAGACGAAGAAGCCCATGCCCAACGTGGCCGCCACGCCCACAATCACTTCGGCCACCGTATCATCCAGGCGCATCGCGGATTTCAGGAAGCTCAGCCCTGAAAACATCGCGGTGTACCAGATCACGGTCAGGCCGGCCGCCACGCCAAACAGCGCAATGAAGATGCGGCGCTTGTTGCCGGGATAAGTGAAGCTTTCGACGAAGGGATTCCCGGCCAGTTCGCCTTGTTCCTTCATCGCCTTGAACACCGGGCTCTCCGACAGCTTCAGGCGCATCCACAGCGAAATTGCCAGCAGGGCAAGGCTGACCAGAAACGGCACGCGCCAGCCCCAGGTCGCCCACGTCTCCGCGCTCATCAGCCCTTTGCTGGTCAGCACCACGATCAGGCTCAACACGAAACCGCCAACGACACTGGCCTGAATATAGCTGGTGTAATAACCGCGTCGCCCATCGGGCGCATGTTCGGCGACATAGATCGCGGCACCGCCATATTCGCCGCCCAGCGCCAGCCCTTGCAACACGCGCAACAGGATGATGATCGCGGGCGCAGCAAGGCCGATGCTTTCCGCCGAAGGGATCAGGCCCACCCCCGCCGTGGCAATGCCCATCAATGTCACCGTGACAAGGAACGTATATTTCCGGCCCAGTTTATCGCCCAGATAGCCGAACAGGATTGCGCCCAGCGGGCGAAACCCGAAACCAACAGCAAACCCTGCCCAGACCAGCAACAATTGCAGCGTGGCATTGTCTGAAGGGAAGAACGTCTTGCCAATGATCGCGGCCAGCGTGCCGTAGATGAAGAAATCATACCATTCGAACACGGTGCCGGCAGAACTTGCCGCAATGACAAGCCGGATGTCCGATGCGCTGGGCTCAGCGCCCTGATGCTTAACTGCCGTCGTCACCCGATATTCCCCCGGTCATCCGTCATTTATCGTGTTCTGGTTGCCTGATTCGAACATTCGATGCCGCCTGACGCCAGACCGCACGCGAACGCCGGATATATTCACTAGCGAACGCACCCCGCTTCAGGAACCCCTGCTATTTGTTATGTTACAGGCACTTTCAACGCATCCAGCGCGGCATCCCATGCCAGCAAAATCGCACCGTGCCGCGCCGGGTATCCCCGTGCCGCCTCCAGCAGATCAAGCCCCGGCCAGTCGGGCATCGTCCTTTCCCCTGTCAGCCATTGTGAGAGCTGCGCCCGCGCCTGCGCCACGTCATCACGGCCAAGCCCTTGAGCTGCCTGCAAAAAGATTGCCGCCGCTGCCTGCCCCACAGCGCAGGCATGGGGTTTCAGCCCCAGCGCAGTGATCCGCCCCGCATCATCCACTGCCAGCCCAATGGTAATCGTGCTGCCGCAACTGCGCGACCGGGCCGCGCCGTGCAGCGGCAGCGCTTCTGCCCACGGAAAGTCGACAAGTCGCATCGCCATTCCCAGAACTTCGGGTGTATAAAGCCCGCGCCCGGCACTCATCGTCAATCCTGCCCCAATAGTTGGGCCTTGGCTTTGCGCCGCG
The DNA here is from genome assembly GCF_026672515.1 of Novosphingobium sp. SL115. Lineage (GTDB taxonomy): Bacteria > Pseudomonadota > Alphaproteobacteria > Sphingomonadales > Sphingomonadaceae > Novosphingobium. The sequence goes on along the minus strand of NZ_JAPPRG010000002.1, from coordinate 2,168,271 downwards.
CCACTTCTCTGGCTTGGTCAGCGGCCTGTTCGCGGCGCTCGGATATTAGCGTCAGCAATTCTTCACTGGCCGCGTTGAGAAACGGATAGTTGCGGGACTCGGTAATCCAGTCAGGCCGCCCGTCTTCGCCCCAGACCAGATCATAGCCGAACACCACGATGGAAAAGCCCATCACCACAATGATAAAGCCCTTCACCGCACCAAAGCCAAAGCCCAACATCCGGTCGATTGGCCCGATCACTGAATCCCGGCTGGCGCTTCCCATGCGGCGCGCAACAAACCGGGTCAGACCATAGGGCACAAGAATCAGCAGGAAGAACGCCAAAACCCCGGCGCCGGTATCCGAAGACAGATAGCCCGTCAGAAAATAGGTCGCATCTTCATGCAGATAATGGACAGCAAGCAGCGCAAGGCACCACGCCGACAGCGAAAGCACTTCTTCCACAAAGCCACGCATAAAGCCGCCAACGGCACCTATGCCGACAAGGATCAGAACAACATAATCAAAGCCCGTCATCGGTCGGGAACCTATGAGCCGCCCATTATGCGGTCAATCAGATTTGGCAGCAGCTTGAGCGGGGAATAGCGAAGTCCCTCCACCTTCTCCGCCCCGGCTTCTGGCCCGCAACCGATTGAAAAACCAAGCTTTGCAGCTTCGCGCAGACGCACCGGGGTGTGCGCCACCGGACGAACTTCTCCTGAAAGAGAAACTTCACCAAACCAGATCGAGCCGGTGGGCAGAGGTTTGTCAGACAGTGCCGAAATCAGCGCTGCAGCCACGGCAAGGTCTGCTGCGGGATCGGTCAAACGATAACCGCCCGCCACGTTGAGATAGACTTCTGCCGTGGAAAAGTTCAGCCCACAGCGCGCTTCCAGCACCGCCAGCAGCATAGCCAGACGTCCGCTGTCCCAGCCCACCACTGCGCGGCGCGGCGTCGCTCCACTGGCTAGACGCACGGTCAACGCCTGAATTTCCACCAGCACGGGCCGCGTGCCTTCCAGCGCCGGAAACACTGCGCTGCCGGGCACTTCCTGTCCACGCCCGGACAGGAACAGCATCGAAGGATTGCCTACTTCCTCAAGTCCCTGCCCCGCCATGGCAAACACGCCAATTTCATCCACCGCACCAAAGCGATTCTTCAACGCGCGCAGAATCCGATATTGGTGGCTGCGCTCCCCTTCAAAGCTCATCACCACGTCAACCATGTGCTCCAGCACGCGCGGCCCGGCGATGGAGCCATCCTTGGTCACATGGCCAACCAGCACCAGGCAGGCCCCACTTTCCTTGGCATAGCGGATCAATTCGAACGCGCAGCCCCGCACTTGGCTGACCGTACCCGGCGCGCCTTCGATCTGGTCGGAATGCATGGTCTGGATCGAATCGATCACCAGAATGGCCGGCGGCGGCATATTGCCCAATGTGGTCAGGATATCGCGGACCGAAGTGGCAGCCGCCAGCAGGATCGGCGCTTTTCCAAGGCCCAACCGGTCAGCCCGCAACCGCACCTGATCCGACGCTTCTTCCCCGCTGATATACACCGCCGCGCCGCCCGCCATCGCCACCTGCGCCGAAGCCTGAAGCAGCAGGGTGGATTTGCCGATACCCGGATCCCCCCCCATCAGAATGGCACACCCCGGAACCAGCCCCCCACCCAATGCGCGGTCGAGTTCAGCGATTCCGGTCTTGCGGCGTTGTGGCAGGGCAATGGGTTCATCAAGCGAGACGAACGAAACCGGCCGCCCGCCGCTGGACAAGTCATGCTTGGCAGAAAAGACGGTGGCAGGTGCTTCTTCGGACAGCGTGTTCCATTCGCCGCAGTCGGCGCACTGGCCCTGCCAGCGGTTGGAAACGCTGCCGCAGGACTGACAGACATAGCGGCGTTTTGGTTTGGCCATTCGCGGTGCTTAATGGGAACATTTATGGAACGCAAGTCACGCTTGCGGCCATTCTGGGGCGTTCATGTATCTTTAGGTGCCGTTCAGGTCACTTGGCGTTTTCGGGCTGCATCAGGGCCATCGCGGTGGACGCAAGTACCTCTGCTGCAACGGGAATTACCTTGTCCGCTTCGGGCGCAAAGAATGGGCTGTGCAGCGATGGCAGGGTACGGCCTTCCTTGGCCGCCTTTTCCAGTTCAGCAGCAGGACGCCCGCCGACCCACAGAATTGACGACACGATACCTTGCGGATCGGCGCGCCCGAACTCGCCAAAATCTTCACCCGCCATGGTCATCTGCGCCTTGACCACCTGCGCCACACCAAAGCGGTCTGTCAGCATGGCATTGATCTTTCTAGTAAATTCAGGAGTGTTCCACGTAGCCCGCGTGTGCGGTTCACGCACGTTCACAACCGGCATGCGCTCATCCGGCACACCCGCAGCAATCGCTTCTCCCTTGGCAATCCTCGCAATGCCATCCAGCAGGCGCTGGCGCTGCGCATCGCCATAACTGCGCACGGTAAGCTGCAATTGCGCCTCGTCGGGAATGATGTTGTGCTTGGCCCCGGCGTGGAAGCTGCCGACGGTTACCACAGCTGGATCAAACGGGCTTTCTTCTCTGCTTACAAGGATTTGCAGCCGCATAACGATGGCGCTGGCCAACACGATCGGGTCTTTGGTGGTGTGGGGATAAGCCCCATGCCCGCCAAGGCCGCGCACGGTCAGATCAACGCTGTCGACATTGGCCAGCGCGAAACCTTCAACTGTCCCGATGACGCCCGAAGGCAGATCGCCGGTGTCATGAAAAGCCAGCGCGAACTGAGGCTTGGGGAAGCGGGTGTAAAGACCGTCATCCAGCATGGCCCGCGCACCAAGGCCCATTTCTTCAGCGGGTTGCCCGATCATCACCAGCGTTCCCGACCACAATTTGCGGTTGGCCCCCATAAGCCGCGCAACTTCGATCCACGCTGTCATGTGGGTATCGTGGCCGCAGGCATGCATCACGCCGCTTTCCACCCCGGCGGTGGAGGTTCCGCGCACCTTTGAGGCGTATGGAAGGCCGGTCTGTTCGACCACGGGCAGGCCGTCCATATCGGCACGAATCAGTACGACCGGTCCCGCACCATTGCGCAGGACCGCGACCACACCGGTCTTGCCCACCTTTTCAGTAACTTCGAACCCCGCCTTGCGCGCTTCTGCCGCCAGCTTTGCCGCAGACCGCACTTCCTGAAAGCTGAGTTCGGGATTGGCGTGAAAATCGCGATAGATTTCCATCAAGCCCGGCAGATCACGGACGATGCTGTCGCGCAAGGTATCGGCGTGCGCCGGAACAGCAGAAAGCGCGAAGGCCGAAGCGGCGGTGAGCAAAGTCTTCATCGCCTCGCAGGCTAAGCTCTGCTGCGCTTTAGACAACATTGTTTTTGCGAAAATGGTGCCCCTGGCCCGACTCGAACGGGCACGTATTTCTACAAACGATTTTGAGTCGTTCGCGTCTACCATTCCGCCACAGGGGCAGCGTCATCAGGGCACGGGCCTTAACCAGTGCCCTGATGAAAGGTCAAGCGTTTCGCAACGATCCGACAAGGAGTTTGTGGATCTTTGAATGCAGCGCATCGTTACAAGCAAGGATTGTTTCGTCGCAGATGGGCAGCGAACGCCCCTTGTAATCGGACACGAACCCGCCCGCTTCGCGCACGAGAAGGCAGCCTGCAGCCGAATCCCACGGTGCAAGCGCGCTTTCCCAATAGCCATCGTAACGGCCCGCAGCGACCCATGCGAGATCGAGCGAGGCCGCACCGTTGCGACGGATGCCGGCAATGCGCGGACCAAGTTCGGCATAGATCCGTGCCCATTCGTTGATGTCGCCGCGCCCGGCAAACGGGATGCCGGTGGCAATCAGTGCTTCATCGAGATAGCGACGTGCTGAAACGCGCAGACGACGGTCCTGCAACCATGCGCCCTGGCTCTTTTCTGCCCAGAAGCTTTCGTCGGTGATCGGCTGATAGACCAGAGCTGCGGTCACTTCACCCCAGCCCGAACCATCCAGAGTCGGTTCCTGCACCGCGATGGAAATCGCAAAGTGCGGGATACCGTGGAGGAAGTTGGTCGTACCGTCGAGCGGATCGATGATGAAGCGCGGCTTGCCCGGTTCACCGGGAATTTCGCCGCCTTCTTCCATCAGGAAGCCCCAGCCCGGACGGGCTGTGCGCAGTTCGTCCCACAGGGTGCGTTCAGCGGTGCGATCGGCCTTCGAGACGAAATCGGCAGGGCCTTTCTTGCTGACCTGAAGATGCTCGATCTCGCCGAAGTCGCGGCGCAGGCGGCCGCCCGCCTTGCGCGCCGCGCGTTCCATCACGCGCATCAGGCCGGAAATGGCTGCCATGCGTCAGCCCACCTTGCCGACGTAAGTGCGTTCGTAAACGTCGACGATGATGCGTGTGCCGCTGCCGATGTGCGGCGGCACCATCACGCGCACGCCATTGTCGAGAATGGCAGGCTTGTAGGAAGACGAAGCGGTCTGGCCCTTCACCACGGCGTCGGCTTCGACGATGGTGGCTTCAACCTGATCGGGCAGCTGGACCGAAATCGGGCGATCATCATACATTTCGAGAACGGCGGTCATGCCATCCTGGAGGAATGCTTCGGCACCGCCAAGGAGATCCTTGGGAAGGGTAATCTGGTCGTAGGTTTCGACGTCCATGAAAACCAGATCTTCGCCTTCGGCATAAAGGAACTGGAAATCCTTGGTGTCGAGGCGCACGCGCTCAACCGTGTCGGCGCTGCGGAAGCGGACATTGGTCTTGCGGCCATCGATCAGGTTCTTCATTTCGACCTGCATGAACGCGCCGCCCTTGCCGGGCTGGGTATGCTGGGTCTTGGCAACCTTCCAGATGCCCTTTTCGTATTCCAGGATATTGCCCGGACGGATGTCCACGCCGCTGATCTTCATGATGGAAAGAGCCTTAATTAAAGGAAGGACCGAAAGTAAGGAAGCGCGGCCCTTAGCCGACGCAGGCGATTGCTTCAAGCGGGCGTCGCATGCTAGCGCCCATTTCCATGAAGCATGTGACCCTTGCCCTCATCGCCCTGCCCCTTTTCAGCCTTGCCGGTGTGGCAGGCGCGGTGCCGGGCGGCAAGTTGCAAACGCTGGCGCAGGGCGACTGGACGTGCGAAATTCCCGGAGACGCCACGGTGATGCCTGTGGCCAAACCGGACCTCGGTTTTCGCATTGTGCCTGATTCCAGCTATATCGCGCCCGATGGCAACCGGGGTTCCTATCTGCTGCTGGCAGACCGGCTGATGCTGACCAGCGGGGTGTTTTCAGGTCGCCGCTTTGTCATGGACGGCACGGAAATCATGCGCGAACTGGGACAGGGCGACGCGCAGACCGGCCTTCGTTGCGTTCACGCCGGGCCGGTAAACATCGCCACACCCGGTTAGGCCGTTCGCCCATCGCGCCGCATCCGCCAATAGGCGTAGGCGATGATCGTTGTGAACACGGCTACGCCCAGCGGCAGTGCGGCAGGGAAATTGTCCACTACGGCCAGTGCATCAGGATTGTCGGTACTGGCAACGATGGCCGCATAGGCGATGTTGAACAGGCTATCGCCCACGATCAGGCCGGTGGCGGTCAACACGCCCATACGTTCGGCAAGATCGGGCGCAGACTGGCGCGCGGCCCAACGGTTGTAAAAATGGCCAAGCACCGTGCCGACGATGACCAGCATGGTCACTTGCGTTGGCAGATACATACCCATGCCCACGGCCAGCGGCGGCAAAGCGCCCTTGCCCGATTTCCTGAGCAGTTCATCGGCAAGGATCACGCCTGCGCCGATAGCAGCACCAAGGCCGACAAGGTTCCAATCCAGACTGCCGCCCAGCACGCCCTGCGCAATGGCGGAAATGAGTGCGGCCTGCGGAGCAGAGAGGGCGTTCTCCCCTGCCCCCGGTGCGCCCTGAAAACCGAATGTCGAATTGAGCAGATCGAGAATAGGCGGGATCACCAGCGCGCCGAACAGCACGCCCAGCACCAGCGCCACCTGTTGACGCCATGGCGTTGCCCCGACCAGCTGACCGGTCTTGAGATCCTGCAGGTTATCGTTGGAAATGGTGGCCACACCAAACACGATGGCGGTAACGAATAGCGCAAAGGCAACCAGCGCTTTAGTATCGGATTCCGAATTGCCTTGGCCGAACAGGCCGAGCAGAAGCAGCGAAATGCCCAGTGCGGCAAGGATGCCAACACCGGAAATCGGGCTGTTCGATGCGCCGATCAGGCCCGCCATATAACCGCAGACCGATGCGATCACGATGCCCGCGACCAGAACATAAAGCACCGATGCCACCAGTGACATGCCAAGCGCGCCTGCAACCGGGCCACCGGCAGCAAAATCGGCCAGAAGCAGTGCGATGGGCACCATGGCCAGCAAGATGGTGCCACCAACCACGCCGATGGGGATATCGCGTTCGGTCAGGGCAAGACTTTCGATGCCTGCGCCTTTGCGCGCGCTGTTGGCGGCGATGGCGGCGGTAATCCCTTTGATGATGGGGCCGATCACGCGCAGCAGGGTCCAGATTGCGGCGATGCCAATGGTGCCTGCGCCGATGAAGCGAATTTTCTGGCGGAACACGGTGCCGACGAAATCGGCAAGGTCAGTGCCCGCAGACAGACCCCCGGCAGTAAACTGTGGCAGCAGGAATCCGAAGCTGATGACGATGCCCAGCAGCATGGCCATGCCCACCGCGATACCGACAAGGTGGCCCACGCCGACGAGCGCCAGCGACAGACCGCCGAACAACATCGACCCGCCCCCGCCCAACTTGAATGCGCCGCCCACTTCTTCGACCGCAAGCTTCATCTTGGCGAGCAGCGGGTAGAGCGCAGCGAGCAGGCCGCCTGCAGTAACGGCGGCAAGGCCCTTGCGGTTTTCCTCTTCCCCGCCAACGCCCGCGCCCACTTTCAGCACTTCAGCAGCGGCGACGCCTTCGGGGTATGGCAGGTCTGATCCGGTGACCAGCGCACGGCGAAGCGGCACCGAATACATCACCCCCAGTACGCCGCCAACCGCGATGACCGCGACCGATTCCCAATAGGGAAAGTTGGCCCACCACCCGACCATGACAAGCCCCGGCAGTACGAAGACGATGGCAGACAATGTGCCCGCAGAACTGGCGATGGTCTGGACGATATTGTTTTCCTGTATCGTCGCGCCCGAAAATGCGCGCAGGACAGCCATGGAAATAACCGCAGCGGGGATCGATGTGGCAAAGGTCAACCCGATACGCAGCCCAAGATAGACGTTGGCAGCGGTGAACACGACGGTCAGCAGGGCGCCAAGGATCACCCCCCGGATCGTCAGTTCGCGGATTGCAGTTCCTGCCGCTGTGTTGTTCGCCATGAGTGCCTTCGCCTTTGCCGCTTCAGGGCAACTTACTGGCACGGCCACGGCTTTATGGGAAGGCGCTGGTTCAGGTGGACAAAGGACGGGTGAGAGTGGCACGCATGGAGCAAGTGCCTTGTGACGCACATGGAGAGATGGATGACCACTGCAACTGCCGCGCTTTGCCATGGACACGGGAAAGCCTTTACCTTTGAACAGGTTCAGCTTGCTGATTTACGGCCAGATGAATTGCGAGTGCGGATTGTCGCCTGCGGCATCTGCCACACTGACCTGGCCGTGCGCGACGGGCAGTTGCCGGTAGGCCTGCCCGCCATTCTGGGCCACGAAGGCGCGGGCGTCGTGGAAGCAGTGGGCGCCGATGTCACACACATCGCGCCGGGCGATCGGGTGGTAATGAGCTTCAACAGTTGCGGCCAGTGCCCCAATTGCGCCGATCATGCGCCGACCTATTGCTATGATTTCTTCGCGCACAACTGGTCTGGCGCTCGCGCTGATGGGACAGCAACCGTGCGCGGCGATGGCGGGGCGCAGGTAAACGCCAACTTCTTTGGTCAGTCTGCCTTTGCCACCCACGCCATCGCCACTGTGCGTAACGTGGTGAAAGTGCCGGAAAGCGCGGCGGCTGTCCCGCTGACCATCCTGGCCCCTATCGGTTGTGGGTTGATGACCGGCGCGGGTGCGGTGTTGCGCAGCATGAAAGTGCGTGCAGATTTGCCGATTGCGGTGTTCGGCGCGGGCACTGTGGGCATGGCGGCGATCATGGCAGCGAAGATTGCAGGCGCGCACCCTATCATCGCGGTGGACGTGAACGATGACCGGCTGGCGCTGGCGCGTGAACTGGGCGCGACGCATGCCTTCAACGCCCGCGCCGGGGCGATCGACAGCATCCGTGCGTTATGTACGCAGGGCTTGGGCTATGTGTTCGATACCACCGGGATCAACGCGGTCATTCAGGATGCGTGGAACCTGCTGGCACCGCGCGGGATCGCCGGGATCGTCGGCGCATCAGACCCGGCAGACCTGCTGACTTTCAACGAGGCCGCGTTCATGGGTGGCGGCCGCCGGGTGATGGGCATCCTGGGCGGCGACAGTGACGGCGAGGGTTTCCTGACCGAGCTTATCGAACACCACCTTGCCGGCCGCTTTCCTTATGAACGGCTGATCGAAGTGTTCCCGTTCAACCAGATTGAACAGGCGATTGCCGCGAGCGAGAGCGGTAAAGTGGTGAAGCCGGTGCTGTCTATCGGTCAGGAATAATCGGGACGGGGTGGTGCAGCGCGGATGGCGTCAAAGAATGCCGCCACCGCTGCCGCTTCATCGCCCCCCCACACCGCATGGCTTACCGCCAGAAAATCTGCCCCCGCAGTCACCAGTGGGGCGCAGTTTTCAGGCGTGATGCCACCAATGGCCACGCAAGGCAGCGCGAAAAGGTGTTGCCAGAACTCCAGCAGTTCCAGCGTGGCGTGGTGCTTGGTTTCCTTGGTGCTGGACGGAAAGAACGCGCCGAACGCCACGTAATCTGCGCCCAGTTCGCCCGCCTCCATCGCCATGTGGCGGCTATCGTGGCAAGTGACGCCAATCTGCACGTCGCGGCCAAGACGCTCGCGCGCTTCGGCAACATCGCCATCGTCCTGCCCCAGATGAACGCCATCGGCGCCAAGGCGTTTGGCCAAAGAAACAGAATCGTTGACAATGAAGGCCACGTTGCGATCCGCGCAGATGCGCTGAAGCGGTTCGGCCAGCGGGGCAGCAGCGTGATCGTCCAGCCCTTTTACGCGAAACTGGAACGCAGCAACCGGCCCAGCATCAAGCGCTCGGGCAAGGCGATCAGGGAAAGTGCCCGTGACGTCGAGCGGGGAGATCAGGTAAAGTTCGGATGCAAGTCTGGCCATGGCCGCGCCTTATCGAGACAAAGCGCAAGGGGCAAGAAAAACGCCCTGCCCCAGCTTGTGCCGGGCGCAGGGCGTGCCTTTGCCGTCCTCTCAAACGGTAATGTTTATGCGGCGACGAGGTTCTTGGTCGTAGAGCCGGTGTAGATTTCGTCGATTGCCGAACCGAGGGCCGCATCAAATTCGGCATCGGTCATCGGTGCGCGCAGGTCTTCAAGAAGGGCGCGGCTGAAGCTGGCGATGATGCCATTGTTCTTCGCCAGTTCGGCGCAGGCTTCGGGGCGCTTGTAGCCGCCCGACAGCGCAACCACGCGCAGCACCTTGGGGTGAGATACAAGCGGCTCGAACGTGCCCGGAACAATCGGCAGCGACAGCTTGAGCATGACCTGCGTGCCTTCGGGCAGCGCATCGAGCGCCTTGAGGATTTCATCAAGCAGGATGGCGTCACATTCCGCGCGCGTTTCGCTCTTGATGTTCACTTCGGGTTCGATGATCGGCATCAGGCCGTGTCCCAGCACCTTAAGGCCTACTGCGAACTGCTGCGCGACCACGGCGGCAATGCCTTCACGGTTGGCAGAGTTGATAACCGAGCGTTCCTTGGTGCCATAGACGCCCAGCGCCTTTGACCGGACGAGCAGATCATCCAGCGTCGGCATGGGCTTCATCAGTTGCACGCCATTGGCTTCGTCTTCCAGGCCCTTGTCGATCTTGATGAACGGCACGACACCCTTTTCGATCAGCGCGGCGGGCGTCGGTTTGCCATCAACGGTACCGTCCATGGTGCGTTCGAACAGGATTGCGCCGATCACCTTGGAACCGTCAAATGCAGCGGAACGGATGATGCGGGCGCGCATTTCGTGGATCAGGCCGAACATTTCCTCTTCGGAATTCCATGCACCTTCTTCAACGCCATAGCCCTTGAGTGCCTTGGGCGTGGAGCCGCCCGACTGATCGAGAGCGGCAATGAAGCCGTTACCAGAGGCCATCTTCGCAGTCATTTCGGTCGTGTTCATCAGCCCGTCCTGTCTTTGCCGGGAGCCGGATGACGGCTCCGCATACCTATGCGTAAATGCGCTTTAAAAAGACGCTTCCCAATCGGGGAAAGCGTCTGAAACGGCGCATACCTATGCAAATATGCGCCATAAACAGGCGCGTGCCGCAGTGCAACACGCGCCTTGAAAAAATTACCGCTGGAGCGCAGCCACGCCCGGCAGTTCCTTGCCTTCCATCCATTCAAGGAAGGCACCGCCCGCCGTCGAAATATAGGAGAAATCAGCCGCAACACCGGCATGGTTGAGCGCGGCGACAGTATCGCCGCCACCTGCAACCGACACCAGCGAACCTTCGCGGGTCAGTGCAGCAGCGGTCTTCGCCAGTGCAACAGTAGCCGCATCAAACGGTTCCGTTTCAAACGCTCCCATCGGGCCGTTCCACACCAGCGTCTTGCAGGTCTTCAGCACATCGCCCAGCGCTTCCACTGCGACAGGGCCAACATCGAGGATCATTTCGTCGGCCGCAACTTCGTGAACATTGCTGATACGCAGGGACACCGGGTTGGCAGCAAATTCCTTCGACACCACAACGTCATAAGGCAGATGCACGGTGCATCCGGCCTTGTCGGCGTTGTCGAGAATTTCCTCTGCCGTGGCCGTCAGATCGTGTTCGCACAGCGACTTGCCTACCGCAACGCCGCGGGCGGCGAGGAAGGTGTTGGCCATACCACCGCCGATGATGAGATGATCGACCTTGGTCACAAGGTGCTTGAGCACGTCGAGCTTGGTCGAAACCTTGGCCCCGCCCACGACGGCTGCAACCGGGCGTTCAGGTTCGCCCAGCGCCTTTTCAAGCGCCTTCAACTCGGCTTCCATTGCACGTCCGGCGTAGGCCGGAAGCGCTCTTGCCAAACCTTCGGTCGAGGCATGCGCGCGGTGCGCGGCAGAGAAAGCGTCGTTGACGTAGATATTGCCAAGACTGGCGAAACGCTCGACCACCGCAGGATCGTTCTTTTCCTCACCGCCAAAGAAGCGTGTGTTTTCAAGCACCGCAATGGAACCAGGCGCAAGCGCGGCAACGGCGGCTTTGTCGCCTTCCCAATCGATATAGCTGACGGGACGGCCCAGAACGTGGGCAAGCGGTTCTGCCAGTTTCCTCAGCGAAAATTCTTCCGAAGGCTGGCCCTTGGGACGGCCAAAGTGCGCAAGGACGAGAACCTTTGCGCCCTTGTCAGCCAGTTCGCTCAATGTCGCAACAGTTGCGCGCAGGCGGGTATCGTCAGTGACCACACCATCGGCCATGGGCACGTTGAGGTCTTCGCGCACCAGCACGGTCTTGCCGGTCAGGTCGCCCAGATCAGCGGAAATGTCATCAAGGGTCTTGAAGCTCATTGCTCGATCCTCACTTCATCGCCCACGGCAATGTCGCCATCGGCAAGCACCCGGCCCAGCACTCCACCGCGCCAATCAGGCAGCAGCGCGGCTTTCAAGCCCGGCAGAATTTCGTCCATGCGGCTGCACGGATCGCATTCGCATGTAACTTCGATGCGCAAAGTCTTGCCGATGGTAATGATCCGGCCCGCTTCGCGCGGTAGCCGAATGCCTTCGACAAGCAGATTGGCTCGGCGCACATGCCAAGGCAGAATCTGATCGGCGGAAAGCCGCAGATCAGCCAGAGCTGCCTGCCAACTTTCCGCTTCGATCAGCGAAATCTGCCGCCGTCCGGACTTTCCCGGCCGGATTGCACCGCGCAAATCGCCGTGAACGCCAAGAGCGCGTGTCACGGAAACATGATCGAGCGTCTCGATAGGCCCGCGCGACCTGTCGTGTCGTGCAATGCCGCCAAGACGCCCCATCGATCAGTTCTTTCTTAGAGGAACTTGCTCATCGCGCCCGCAGTGTCGAGCATGCGGTTGGAGAAGCCCCATTCGTTGTCGTACCACGAAAGCACCCGAACCAGCTTGCCTTCCAGCACGGCGGTTTCGAGGCTGTCGATGGTCGACGAGTGCGAATCGTGGTTGAAGTCGATCGACACCAGCGGTTCTGCGGTGAAGCCCAGCACGCCCTTCAGCGCGCCTTCTGCAGCAGCCTTGAGCAGACCGTTGACTTCTTCAACCGTAGTATCGCGCTTGGGCGTGAAGGTAAGATCGACGACCGAGACGTTCGGGGTCGGAACGCGGATCGACGAACCGTCCAGCTTGCCCTTGAGGTCTGGCAGAACTTCACCCACGGCAACGGCCGCGCCGGTGCTGGTCGGGATCATGTTCATCGCAGCAGCGCGGGCGCGACGCGGATCGCTGTGGATCTGGTCGAGGATCTTCTGATCGTTGGTGTACGAGTGGATCGTGGTCATCAGGCCACGTTCAATCCCGATCGATTCATGCAGAACCTTGGCCATCGGCGCGAGGCAGTTGGTGGTGCACGAAGCGTTCGACACGATCAGGTGATCGCCGGTCAGCTTTTCGTGGTTCACACCATAAACGACGGTAAGGTCGACGTTCTTGGCAGGAGCCGAGATCAGCACGCGCTTGGCGCCTGCATCCAGATGCTTCTGGCCGCCATCACGGTTGGTGAAGAAGCCGGTGCATTCCAGCGCGATGTCGATGCCGTTGGCGGCATGCGGCAGGTTTGCCGGATCGCGTTCAGCGGTAACCTGAATGCGCTTGCCATTCACGATCAGATCGTTGCCGTCGACCGACACTTCGCCAGCAAAGGCGCCATGCACGCTGTCACGCTTGAACAGGAGCGCATTGGCCTTGGCATCGGCCAGATCGTTGATCGAGACAAGCTCAAGGCCGCAATCGGGCCGTTCGAGGATAGCGCGAGCGACATTGCGCCCGATACGTCCGAAACCGTTGATCGCAACCTTGATCGCCATGGGAGGTTCTCCTGTTAAATTATTAAACCCGCGAGAGAATTTGCGGGACAATCTTGTCGGCCGTCAGGCCGAAATGGTCGAACAGCACTTCTGCCGGGGCAGATGCACCGAACGTGTCGATGCCGATGGTCAGACCATCGCCGACATACTTTTGCCAGCCAAGGGTGACGCCAGCCTCGATCGAGACTTTCAGCGCATCGGAAGGCAGCACATCAGCCTTATAGGCGGCGTCCTGTTCATCGAACAGTTCCCAGCAGGGGACCGATACGACATCCGCGCCCAGCCCTTGAGCCTCTAGCGCGGCGGCAACGTCCTTGGCAACGGCCACTTCCGAACCAGTCGCAAGCAGTACGACCTTGCGTGCGGCCTGTGCTTCAACCAGCCGATACGCACCCTTGGCGCTCTTCATCTCGGCATCGAAACGGACCGGGGGCAGGTTCTGGCGGGTAAGCGCGAGGACCGAAGGGCGATCCTTGTTGGCCAGAGCCAGCGCCCATGCTTCGGCGGTTTCAATCGCGTCAGCCGGGCGGAACACCAGCAGGTTCGGGATCATGCGCAGCGACATGACGTGTTCGACCGGCTGATGGGTCGGGCCATCTTCGCCAAGGCCGATGGAATCGTGCGTGAAAACATAGACTACGCGCTGATGCTGAAGCGCAGACATGCGCACGGCATTGCGGCAATAGTCCGCGAACACCAGGAAGGTGCCACCGTAAGGAATGATGCCGCCATGCAGCGCCATGCCGTTCATTGCCGCAGCCATGCCGAATTCGCGGATGCCATAATAGACATAGCGACCGTCATAGCTTTCAGGCGTGAACGGCGTGGTCGACTTGGTCTTGGTGTTGTTCGAACCGGTGAGGTCAGCCGAACCACCGACCATTTCGGGCACGTTAGCGGTGAAAGCTTCCAGCGCCATTTCGCTCGACTTGCGGGTCGCAACCTTGGGTGGGTTGGCGATCAGCGACTGGATATAAGCGTCATAGCCGGTGTCAGCCGGAAGGTCCCCAGTCATGCGGCGGGCAAGTTCGGCAGCCTGAGGATTTGCAGCGGCGCGCTTTTCCCATTCGGCATGAGCCGCTTGCCCGGCCTGCGCAGACGAACGCCAGTTGGCGAGAATATCGGCGGGCACTTCAAACGGCGCCGAGGTCCAGCCCAGATATTCGCGCGCGGCGGCGATTTCATCAGCGCCCAGCGGCGATCCGTGGACGTTATGCCCCCCCTGCTTGTTGGGCGCGCCCTTGCCGATCACGGTGCGGCAGGCAACCAGCGACGGGCGCGGATCGGCTGCGGCTTCGGCCAGCGCGCGAGCGATATCGGCAAAGTCATGGCCATCGCACGACGTGACGTGCCAACCGCTGGCAGCATAGCGGCCAAGAATGTCTTCGCTGGTCGAAAGCGACGTGTCGCCATCGATAGTGATCTTGTTGTCGTCCCACAGGACGTTGAGGCGGCCCAGCTTTAGCGTTCCGGCAAGGCCGATCGCTTCGTGGTTGATGCCTTCCATCAAGCAGCCGTCACCGGCGATCACCCAGGTCTTGTGATCGACAAGATCGTCGCCGAAGTGCGCGTTGAGGTGGCGTTCAGCCATGGCAAAGCCAACTGCCATGGCAAGACCCTGCCCCAGCGGACCGGTGGTGCATTCCACGCCATCGATCAGGAAGTTTTCTGGGTGCCCTGCGCAAACGCTGTCCATCTGGCGGAACTTGCGAATGTCATCCATCGTCGGGCTGGCATAGCCGGACAGGTGCAACAAAGCGTAAATCAGCATCGAGCCATGCCCTGCCGACAAGACGAAGCGGTCACGATCAGACCACTGCGGGGCAGCGGGATCATGCTTCAGGAACTGCGTCCACAGCACCGTTGCCACATCTGCCATGCCCATCGGCATGCCGGGGTGGCCGGAATTGGCTGCCTGGACTGCGTCCATGGCAAGCGCACGGATCGCGTTGGCCATGGGTGCCAGCGCGGTGGTTTCGCGTGTCATGCTTGAAAAAAGCCCTTCCTGTTCGTGCAGATGCGCCAAGCTTTGCACGATTCCCGATGATTCGGAGCCGGGCCTCTTTGGTCACCACAGCCCCCCCGGTCAAGGCTGCCGGACAAGTCATTGGGTGCGGTGCAACACACTTTGAGCAACCATCATGCATTTGTCTTGCGCTGTCTGCGCATAATCTGGCCAGAGCGGTTGCGATGACCGCGCAATGTGGTAGCGTCCGGCATCATGGCGACGGACACATTGGACGCCGCGCTGGGCCGGCTTGAGCAAGCGCTTTCGCGGGTCGAGGGGGCGATTGCACATCAGACGGACCGGAACGGCGGTGCAGGCCACGAGCTTGCGTCGCTGAAAGCTCGGCACCGTAAGCTGAAGGATACCGTGGCGCAGGAATTGCGCCAGTTGGACCTGCTGCTGGCCAGTCTACCAAAGTGAGCGTTCCGATATGAGCAATCTCAACCTTTCCATCGGCGGGCGGCAGTTTGTCGTGTCGTGCCCGGACGGCGATGAAGCGCATGTCGAAATGCTGGGCCGCATGGTGGACGAGCGCGCGAAGAAGATCGGCAGCGGTCAGGGTGAGGCGCGAATGCTACTGTTTGCGGGACTGATGCTGGCAGACGAACTGCACGAAGTGCACCGCCATTCACCAACACCGCAAGCCGGAAGCGCAGTGCCGGTCAACAATGAACGGACCGAGGCTGCTGCAGCGCGAATCACAAGTCTGGCAGAGAGGCTTGAAAAACTCGCCTCTGCCCTTGAGGAAACCGCTGCGAACGCCTAGATCATAGGCGACGGGATCTGCCCGGTACGCGCCGCATGAACATCCCTGAGGCTATAAGCAATCCAAGGGGGCTGTCCCTGCTGGAACCCTGGTTCCGGATACATGGTCCCCACCTGACGTCGAGGCGTCAGAGGATTTTCCGAGCTAACGACCTATGGTGGGCCCGTCACCCCCCTCTTCCCTATCACCCCATCCCATGGAGCATGGCGTGGACAGCACGAGCGCCGATACCAAGGCCAAATTGCGCAAGAAACTGAGAGCGCGACGCAACGCCCATGTTGCAGGGCTTGATCCGCGCGTGCGCAGCCTGATGTTCATGCGCCCCCCTTCGCCGGTCATGGCACTAATCCCGCAGAACGCTGTGATCGGGGTCTATCTTGCAGGCGCAGGAGAGGCTCCGGCTACTGCTTATGCCCGCCACTTTCACGAAGCGGGGCATCGGGTTGCCCTACCGTGGTTTGCGGATCGCAGTGCGGCCATGACTTTTCGCGAATGGACGACGCCATGGGTGGATGAAACGCTGGTGCCAGGCCCATGGCAAGGCATCGCGCAACCCGGTGCCGACGCTGGCGAACTGGTGCCCGATGTGCTGTTTGTTCCACTGGTCGGGTTTGATGAAGACGGCGGACGACTGGGCCAGGGTGGCGGACATTATGACCGCTGGTTGGCCGCGAATCCCCATGCAATACCGATTGGCATGGCATGGGACTGCCAGTTGGCAACCGACCTTCCCGTCGAAGCGCATGACCGACCCTTGCGCGCAGTGGTCACGCCAACGCGGTTCTACGGGCCGTTTGAAGATTCGCAGGAGCATGCCGCATGAAGCAAGACTATCGCCCAACCTGGCGCAAGCCGATAGGCATTCTTGCGCTGGTGCTGGCACTGGGGGTTTATGTGCTGGGTGTTGCTGCGCTTTCCGGGCACGATCGGCGGGTGGCACGTTCTGGTGCAGACCGCAGTCTATATCGTGCTGGGCACGATCTGGCTTTTGCCGCTGCGCCGCTTTTTAATCTGGATGGAAACCGGGCGCTGGGGCTGAACGCCCATCGCGGCATGAGTCGCAATCCCAACACATGACTTTCGTGCCGCAGCTTTACGCTGCGACCAGAAAGTCATGTTGTTAGAAATTCCCAAGGTGGCGCGAGTGACGGGACTTGAACCCGCGACCCTCGGCGTGACAGGCCGATACTCTAACCAACTGAGCTACACCCGCGTGCCCCTTGGGAGACGCGCCTCTATGGCAGGTCGGGCGGACTGTCAACACGCCGCAACAAGGAATTTGGCGGAAAGTTTTCCACACCCGGACGCGCGGATTTCAGGCAAAGAAAAAGGCACCCGAAGGTGCCTTTTTCCTGTTCCAAGTGGCGCGAGTGACGGGACTTGAACCCGCGACCCTCGGCGTGACAGGCCGATACTCTAACCAACTGAGCTACACCCGCTCGCCCTTGGGAGCGCCGCCTCTATGGCAGACGTTCGGGCCTGTCAACGCTGTTCGTGCAGGATTTTTCATCACCGCATAAAAACATGCTTTCGCGATGTTAACCACGCCTTAGGGCGTCTTTGCGATAACACCCCGGCGCGCAAGGGGCGCGCAGGATCAGGCATGTGATTGCACGCTCAATTGCCATTAGCGCATCCGGCGCGGTCATGCTGGCCGCATCAACACAAGTCGCTGCAGAACCTGTGCGTTTTGCCAGCGATGTATTCATCGAAAGATTCATGCCCGCGCTGGGCGGGCGGACAACCCGTGTGCTGGAACGTGCCGAACACTTGCGTCCCGGCGACAATGTGATCTTCGTGGTGAACTGGACTGCAGCGCACGGGCGCGAATTCGTGTTGACCAACATAATGCCGCAAACAGTGACATTTCAACGTAGCGCCAACAGCGATCAGGACGTGTCAGTGGATGGGGGACGCACATGGGGCCGGATCGACGACATGCGCGTGCGCGAATCCGATGGCGGCTTGCGCATGGCCACGCCGGAAGACGTAACTCACTTGCGCTGGCGTGTACCCCCTGCCCTTGCCGCGCGTGGATCAGGTCAGATCACCTATCGCGGAATCGTGCGCTAGCCATCTGACGGCTTACGCTGCTGATACTTCCAGTTGCGGTGCTTTCCTTCCGCAATCAACGCGACGGCCTGCATGATGCGTTTTTGGCGCGTCGGCGCGGTTTTGGCTTCGCAGATCCATTCGATATATTCGCGACGATAGCCCGGGGCCATTGCGTCAAAACGCTCGCACTGCGTCCCTGCATCAAGCGCGGCGGCAAAATCGTCCGGCATACCGATCACAGGTTCGGTTGCGACTTTGCGCCTGGCCACTTTGGCAGGAGCAACAAGATTCTTCACCGCTACGGCCAGCTTTACCCGGATCGCCGCTTCGTCCGGCATTTGTTCCACCGAGGCAATTTGACGGAACGGGCCGGTGCCGCCCTTGGCCGGTTCGTCGTCATGATGGAAAAAGATCGAAACGTGCTTTTTGAACGCCGCCATCCCCGCCAGATTGCGGCCTTGCAGGGTAAAGTGCGGCATCCCCCACTTGATCGCCTCGGCACATTCGGGAACCGCGTCATGCACAATTGCGCGAAAGCGTTCCAGAATGGGCCGGGCGAAATTGCCAGCTTTGGCGATGTGTTCATCTATGCGGGGGTCGACTGACGCCATGTGCACCTCGTTGCCCCCAACATTACATCAATCCGCCAACAACAGCACCGGCGATTCGATCAGCTTCTTCACCGCCTGAATAAAGCTGGCGGCATCCCAGCCATCCACCACGCGATGATCGCAACTGATCGATATATTCATCAGCTTTCGCTTTTCGATACGCTCACCGCCCATCCCGTCCTTTACGAACATCGGACGTTCGACGATGCGGTTCGGCCCGATAATCGCCACTTCGGGCCGGTTGATGACCGGCGTTGTCGCCACACCGCCCAAGGGTCCAAGTGATGTAACGGTCAGCGTTGAACCGGACAGTTCCTCAGACTTTGCCGTGCCTTCGCGCGCAGCTTGCGCAAGGCGCGCGATCTCCTGCGCAAGCTGCCACAGGTTGAGGCTTTGCGCATTGCGAATCACCGGCACCATCAGCCCAGCGGGCGTTTGCGCCGCCATTCCGAGGTGCACCGCACCATAGCGAGTGACGACACCCGCTTCGTCATCATAACGCGCATTAAGCATCGGAAACTGCGGCAGCGTGCGGCAAAATACGGTGATAAGCAGCGGCAGCATGGTCAACTTTGGCTTGTCACCGCGATTGGCATTAAACTGTTCGCGCATCGCCTCAAGCGCAGTAACGTCACATTCCTCTACATAAGAGAAGTGTGGGATGTGGCGTTTGGACGCAGCCATGTTTTCGGCAATGCGGCGGCGCATCCCGATGACCTTGATAATCTCATCGCCGCGTTCCACCCCAGCCGAGCGATATCCGCCTTGCACATTATAGGCGAGGAACTGGTCAAGATCGGCATGGCGAATACGGCCTTCTTCCGATGGGCGTACTTCAGCAAGGTCGATGCCAAGGTCTTTCGCGCGCTGGCGCACGGCGGGGCTGGCAAGGACTTTGGCATGCTGCGGAACTGCGGCTCGCGACTCTTGGACAGGCTCTACACGGGCAGTTTCGGGTTTGGGAGTAGGAGTAAGAGTAGGTACCGGAACGGGTTGTGCAGCCACTTCCACCGCCACAGGGGCCGGACTTTGCGCGTCCTCAACGTCGGCATTAGCCTCACCTTCGGTTTCGATGACGACCAGTGCAGAGCCGATTGCCACCACGTCGCCGACCTCACCTGCGACAGATATCACCCGGCCCGAAACCGGGCTTTCCATTTCAACCGTGGCCTTGTCGGTCATCATGTCGGCAAGGCGACCGTCTTCCTCAACCAAATCGCCCACTTGCACGTGCCATGCGACGATTTCGGCCTCGGCAATGCCTTCACCAATGTCGGGCAGGCGGAATATATAGGTTCCCATGGGCGTCAGACTTTCATCAGGCGGTCGATGGCCTCGCCAATGCGGACCGGGCCGGGGAAATAGGCCCATTCGAGGCTGTGGGGATAAGGCGTGTCGAAACCAGTCACGCGCTCGATCGGGGCTTCAAGAGCGTAGAAACAACGTTCCTGCACCAGTGCAGAAAGTTCGGCGCCAAAGCCGCAGGTACGCGTCGCTTCGTGGACGATCAGGCATTTGCCGGTTTTTTCCACCGACTTTTGCACAGCCTCGATATCCAGCGGAACCAGCGTGCGCAGATCGATGATTTCGGCATCCACGCCCTTTTCGGCGCAAACGGCAGCAGCGACATGGACCATCGTGCCATAAGCCAGCACGGTAAAGGCCTGGCCCTGACGGACGATGCGCGCCTTGCCCAGCGGAATGGAATAATACCCTTCCGGCACCGCACTGTCGACATGTTTGGCCCATGGTTCGACCGGCTTGTCGTAGTAGCCATTGAATGGGCCGTTGTAGATGCGCTTGGGTTCGAAGAAGATGACCGGATCGTTATCCTCGATCGCGGCAATCAGCAGGCCCTTGGCATCATGGGGCGTGGCGGGAATGACTGTCTTGATGCCCGAAACGTGGGTAAAAAGCGCTTCAGGGCTTTGACTGTGGGTCTGTCCGCCAAAAATGCCGCCTCCAAAGGGGGAGCGCACCGTCATTGGCGCAATGAACTCTCCAGCAGAACGATAGCGCAGGCGCGCCGCTTCTGAGACGAGCTGGTCCAGCCCCGGATAGATATAGTCGGCAAACTGGATTTCCGGTACCGGGCGCAAACCATAAGCCCCCATGCCCACCGCGACACCAATAATGCCGCATTCGCTGATCGGGGTATCGAACACGCGGGTCTTGCCATATTTCTTCTGCAGCCCCGCCGTCGCGCGGAATACCCCGCCGAAGTAGCCGACGTCTTCGCCCATCACCACCACATCAGGATCACGATCCATCATGATGTCGAGCGCATCGTTGATGGCCTCGATCATGTTGAGACGGCGGGTCGGCGCATCAGCAAGGCTGACCGGTGCTTCTTCATAGGTCATGGCTCTTTGCGCCCTTCATCCCATTGGGGCCACTTGATGCGACGCTCGTGAATGGCCTGCTCGCTCTGTTCGCGCAGATGCCACGGCAGCTCTTCGAACACGTCCTCAAACATGGTGTGGAATGGATGGTGCAAGCCATGTCCCAGAATGCCGTTCTTCTCAGCCTCCTTGGTCGCGGCTTTCACCTCGTCCATCAGCTCGCGGTCCATCGCCAAGTGCTGTTCCTCCGACCATTCCCCCAGCGCGATCAGATGTTTTTTCAAGCGGTTGACCGGATCGCCTAGCGGCCATTCCTCACGCTCCTGCGCCGACCGATACTGCGTGGGATCATCCGATGTGGAATGCCCTTCGGCGCGATAGGTGAAGTGCTCGATCAGCGTTGGCCCGGCGTTTGACCGGGCACGATTGGCAGCCCACTGCGTTGCGGCATAGACCGCCAGCGGATCATTACCATCAACGCGCAATCCGGCGATGCCATAACCGATGGCGCGTGCGGCGAAAGTCGTGCGCTCCGCTCCAGCGAAACCGGAAAAGCTGGAAATCGCCCATTGGTTGTTGACCACGTTGAAGATGACAGGAGCGTTATAAACGGCGGCAAAGGTCATTGCGGAATGGAAATCGCCCTCAGCGGTCGATCCCTCGCCAATCCACGTCGCTGCGATGCGGGTGTCCCCCTTGATCGCGCTGGCCATGGCCCAGCCCACTGCCTGAGGGTATTGCGTGGCAAGGTTGCCCGATATGCTGAAAAATGAACAATCGCGCGCCGAATACATGATCGGCAACTGGCGCCCTTTCAGCTTGTCGGCGCGGTTGGAGTAGATCTGGTTTATCATCTCGACGACTCGGATAACCGCGCGCGATCAGGATGCCCTGCTGCCGATAGCTGGGGAACACCATGTCATCGTCGGCCAGCGCCATGGCCGGGGCAACCGATGTCGCCTCCTCGCCTGTGCATTTCATGTAGAAGCTGGTCTTGCCCTGCCGTTGTCCACGATACATCCGGTCATCAAACGCACGCGTCATCGCCATGATGCGCAGCATCCGGCGCAAAGTGTCGGCGTCCAGCTTGGGATCCCATGGACCAGTCGCGCGATGGTCTTCATCCAGCACCCGCACCAGATCAAGACATAGCGGATGCGTTTGCACAGCAGGGCACTGTTCGTCCGGGCGTGGTTGCAAACCTGCCGGTGGAATTTCCAGATGCGAGTAATCCACCCTATCGCCGGGGCGGAATTTCGGTTCGGGCACATGCAGTTCCAGCCTAGGTAGATTGCCGCGCGAATTGCCGCCAGAACCCCGGCCAGCAGATTGCCGGTCTGTCATGCTTCAAGCACCTGCATCTCGACTCTCCCGCATCGAATCACCCTTTGCATATGCAAAAGTCATACTGATGCAAAGTTACAAACGCATGTTATTTTATTTCACACGCATTGCCGAGTCAATCAGGGCTTTCAGACTGCGACAGGTGCCGACAAATGCCCCTGCGGTGCGTATCCGGTCACCTCGAAATCCTCGATCCGGTAGCCAAAGATACTATCGGGCCGCCGTGTGATGACAAGGCGTGGATCGCCGGCCGGTTCCCGCTCAATTTGCGCTTGCACCAGATCGGCATGGTTAAGGTACAGGTGCGTGTCACCCCCCATCCACACCAGTTCGCCCGACTCCAGATCGCACTGCTGCGCCAGCATACGGATGAACAATGCCGCGCCCCACAAGTTGAACGGCAAGCCCAGCGCGACATCGCAGCTACGCTGATACAACACGCCGTTCAGGCGGTTTCCGGCAACGTGAAACTGGTAGGTTTTGTGGCACGGCGGTAGCGCCATCTGGTCAATCTCTGCCACGTTCCAGCCTTCCACAATGTGGCGGCGGCTGCCGGGATTGATGCGCAGCGACTGCACCACATCGGCCACCTGATTCACACCCGATGCGCGCTGGCGAAACAGCCCATCGCCTGCTGGTTCATAAATCGGCCAGTTCACCCACTGCTTGCCATAAACCGGCCCAAGATCGCCCCACTGCGCGGCAAAGGCGGCGTCGTCCACGATCCGGGCGGAAAAATCGGTGCGCGAAATATCGTCACCACTAGCCTTGCGATAACGGTCGAGCGGCCAGTCGGTCCAGATTTCTACACCCTGCGCGCACAAGGCACGGATGTTGGTATCGCCGGTAAGGAACCATAGAAGTTCGCGTGTCGCGGTTTTCCAGAAAACGCGTTTCGTAGTCAACAGCGGCATGCGCCCATCTGACAGATCAAACCGCAGTTGCGCACCGAAAACCGACCGCGTGCCAACGCCGGTGCGGTCAATCCGTTCATCCCCCTGCTCCCAGATCTGTCGCATCAGATTGAGATATTGCTGTTCGTAGTGAGGGACGCTGGAAAGAGATTCGGACATGGCTACGTCGTCTAACTGTCGCTGTCTGAAAGCGCCACGACATTCACCGCTCCGCCTTCTCTCTCTAAGGATTTGCACGGACGGTCGCGCACCTGAAATCAAAATCCCTGATGGCCGATAGGACGGCAATGGAACACGTCCGCCATCCGTTTTGGACCACGCGCACTCTATTGCACGCTCAGGCCATACTGCTGGTAGCCACACTGGCAATATCGGCACTCGCGCCAAGGCGAGACGCTGCGACGCTGGTTGTGCCGCTCGTCGGAACCGCAAAGGGTCCGCTTGCCTGGGCGCTGGCCCATGGCGCCGCGGTAGCAGGGCCGGGACCGGACGGCGGCGTAATTCTGGTGAAGGCGGACACCAGCCTTGGCTGGCGTGCCCTGCTGGACGGGGCACTAGCAATTCGTCTGCCTGAAACACTTTGCACAAATGCGAGCACACTCGATGGATGACCTGACAATCCTGCGCCGAAACGGGCTGCGGCTGCTTGCAGCGATTTGCGCCGCCTGTTTCGGAATCACAGCCATCGGAGCGATCTGGGCCAGTGCAGGCTGGATGCCTGTCATTCTGGCTTTGTTGACGACCTCAATCCCTGCAATGCTGGTCTTGCAGGACCGGGCGGACACTCCCACGCGCAGCGCCATGGCACTGGCCGTCACATCGTTCCCGATGATCTGGCTCTATCAATGGGCGGGCAGTCCGTTCATGCTGGATCTGCACATGACCTTCTTTGCCGCGCTGGCTATCCTTGTGGTGCTGGCCGATTGGCGACCGGTGCTGACCGGCGCCCTCGCCACTGCCGCGCATCACCTCCTGACCAACTTTCTTGCCCCATCGCTGGTCTATCCCGACGGAGCCGATTTTGCCCGTGTCGTGCTGCACGCAATTGTTGTGGTGGTTGAAACCGGGGCGCTCGTGGTGCTTTGTCATCAGCTTGAACTGCTTGTCATCCGTCAGGCACAAGCCCGGCAGGCGCAGGAACTGGCCGAACGCGCAGTCGCCACCCAGCGCGCGATGGTCGAGGCTGAACAGCGACAGGTGATCGACACCATAGGCTTGCGGCTGGAAACGCTGGCACAAGGCAACCTGGCCGACCGGATAACAACCGCATTCCCGCCAAGCTATGAAAGCCTGCGTATCAGTTTCAATTCAGCCGTCGCAGATTTGGACGAGATCGTTTCGCGAATGCTCGGTTCCGTCAGCCAGATCAACAACGGGTCTGATGAAATCAGGACCGCAGCGGATGACCTTGCCCGTCGCACCGAAGAACAGGCCAGTTCGCTTGAACAGAACAGCAACGCCACTCAGCGCCTGACCAACCGGATCGAAGTGACTGCGGGCGCTGCCGGCGATGTAAACCGTTCGATCACGCAAGCGCAGCGCGATGCAGAAATTGGCGGCGAAGTGGTAGAACGCGCGATTGACGCCATGCAGGCCATTGAACAATCGTCCAGCGAGATCGCACAGATCATCACCATCATCGATGGTATCGCGTTCCAGACCAACCTACTCGCGCTGAATGCCGGCGTCGAAGCCGCCCGTGCGGGTGACGCTGGCAAAGGCTTTGCCGTGGTTGCCAATGAAGTGCGCGCCCTTGCGCAGCGGTCCGCCGATGCAGCGCACGATATCAAGGCACTAATAACTTCGTCTTCAGAACAGGTCGGGCGCGGGGTGACGCTAGTCAGCGAAACTGGCGACAAGCTGCGCGATATCGTGCAGCAGGTGAACACCATCGGCGGCGCACTCAGCGCCATTTCGTCGGATGCGAACCAGCAGGCTGGAGAACTGCGCACGGTCAGCGAATCCTTTACCCGGATCGAACAGGTCACCCAGCAAAACGCCGCCATGGTCGAAGAAAGCACGGCGGCGGCTCACAGCCTTCAGCGGGAAGCAAATTCGATGAAGTCGCTGGTACAGCGTTTCACCACCACCGGCGCCGCCAATACGCGCGACGCATCCGAGCCAGCATGGCGAAACGTCGCCTAAACCTTTGTAGAATTTGACTACTTCCAGATTTTGCAAAAGATTTCAAAAGGCCGCTTGCCAGTACGAAAACTGCCTCGTATAGGGCGCGCCTGCCTTGCAGCCGGGTGACCGGTTGTTGATCGGTCGGGGAATAGCTCAGCCTGGTAGAGCACTGTCTTCGGGAGGCAGGGGCCGGAGGTTCGAATCCTCTTTCCCCGACCAAATCATTTTCTATGGCAATCAAAGGCGGC